>NZ_JBWKFL010000002.1:43541-51443 GCF_056434305.1 Streptomyces sp. NPDC044061 | reverse complement strand
GCAGGCGCTGTCGGACCCGGCGTCGGCACAGGGTGGGACCGCGCAGGCGCACAGGCGGGGCAGGCCCCGCACTCGCGTACGGCGGGCAGGGGACGTGTCGGGTCGTGTCCGCCCGCAGCGGCCGGCGAACATCCCGGTTCACCTCTTCGAGGACCAGTCCGCCGGACCGAGGACGGATACCACCCGGCGCGGCCCCGACCCCCAACCCACCCTGGGCGGGCCGCAAGCCCCCACCCACCCGACACGGGCCGCCGCAGGCAGGACCGGACCACGCACCGGCGCAAGGCCCCAGGCGAGGCCGGAGCTCGGACGCCGCAGGCAGGCGAGGTGGACGTACCGGCTCGGGCGCCGCAGGCAGGCGATGCCCCCGACCGGCACGGGCCCAAGCAAGCAAGGCCGACCCCGCACCCCACCGGGCCGCCGCAGGCAGGCAAGGCCCCCGTCCCCCCGGAGCCCACCCAAGCGTCGCAAGCACGCACTGGCTCAGGCGCTGTCGGCAGGCGAGGTGGACGTACCGGCTCGGGCGCCGCAGGCAGGCGAGGTGGACGTACCAGCACGGGCCCAAGCAAGCAAGGCCGACCCCGCACCCCACCGGGCCGCCGCAGGCAGGCAAGGCCCCCGCCCCCCCGGAGCCCACCCAAGCGCCGCAAGCAGCACCGGCTCAGGCGCTGTCGGCAGGCGAGGTGGACGTACCGGCTCGGGCGCCGCAGGCAGGCGAGGTGGACGTACCAGCACGGGCCCGAGCAAGCAAGGCCGACCCCGCACCCCACGGGGCCGCCGCAGGGAGGCAAGGCCCCCGCCCCCCCGGAGCCCACCCAAGCGCCGCAAGCAGCACCGGCTCAGGTGCCGTCGGCAGGCAAGGCCCCCGCCCCCCGGAGCCCACCCAAGCGTCGCAAGCACGCACTGGCTCAGGTGCCCGTCGGCAGGCAAGGACCCCGTACCGGCTCAGGCCCCGCGAGACAAGGCCGGACCACGCACCCCACCCGCCCAAGCGCCGCAGGCACACGCGCGGCCCCCCGCCGACTCCGGATAGGCTCTCGCCAGGACGACCTGGATCCAGGGGAGGCCGAGGATGACGCCGGGGCGCAGGAGCAGTACCTTCACGCGACTGCTGCGGCACGGCTTCACCGACCCCTCGGCCGCCGAGCGCCTCCTGGACAGCGCCGAGCTGGCCCCCGTCCGGGACGACCCGGTCCTCCTCGAGGCCCTGGGCGCCACCGCCGACCCCGACCTCGCCCTGCACGGCCTGGTCCGGCTCCTGGAGGCCCAGCCCGGCCCCACCGCCCACCGCGAACTGCTGGACACCCTGACAGCGGCCAAGCCGCTGCGCGACCGCCTGCTCGGAGTCCTGGGCGCCTCCGCCGCCCTGGCGGACCACCTCGCCCGCCACCCGAGCGACTGGCAGGCCCTGGTCACCTACGAGCCCCGGGACCTCCACCGCGGAGTGGAGGAGTTCGAGCGGGGCCTGGCCGAGGCCACCGACCCCGTCTCCCTCCGCGTGGCCTACCGCCGCTGCCTGCTGTCCATCGCCGCCCGTGACGTCTGCGGCACCATCGACGTCGCGGAGACCGCCGCTGAACTGGCCGACCTGGCCACCGCCACCCTCCGCGCCGCCCTGGCCCTCGCGGCCGCAGCCGCCCCCGAGGACGCCGCAGCCTGCCGCCTCGCGGTGATCGCGATGGGCAAGTGCGGCGGCCACGAGCTGAACTACGTCTCCGACGTGGACGTGATCTTCGTGGCGGAGGCGGCCGAGGGCGCCGACGAGGGCAAGGCCCTCAGATCCGCCACCAAACTGGCCTCGCACATGATGCGGATCTGCTCCGAGTCCACCGTCGAGGGCTCGATCTGGCCGGTGGACGCCAACCTCCGCCCCGAGGGCCGCAACGGCCCCCTCGTCCGCACTCTCAGCAGCCACCTCGCCTACTACCAGCGCTGGGCCAAGACCTGGGAGTTCCAGGCCCTGCTCAAGGCCCGCCCGGTGGCCGGCGACAGGGACCTCGGCCAGGCCTACATCGACGCGCTGGAACCCCTCGTCTGGAAGGCCGCCGAACGCGAGAACTTCGTGGCGGACGTACAGAAGATGCGCCGCCGCGTGGTCGAGAACATCCCCGCGGCCGAGATCGAACGCGAACTGAAGCTCGGCCCCGGCGGCCTGCGCGACGTGGAGTTCGCCGTACAGCTTCTGCAGTTGGTGCACGGCCGCACCGACCCCTCCCTGCGCAGCGGCACCACCCTCGACGCCCTCCAGGCGCTCGCCGCCGGCGGCTACGTGGGCCGGGAGGACAGCGCCCGCCTCGACGAGGCCTACCGCTTCCTGCGCTCCATGGAGCACCGTATCCAGCTGTACCGGCTGCGCCGCACCCACCTGGTGCCCGAGGCCGAGGCCGACCAGCGGCGCCTCGGCCGCTCCCTCGGCCTGCGCACCGACCCGGTGGCCGAACTGAACCGCGAGTGGAAGCGGCACACCGGGGCCGTACGACGGCTGCACGAGAAGATCTTCTACCGCCCGCTGCTCGACGCGGTCGCCCAACTCGCCCCCGGCGAGGCCCGGCTGAGCGCCGAGGCGGCCCGCGAGCGCCTCGTCGCCCTCGGCTACGCCGACCCGGCGGCCGCCCTGCGCCATCTGGAGGCGCTGGCCTCCGGAGTCACCCGCAAGGCCGCCATCCAGCGCACCCTGCTGCCCGTGCTGCTCGGCTGGTTCGCCGACTCCGCCGACCCGGACGCGGGCCTGCTCAACTTCCGCAAGGTCTCCGACGCCCTCGGCAAGACCCCCTGGTACCTCAGGCTGCTCAGGGACGAGGGCGCGGCTGCCGAGAACCTCGCCCGCGTCCTGTCGGCGGGCCGCCTCGCCCCCGACCTCCTCATGCGCGCCCCCGAGGCCGTGGCGCTCCTGGGCGACGGCGACGGCGGCGGCCTGGAGCCGCGCGAGCGCGCCCCCCTGGAGCAGGAGATCCTCGCCGCCGTGCGCCGCGCCGAGAACGCCGAGCAGGGCGTCACAGCGGCCCGTGGCGTGCGCCGCCGGGAGCTGTTCCGCACGGCCGCCGGCGACATCGTCGGCTCCTACGGCACGGAGACCAGCCCCGCCGAGGCCGACCAGGGCGCCCTGGTGGACCGGGTGGGCGCCGCGGTGTCCGACCTGACCGCGGCGACCCTGGCCGGCACCCTGCGGGCGGTCGTGCGGGACGGCTGGGGCGACACCCTGCCCACCCGGTTCGCGATCATCGGGATGGGCCGCTTCGGCGGCCACGAACTGGGCTACGGTTCCGACGCCGACGTGCTGTTCGTGCACGAGCCGCAGGACGGTGTGGACGAGCACGAGGCCGGGACGGCCGCCAACAAGGTGGTCGCCGAGATGCGCCGCCTGTTGCAGCTGCCGAGCGCCGACCCGCCGCTGCTCATCGACGCCGGCCTGCGTCCCGAGGGCAAGTCCGGGCCGTTGGTGCGCACCCTGAAGTCGTACGAGGCGTACTACCGGCGCTGGTCCCTGGTCTGGGAGTCGCAGGCGCTGCTGCGGGCCGAGCCGGTCGCCGGGGACGAGGACCTGGCCCGCCGATTCACCGAGCTGATCGACCCGCTGCGCTACCCGCAGCGGGGCCTGGACGACGAGGCGGTCCGCGAGATCCGCCGGCTCAAGGCCCGCATGGAGTCCGAGCGCCTGCCGCGCGGCGCCGACCCACGGCTGCACACCAAGCTCGGGCCCGGCGGCCTGTCCGACGTGGAGTGGACCGTCCAGCTGTTCCAGCTGCGGCACGGCCACCAGGTGCCCGGCCTGCGCACCACCCGCACCCGCCAGGCCCTGTCCGCGGTCCGCGCGGCCGGGCTGCTGTCCCCCGAGGAGACGGAGGTCCTGGACGAGGCCTGGGTGCTGGCCACCCGGGTGCGCAACGCGGTCATGCTGGTCCGCGGCCGCGCCGGGGACACCTTCCCCACCGAGCCCCGCGAGCTGGCAGCGGTCGGCCGCTACCTGGGCTACGGCGCCGGGCATGCCGGGGACATGCTGGACGCCTACCGCCGTACGACCCGGAGGGCGCGCACGGTCGTCGAGGAGCTGTTCTACGCGGACGTGACCTGAGCGGGCCGGGGCGCCGGGGCCGCCACCCGCCTCGGCAGGGCGTGGGGCAGGCTGCCGTACCAGAGCCGGGCCACCGAGAAACCGAAGGCCAGGCAGAGGACGCCGCCCACCGCGTCCAGCCAGAAGTGGTTGGCCGTGGCGACGATCACCACGAGGGTGGCCGTCGGGTAGAGCAGCCCCAGCACCCGCACCCACGGCACGGACGCCAGCGCGAAGACCGTCAGCCCGCACCACAGCGACCAGCCGATGTGCATGGACGGCATCGCCGCGTACTGGTTGGACATGTGCTTCAGGTCGCCGGAGGCCATCGAGCCCCACGTGTGGTGCGCCATCACCGTGTCCACGAAGTGCCCGCCGCGCATCAGCCGGGGCGGCGCCAGTGGGAACAGGTAGTAACCGACGAGGGCCACACCGGTGGTCGCGAACAGCACCAGCCGGGCCGCCGCGTAGCGGCCGGGATGCCAGCGGTAGAGCCACACGAGGACACCCAGCGTGATGACGAAGTGCAGGGTGGCGTAGTAGTAGTTCATGCCGACGATCAGCCAAGACACGGCGTTCACGGCGTGATTGACCGACTCCTCGACGGCGACGCCCACATGGTGCTCGAGGCGCCAGACCCAGTCGGCGTTGCGCAGCGCCTCCGCCTTCTGCTCGGGGACCGCGTTGCGGATCAGTGAGTACGTCCAGTAACTCACCGCGATCAGCAGGATCTCGAACCACAGCCGGGGCCTGCGCGGCCGGCGTACCCGGTGCAGGAAACCGCGTCTGTCCTCGCCCGTGACGGTCCGCGGAACGGCCACCTCCTCGCGACCTTCCTGCTCTGTCACGGTCGAGTCACTCATAGGCACAGAGTCTGCCAGAAAAGGCTTCCTCGCCAGATCATCCCAAGGTTGGGTCCGCCCCGCACGTCCTACGACATTCGGGGGACATCCAACCCCGATCGCGAACGATCACCCGCGATTGCGGCCATTCCGGTCACCCGGTGCCGAAGCGGTCGAACCGCGCACCACCAGCTCCGGCATGAACACGAACTCGCTGTGCGGTGCGGGCGTACCGCCGATCTCCTCCAGCAGCGTGCGCACCGCCGCCTGTCCCATCGCCGGGACCGGCTTGCGGACCGTGGTCAGCGGCGGGTCGGTGAACGCGATCAGCGGGGAGTCGTCGAAGCCCACCACCGACACGTCCGTGGGCACCTCCAGGCCCAGCTGCCGGGCTGCCCGTATCGCGCCGAGCGCCATCATGTCGCTCGCGCACACCACCGCCGTGCAGTCCCGCTCGATCAGCGCGGCGGCGGCCGCCTGGCCGCCCTCCAGGGTGTACAGCGAGTGCTGGACCAGCTCGTCCTCGACCGTCTCCGGGCTTAGGCCCAACTGGTCCTGCATGGCGCGGACGAAGCCCTCGATCTTACGCTGCACGGGCACGAACCGCTTCGGGCCGAGCGCGAGACCGATCCGGGTGTGGCCCAGCGAGACCAGGTGCGTCACGGCCAGGGAGGTCGCCGCCCGGTCGTCGGGGGAGATGAAGGGGGCCTGCACCTTCGGCGAGAACCCGTCCACCAGCACGAACGGCACGCCCTGCGCCCGCAGCCGCTCGTAGCGCTGCATGTCGGCGGTGGTGTCCGCGTGCAGTCCGGAGACGTAGATGATGCCGGCCACCCCGCGGTCCACCAGCATCTCGGTCAGCTCGTCCTCCGTGGACCCGCCGGGGGTCTGGGTGGCGAGCACCGGGGTGTAGCCCTGCCGGGTCAGCGCCTGGCCGATGACCTGGGCGAGGGCCGGGAATATCGGGTTCTCCAGCTCCGGGGTGATCAGGCCCACCAGGCCCTCGCTGCGCTGGCGCAGCCGTACCGGACGCTCGTAGCCGAGCACGTCCAGCGCGGCGAGCACGGACTGGCGGGTGGTGGCGGCAACGCCAGGCTTCCCGTTGAGGACGCGGCTGACGGTCGCTTCGCTCACCCCCGCCTGCGCAGCGATGTCCGCAAGCCGTGTGGTCACGGCACCGGACTGTACCGGCCGTACCTCGCCTTGCACACCGACGGGACGCCGTGCGCGGGCGCGCGCGCGGCCGGCCGTGGATTGCTGCGTCATCGCACTCCTCGTGCTTCTCGGTGGTGTGGTCGGCTCTCGTGAAGCCGACGTCCCGCTCCGCAAGGGGATGATTCCGTGGGCGGTAACGGATGGCAAGAGCTTGCAGAGTCTTGCACAAGTGTCCGTCAACACGCCTACCGGCTGCGTAACAGGGTTTCGACGGGGTCTAGCCCAGGTCACGGCGAGGTAACCCCCGTGTTCTCTTGCACTTTTTTTCTGCAAGGTCTTTCGCAACGCTTACATCGCTGTTACGTTCCCAGTCGCCCGGCCGCCGCAACGGCGCAGTCGGCAAGTCGCAGAGGCGTCAGACGGGACCGCCTCCTGCACCACTCGGGCTTTTAACCCTCAAGGAGAACTCATGCGGCGTGGCATAGCGGCCTCCGCGCTGGTGGCGTCTTTCGCCCTGGCGGCGACGGCGTGCGGCGGGAGCGACAGCGACAGCAAGTCGGACGGCCCGGTCACCATCACCTGGTGGGACACCTCCAACGCCACCAATGAGGCGCCGACGTACAAGGCACTGGTCGCGGACTTCGAGAAGGCCAACCCGAAGATCAAGGTCAAGTACGTCGACGTCCCCTTCGACCAGGCGCAGAACAAGTTCGACACGGCAGCCGGCTCCAAGGGCGCCCCGGACATCCTGCGTTCCGAGGTCGGCTGGACCCCCGCCTTCGCCAAGAAGAGCTACTTCCTGCCGCTGGACGGCACGGAGGCCCTGGCGGACCAGAGCAAGTTCCAGCCGAACCTGATGAAGCAGGCCCAGTACGAGGGCAAGACCTACGGCGTGCCGCTGGTCACCGACACCCTCGCCCTGGTCTACAACAAGGCCCTGTTCAAGAAGGCGGGCATCACCGAGGCCCCCAAGACCTGGGACGAGCTCAAGTCCGACGCCGCGAAGGTCAAGGCCAAGACCAAGGTCGACGGCTACTGGGGCTCCACCCAGGCCTACTACGCCCAGTCCTTCCTCTACGGCGAGGGCACCGACACCGTCGACGCCGCCGCCAAGAAGATCACCGTGAACTCGGCCGCCGCCAAGAAGGCCTACGGCACCTGGCTGAGCACGTTCTCCGGCAAGGGCCTGCACAAGGCCGACACCACCGCCGACGCCTACGCCCACATCCAGGACGCGTTCGTCAACGGCAAGGTCGCCGCGATCATCCAGGGCCCCTGGGAGATCACGAACTTCTACAAGGGCTCGGCCTTCAGCGACAAGTCCAACCTCGGCATCGCCACCGTCCCGGCCGGCTCCAGCGGCAAGGCGGGCGCCCCGACCGGCGGCCACAACCTCTCGGTCTACGCCGGCTCCGACAAGGCCCACCAGGCCGCGGCGCTGAAGTTCGTGAAGTTCATGACCTCGGCGAAGACCCAGGAGGCCATCGCCCTGAAGAACTCCACGCTGCCCACCCGCTCCGACGCCTACACCGCCCAGGTCAAGGCCGACCCCGGCATCGCCGGCTACCAGGGCGTCCTCGCCGCCGCCCAGCCCCGCCCGGCGCTGCCCGAGTACAGCTCCCTGTGGGGCCCGCTGGACACCGAGCTGCCGAAGATCGCCGGTGGCAAGGAGTCGCTGGACAAGGGTCTGAGCAACGCCGAGCTGGCGATCGCCAAGCTGGTGCCCGACTTCAGCAAGTGAGCCCGCGTGGGCGGCGGGGGCTCCCTCCAGGGGGGGGGGGGTCGGTGGGCGCCCGGCTTTTTCCCGGTCCTCCCCCCCACCCCCCCCGAAGGGGCGGACCCCGACAAGTCACC
>NZ_JBWKFL010000002.1:24116-43531 GCF_056434305.1 Streptomyces sp. NPDC044061 | reverse complement strand
GCGGTCCAGACCGAGGGGCCTCCCCCCTCGTTCTCCCACGCCCTCGGGGGGGGGGGGCCCCCCCCCCCCCCCCCACCGGCCTGTGCCCAGGCCCGCCCCCTGATCTCCCCGAAGGTGCCGAACCATGACAGTCGCCATCGACCGCGCCACCGGCAAGCGCCGCGGTGACCGCGCGCCGCGGCCCGGCCTGGGCCAGCGCATCAAGAACGGATTCAACAGGTACTGGTACGCCTACGCGATGATCGCCCCGGTGGTCGTCGTGCTCGGCGTCATCGTCGGCTATCCGCTGGCGCGCGGCCTGTACCTGACCCTGACCGACGCCAACAGCCTCAACTCGGCACGCACCATCGGCGTCAACCACATCGCCGCCACCTACAAGTTCATCGGGCTCGACAACTACAAGGACATCCTGTTCGGCCCGACCTCGTACGACCGGTTCTGGTCGCACTTCCTGTGGACCGTCTTCTGGACGGCGGCCTGCGTGGTCCTGCACTACACCATCGGCCTGGGCCTCGCGCTCATGCTCAACCAGAAGCTGCGCGGCCGCACCTTCTACCGGCTGATGCTGGTCCTGCCCTGGGCGGTGCCGACCTTCGTCACCGTCTTCTCCTGGCGGATCATGCTCGCCGACTCCGGTGTGCTCAACCAGATCCTCGGATCGCTCCACCTGCCCCAGCCGCAGTGGCTGGAGGACACCTTCTGGCAGCGGTTCGCCGCGATCATGGTCAACACCTGGTGCGGTGTGCCCTTCATGATGCTCTCGCTGCTCGGCGGCCTGCAGTCCATCGACTCCACGCTCTACGAGGCCGCCGAGATGGACGGCGCCAGCGCCTGGCAGCAGTTCCGGCACGTCACGCTGCCGGGCCTGCGTTCGGTCAGCTCCACCGTGGTACTGCTCGGCATCATCTGGACCTTCAACCAGTTCGCCATCATCTTCCTGCTGTTCGGCCCCACCGGCGCCCCCGACGCCCAGATCCTCGTGACCTGGGCCTACTTCCTCGGCTTCGGACAGCAGCCGCGCGACTTCGCCCAGTCCGCCGCGTACGGCGTACTGCTGCTGTCGATCCTGACCGTCTTCACCTCCTTCTACTTCCGCTGGCTGAAGCGCAATGACCAGCTCGCCGTCTGACGCCGCAGGAGCCGCCATGAGCACCACGACATCCTCCGAGATCAAGCCGGACCGCCCGGTGACGCCGCAGGTCCTCGCCTCCTCGCGGCCCCGCCAGGTCCGCGGGCGGGGTACGCGCGGCCCGCTCGGTCGCGCCCTCCTGCACGGCGGCCTGACCGTGGCGAGCCTGATCGCGCTGGCCCCGGTGGCCTGGCTGTTCTTCCTCTCCCTCGGCCCGGACAAGGACGACTACCTGCACCCGGGCAAGATCATGGGCAAGCTGGCCTTCTCCAACTACAGCTACGTGCTCCAGCACACCGCCTTCTTCGACTGGTTCAAGTCGACGATGATCGTGGCCCTGGGCACCACCGTGATCGGTGTCTTCGTCGCCGCCACCACCGGCTACGCCGTCTCGCGCATGCGCTTCCCCGGCTACAAGCCGCTGATGTGGGTGCTGCTGCTCACCCAGGCCTTCCCGATCGCCATCCTGATCGTGCCGATGTACGAGATCTTCAGCGAACTCGACCTCATCGACACGTACTGGTCGCTGATCGTCATCAACTGCACCACCGCCGTGCCGTACAGCGCCTGGCTGCTCAAGGGCTACTTCGACACCATCCCCTTCGAGATCGACGAGGCGGGCCGGGTCGACGGACTCACCCCCTTCGGCACCTTCTTCCGGCTGATCCTGCCGCTGGCCCGCCCGGGCCTGGCCGTCGCCGCCTTCTACAACTTCATCACCGCCGTCGGCGAGGTCGCCTTCGCGACCACCTTCATGCTCGACGACTCGAAGTACACCTTCGCCGTGGGTCTGCAGACCTTCGTCAGCCAGCACGACGCCGAGTGGAACTACATGGCCGCCACCGCGGTGCTGATCGCGATACCCGTGTCGGTCTTCTTCTATCTCGTGCAGAAGAACCTCGTCACCGGCCTCACCGCCGGCGGCACCAAGGGCTGACGCCCACCCCGGTGAGAGACTCCCGCGCGGCTGTCCGCGCGGGTAGGCGGCCGCGGTGTCCATCCGACCCCGCTGACACCGCGGCCGCCTCGCACCCAGCAGCCGCCGCACCCACGTCGCCCATGACCAGAACTCCCTTACGCATCAAGGAAGCCATGAGCCAGCAGCACCCCGCAGCCCCGGCCGACGACTTCGCCGTCGCCACCGTCGCCAAGCGTCGCGACTGGTGGCGGGACGCGGTCATCTACCAGGTCTATCCGCGCAGCTTCGCCGACAGCAACGGCGACGGCATGGGTGACCTGGAAGGCGTACGTTCCAGACTCTCCTATCTGCGCGACCTCGGCGTGGACGCCGTGTGGCTCAGCCCCTTCTACGCCTCCCCGCAGGCCGACGCCGGCTACGACGTCGCCGACTACCGCGCCGTCGACCCCATGTTCGGCAACCTGCTCGACGCCGACGCGCTGATCCGCGACGCCCACGGGCTGGGCCTGCGCATCATCGTCGACCTGGTCCCCAACCACTCCTCCGACCAGCACGAGTGGTTCAAGCGCGCGCTCGCCGAGGGCCCCGGCTCGCCCCTTCGGGAGCGCTACCACTTCCGGCCCGGCAAGGGAAAGAACGGCGAACTGCCGCCCAACGACTGGGAGTCCATCTTCGGCGGCCCGGCCTGGACCCGGGTGACCGAACCGGACGGCACCCCCGGCGAGTGGTACCTGCACCTCTTCGCCCCCGAGCAGCCCGACTTCAACTGGGAACACCCGGCGGTCGGCGACGAGTTCCGCTCCATCCTCCGCTTCTGGCTGGACATGGGCGTCGACGGCTTCCGCATCGACGTCGCCCACGGCCTGGTGAAGGCGGCGGGCCTCCCGGACCTGGGCTCCCACGACCAGCTCAAGCTGCTGGGCAACGATGTCATGCCGTTCTTCGACCAGGACGGCGTGCACGTCATCTACCGGCAGTGGCGCACGATTCTCGACGAGTACGCGGGCGAGCGGATCTTCGTCGCCGAGGCCTGGACCCCGACGGTCGAGCGCACCGCCAACTACGTCCGCCCGGACGAGCTGCACCAGGCCTTCAACTTCCAGTACCTGGGCACGGAGTGGGACGCGGAGGAACTCCGCACGGTCATCGACCGCACCCTGGAGGCCATGCGTCCGGTCGGCGCCCCCGCCACCTGGGTGCTGTCCAACCACGACGTCACCCGGCACGCGACCCGCTTCGCCAATCCGCCCGGCCTCGGCACCCAGATCCGCACCGCGGGCGACCGCGCACTGGGCCTGCGCCGTGCCCGCGCCGCCACCCTCCTCATGCTGGCGCTGCCCGGCTCGGCGTACGTGTACCAGGGCGAGGAACTGGGCCTCCCGGACGTGGTGGACCTCCCCGACGAGGTGCGCCAGGACCCGGCCTACTTCCGGGGCGCAGGCCAGGACGGCTTCCGCGACGGCTGCCGGGTGCCGATCCCGTGGACCCGGGAGGGCTCCTCGTACGGCTTCGGCAGTGGCGGCAGCTGGCTGCCCCAGCCGTCGACCTGGGCCGAGCTGAGCGTCGAGGCCCAGACGGGAGTGCCCGGCTCGACCCTGGAGCTGTACCGGGCCGCGCTGGTCCTGCGCCGGTCGCAGCCCGACCTGGGCGCGGGCGAGGCGGTGGAGTGGCTGCGGGCGCCCGAGGGCGTCCTCGCCTTCCGGCGCGGGGAGTTCGTGTGCGTCGCCAACACGACGGGGTCGTCGGTGACGATCCCGGCGCACGGCCGCGTCCTGCTCACGAGCGGTGAGGTGACCGAGGCCGACGGCGAGGCGAAGGTGCCGGCGGACACCACCGTGTGGTGGACGACAGCGGTCTGAGGACCCGTCTGAAAGTTCTTGCATCAACTTCACAACGGCCCGCTGCCTTTCAGGCAGCGGGCCTTTAACATCTGCGTCACCGCAAGTTTGCTGAAACATTGCAGCAAGCGCCTTCAACGTCGAAGGACCCCCACATGGCACGCAGAACCCTCCCCACGGCGATCGCCCTCGCAGCCGCCGTCTCGGTTGGCATGTACCCGACTACCGCCGAGGCCTCCCCGCCCGGCACCAAGGACGTCACCGCCGTCCTCTTCGAGTGGAACTACGCCTCGGTCGCCAAGGAGTGCACCACCGCTCTCGGCCCCGCCGGCTACGGATACGTCCAGGTCTCCCCACCCGCCGAGCACATACAGGGCTCGCAGTGGTGGACGTCGTACCAGCCGGTCTCGTACAAGATCGCGGGCCGCCTCGGCGACCGCGCGGCGTTCCAGAGCATGGTGAACACCTGCCACGCGGCCGGTGTGAAGGTCGTGGTCGACACGGTCGTCAACCACATGTCGGCCGGCTCGGGCACCGGCACGGGCGGCTCCTCGTACACGAAGTACGACTACCCGGGCCTGTACTCGGTCTACGACTTCGACGACTGCACCTCCCAGGTCACCAACTACCAGGACCGCTGGAACGTCCAGCACTGCGAACTCGTCGGCCTGGCCGACCTGGACACGGGCGAGGAGTACGTCCGCAAGACCATCGCCGGCTACATGAACGACCTGCTGACCCTCGGCGTCGACGGCTTCCGCATCGACGCGGCCAAGCACATCCCGGCGGAAGACCTGGCCAACATCAAGAGCCGGCTGACCAACCCCTCCGTCTACTGGAAGCAGGAGGTCATCTACGGCGCGAACGAGGCGGTCCAGCCGTCCGAGTACACCGGCAACGGGGACGTGCAGGAGTTCCGCTACGCCTACGACCTCAAGCGCGTCTTCAACAACGAGAAGCTGGCGTACCTGAGCAACTACGGCGAGGGCTGGGGCTATCTGAGCAGCTCGGTCGCGGGTGTCTTCGTGGACAACCACGACACGGAGCGCAACGGCTCGACCCTGAACTACAAGAGCGGCGCCAACTACACCCTGGCCAACGTCTTCATGCTGGCGTACCCCTACGGCGCCCCCGACATCAACTCGGGCTACGAGTGGTCCGACGCGGACGCCGGCCCGCCCAACGGAGGCAAGGTCAACGCCTGCTGGCAGGACGGCTGGAAGTGCCAGCACGCCTGGCCGGAGATCAAGTCCATGGTCGCCTTCCGCAACGCCACCCGCGGACAGGCCGTCTCCAACTGGTGGGACAACGGCAACAACGCCATCGCCTTCGGCCGGGGCGCCAGGGGCTATGTGGCGATCAACCACGAGACCTCGTCCCTGACCCGCACCTACCAGACCTCGCTGCCGTCGGGCACCTACTGCAACGTGCAGAACAACACGACGGTGACGGTGAACTCCAGCGGGCAGTTCACCGCCACCCTGGGCGCCGACACGGCGCTGGCGATCTACTCGGGGAAGCCGGGCTGCTGAGCCGGCCCTACTTCCAGGTGTCGCTCGTCGTGTAGCCGGACGAACCGCCCGTCGTGTACGAGCGGTTCGTACCGGACTCCCAGGTCACGTTCCCGGAGCCGTCCTTCTTGACGTACTTGTACTCGAAGGACGTGCTCCTGGGGACGATGACGAGTCTGCTCCAGGTGGGGTACGACGCCGAGGACAGGGGAATCGCGTCGGCCGTGTTCCAGGAGCCGAGGGAGGTGAGGGAGCCGACGACGTAGACGTTGGTTCCCCAGTCGGTCGTGGCGGTCTCGTCGAAGGTGACGTCGGTGGCGCTCGTGCTCGCCACGTTCCAGGAGTTGTTCAGCGAGAGCGCCGAGGTGGTCGTGGCGGCGGTGCGGTTGGCGTTCGACTCCCAGGTCACATTGCCCGAGCTGTCCTTCTTGAGGTACTTGAACTCGAACGAGGTGTTGACCGGAACGCCCACCTCCCCCGACCAGATCGGATAGCCGGACGACGACAGCCGCACTGCCTTGGAGGTGTCCCAGCCGCCCAGGGCCGGGATCGACCCCACGACGTACACGCCGGTGCCGGACGGCGTCGACGCGTACTCGTCGAACGTCGCGTTCACCGTGTCGCCGGAGCCGCCGCCCGTGTCGTCGCAGCCCACCGTGCAGGTGTAGGAGGAGTTGTAGAAGGCGACCGCGCCCTTCCCCGGGACGGTGATCGAGGCGCTGCCGCCGGACACGGTCACCGTCGTCGCGCCGCCGTCGATCACGTTCTTGTACGTGCCGTCGGCCATGCCCGTGGTGAACGTGTAGGTCGCGCTGCTCGTGCCGTTGTTCAGGGCGAAGAACCCGGCGCCGCCGCGGCCGAAGCCGATCACGGACGACGACTTCGTCTGCCAGTCGGAGACGGCCGCCGTGCCGACGGCGTTGTGCCAGGCCACCATGCCGACCACCGAGGTGTCCCGGTCGAGGCAGTACCATCCGCCCGAGCAGTCCGTGTCCGTCACGAACCCGGAGAAGTTCGGCGGAGCCTGGTCGCTCCGGGTCCACTCCCAGCTCGCGTACACCGTCGGCGTCGACCACTTGTAGGCGAGCTGGAAGAGGTTGGCGAGCTTGTAGGTGTCGCCGTCCTTGTAGCTCATGTGCAGGCCGTTGCGTTCGGTGTCGTGGTTCGTCACGAACGAGACGGAGTCGGCGGCCGGCAGGATCCCGGAGGAAGAGAGTGACCCCAGGTCGCTCGCGTTCCCCTGGAACGCCGACTTCAGCCTGCTCGCGTAGGTGAAGTCCAGGACGTCACCGGAGGCGTAGTAGTCCGACGGCTGCGGGGTCGAGCCAGGATAGACCTCCTGGAAGACGTACGGCGCCGAGCCCGACGTGGTGCTCGTCAGCTTGGACTCGATCGCCGCCAGGTCGGCCTCGGGGACGTGCTTGGCCGCATCCACGCGGAAGCCGTCGACACCGAGGGCGAGCTGGGAGTTCAGGTAGTCCGCGATGCCGGTGCGCACCGTGTCCGAGCCCGTTCTGAGGTCGGGCAGCCCCAGCAGTTCGCAGTTCTGGACCTGGGTGAGGCTGGAGTAGTCCTGGATCGTGAGGTCGGAGGTGGGACAGTCGGACGAATCATGGTAGTTCGCCCGGTCCCACTCCGGGGTGTCGTACTTGTTCGTGACCGTCGTGCCGTTGTAGCCGGTGCCGGTCTGCGCGGCCGTGTGGTTGATCACCGCGTCCGTGTAGACCTTCACGCCCGCCCGGCGGCAGGTGCTGATCATGGTGGCGAACTTCGCCTGCGAGCCGAAGCGGCTGTTCAGGTCGTAGGAGTAGGGCTGGTAGACGTCCCACCAGTAGAAGCTGGACTGTTTCAGGGACTCCGCGGGCGGCGCCACCTGCACCGCGCCGTAGCCCGCCGGGCCCAGCACGTTCGTGCACTCCGAGGCGATCGAGTCCCAGTTCCACTCCCACAGGTTGGCGATCACATCGCCCTTGGCGGTCGTGTCCGCCTGCGCGGGCGTCGCCGGCAGGGCGAGCACACCCGCGAGCGCCAGCGCGCCGGCGGCCGTGGCTCCGGCCGTCCGGCGGAAGACACCCCGGGGTCGGTGTCCGGTCATGTGCGGCTCCGAAAAGAGAGGGTGAGGCTTCAACAACCGGTGAGAGTGCGGCAGTTGAGAAAGGTCCGTCAAGACGGCCGGTGAAAGTTCTTGCTGTGAGTTTCAAGCCTCTTGCTGTAAACCTTTCGTTAGCGATACGGTCCCCCGCGGGCGCCCGGCAGTGCAGCCGTGCCGCGGCGTGGGGTCGGACCCAAAAGAGCCGTAATCGCTAGGAGTTACCGCCTGTGATACCGAGATGGCCGGCGCCCCGGACGCGCCGTACCGCACCTGCGAGACGGGCCGCGGCCGTCACCGCCGCGGCCCTCGCCGCAGCCCTGATCCAGCCACTGGCCGCCCACGCCGCCACCCCGCCCGCACCCCCCTCGGACGCGGCACTCGCCGCCCAGCCGGGTCGGCACGACGACACCCGTGACCAGTTCTACTTCGTCATGCCGGACCGTTTCGCCAACGGGGACAGGTCCAACGACCGGGGAGGGCTGACCGGGTCCCGCCTGAGCACCGGCTACGACCCCACCGACAAGGGCTTCTACCAGGGCGGCGACCTCAAGGGCCTGACCAGCCGGCTCGACTACATCAAGGGCCTCGGCACCACCGCCATCTGGATGGCGCCCATCTTCAAGAACCGCCCGGTGCAGGGCACGGGCGCCAACGCCTCCGCCGGTTACCACGGCTACTGGATCACCGACTTCACCCAGGTCGACCCGCACTTCGGCACCAACAAGGACCTCCAGACCCTCATCTCCAAGGCGCACGCCAAGGGCATGAAGGTCTTCTTCGACGTCATCACCAACCACACCGCCGACGTCGTCGACTACGAGGAGAAGTCCTACGACTACCTGTCCAAGGGCGCCTTCCCGTACCTGACCAAGGACGGGCGGCCCTTCGAGGACGCCGACTATGCGGACGGCAGCCGGAAGTTCCCGGCCGTCGACGCGGACTCCTTCCCGCGCACGCCGAAGGTGACCAGTAAGAGCAAGGTCCCCGCCTGGCTCAACGACCCGACGATGTACCACAACCGGGGCGACTCGACCTACGCCGGCGAGTCCACCACCTACGGTGACTTCTCCGGCCTCGACGACCTGTGGACCGAGCGTCCCGAGGTCGTCCAGGGGATGGAGAAGATCTACGAGCGCTGGGTGAAGAACTTCGGCATCGACGGGTTCCGCATCGACACCGTCAAGCACGTGAACATGGAGTTCTGGACCCAGTGGGCCACCGCGCTCGACAAGTACGCGGCCGCCCACGGACGGAAGAACTTCTTCATGTTCGGCGAGGTCTACTCCGCCGACACCTCGATCACGTCCCCGTACGTCACCCAGGGCCGCCTCGACGCCACCCTCGACTTCCCCTTCCAGGACGCGGCCCGCGCCTACGCCTCCCAGGGCGGCAGCGCGCAGAAGCTGGCGAGCGTCTTCGGTGACGACTACAAGTACACGACCGACAAGGCCAACGCGTACGAGCAGGTCACCTTCCTCGGCAACCACGACATGGGCCGCATCGGGTACTTCCTGAAGCAGGACAACCCCAAGGCCACCGACGCCGAGATCCTCGGGAAGGACAGGCTCGCCAACGAGCTGATGTTCCTCAGCCGCGGCAACCCGGTCGTCTACTACGGCGACGAGCAGGGCTTCACCGGCTCCGGCGGCGACAAGGACGCCCGCCAGACCATGTTCGCCTCCAAGGTCGCCGACTACCTCGACGACGACGAGATCGGCACCGACCGCACCCACGCGAGCGACGCCTACGACACGAGCGCGCCGCTCTACAAGGAGATCCGCGCCCTCGCGAAGCTCCGGAAGGACAACCCGGCCCTGACGGACGGCGTCCAGACCGAGCGGTACGCGGCCGACGGCGCCGGTGTCTACGCCTTCACCCGTACGGACGCCAGGACGGGCGCCGAGTACGTCGTCGCCTTCAACAACGCCGACGACGAGAAGTCCGCGACCTTCGCGACCGGCTCGGCGGACATGGCATACAAGGGCGTCTACGGCACGGACGCCACGGCGAAGACCGACGCCGACCGCAAGCTCACCCTCACCGTCCCGGCCGGCTCCGCCGTCGTCCTCAAGGCCACCGGCACCCTCGCCGAGCCCGCCACCAAGCCGACCCTCACCCTGAAGGCCCCGGCCACCGGAGCCACCGGGACCGTGGACGTCACAGCCGACGTCGACGGCGGCCGGCTCAACCGGGTCGTCTTCGCCGCCCAGGTCGGCAACGGCAAGTGGCGCACCCTCGGCTCCGCCGACCACGCCCCCTACAAGGTCACCCAGGCCATCGGCAAGGACGTGCCCGCCGGGACCGCCCTGCGCTACAAGGCGGTCGTGGTCGACTCGGCCGGGCACACCGCGAGCGCCACGGCGAACAGCACCACCGGCACCCCGCCCGCGGCCGAGGTCCCCACGGCCTCCTCCCGGGACTACGCGATCGTGCACTACAAGCGCACCGACGGCGACTACGACAACTGGGGCCTGTACGCCTGGGGCGACATCGCCGACGGCGAGGCGACGAACTGGCCCGCCAGCCACCCCTTCGCCGGCCGCGACGCGTACGGCGCCTTCGCCTACGTCAAGCTGAAGCCGGGCGCCTCCAACGTCGGCTTCCTGGTCATCGACAAGGACGGCAACAAGGACGTCTCCGCCGACCGGACCATCGACGTCACCAAGACGGGTGAGGTCTGGGTCGAGCAGGGCAAGGCGGACTTACTGACCCAGCGGCCCGAGTACCCGGCGCAGGACAAGACCAAGGCGGTCGTCCACTACCACCGCGCCGACGGGAACTACGACGGCTGGGGCCTGCACGTCTGGACGGGTGCCGCGAACCCCACCGACTGGTCGAACCCCCTGAAGCCGGTGAAGACTGATGCCTATGGCGCGGTCTTCGAGGTGCCGCTCACCGAGGGTGCCACCAGCCTCAGCTACATCATCCACAAGGGCGACGACAAGGATCTCCCCACCGACCAGTCCCTGGACCTCAAGACCAACGGTCACGAGGTGTGGCTGTTGAACGGTCAGGAGAAGTACCTGCTGCCGCAGCCCGCGGGCAGCGCGGCCGCGCTCGACCTGACCACCTCCAAGGCGGTCTGGATCGACCGGAACACGGTCGCCTGGAACGGCGCCGACGGTGCCGTCTCCACCCAGCTGCTGTACTCGCACGACGGCTCGATCGCCGTCAAGGACGGGGCGCTGACCAGCGACGACGAGCGCTGGCTGCGTCTGACGAAGACCACCCTCACCGACACCCAGAAGGCGAAGTTCCCGCACCTGAAGGACTACACCGCCTGGTCCGTCGACCCGCGCGACCGGGACCGGGTGCGCGCGGCGCTGGGCGGGCAGCTCGTCGCCTCGCAGCGGGCCGCCAACGGCGCCGTCCTGGCCGCCACCGGTGTGCAGATCGCGGGGGTGCTGGACGACGTGTACGACGCCACGAAGGCGAAGCTGGGCCCGGTCTTCCACGACGGCAGGCCGACCTTGTCCGTCTGGGCGCCGACGGCACAGAGCGTCTCCCTGGAGCTGGACGGCTCCAAGGTGGCCATGCACCGCGACCCGGCCACCGGCGTCTGGTCCGTCACGGGTCCGACGTCCTGGAAGAACAAGCCGTACCGCTACGTGGTGAAGGTCTGGGCCCCGAGCGTCCGCAAGGTCGTGACGAACAAGGTCACCGACCCCTACTCGGTCGCCCTCACCGCGAACTCCGAGCGCAGCCTCGTCGTCGACCTGAACGACAAGTCCCTCGCTCCGGGCGGCTGGGCCGGACTGCACAAGCCGAAGGCCGTACCGCTGAAGAACGCGCAGATCCAGGAACTGCACATCCGGGACTTCTCCGTCGCCGACAAGACGGTCCCGGCGAAGGACCAGGGCACCTACCTGGCCTTCGCGGACCAGCGCAGCGACGGCGCGAAGCACCTGCGTGAGCTGGCGAAGTCCGGTACGTCGTACGTGCACCTGCTGCCGGCCTTCGACATCGCCACCATCCCCGAGAAGAAGGCCGACCAGGCGACTCCCGACTGCGACCTGGCCTCCTTCGCCGCCGACTCCGACAAGCAGCAGGAGTGCGTCGCGAAGACCGCCGCCAAGGACGCCTACAACTGGGGCTACGACCCGTACCACTACACGGTCCCGGAGGGCTCCTACGCCACCGACCCGGACGGCACCGCGCGTACCGTCCAGTTCCGCAAGATGGTCAAGGCGCTCAACGAGGACGGCCTCAGGGTCGTCATGGACGTCGTCTACAACCACACGGCGGCCAGCGGCCAGGCGGACACCTCGGTCCTCGACAGGATCGTGCCCGGCTACTACCAGCGGCTTCTGGCCGACGGCTCGGTCGCCAACAGCACCTGCTGCTCCAACACCGCGCCCGAGAACGCCATGATGGGCAAGCTGGTGGTCGACTCGATCGTCACCTGGGCCAAGGAGTACAAGGTCGACGGCTTCCGCTTCGACCTCATGGGCCACCACCCGAAGGCCAACATCCTCGCCGTCCGCAAGGCCCTCGACGCGCTGACCCTCGAGAAGGACGGCGTCGACGGCAAGAAGATCATCCTCTACGGCGAGGGCTGGAACTTCGGCGAGGTGGCGAACGACGCCCGGTTCGTGCAGGCCACGCAGGCGAACATGGCCGGCACCGGCATCGCCACCTTCTCCGACCGCGCCCGTGACGCCGTGCGCGGCGGCGGCCCCTTCGACTCGGACCCCGGCATCCAGGGCTTCGCGTCCGGGCTGTACACCGACCCCAACTCCTCCACGGCCAACGGGACGAAGGAGGAGCAGCGGGCCCGGCTGCTGCACTACCAGGACCTGATCAAGATCGGTCTGACCGGCAACCTGGCCAAGTACCACTTCACCGACACCGACGGCAAGGAGGTCACCGGCGCCGAGGTCGACTACAACGGCGCCCCCGCCGGCTACGCGGACGCGCCCGGCGACGCCCTCGCCTATGTGGACGCGCACGACAACGAGTCGCTGTTCGACGCCCTGACCTACAAGCTCCCCAAGGACACCTCCGCGTCCGACCGGGCCCGTATGCAGGTCCTGGCGATGGCCACGGCCGCCCTCTCGCAGGGGCCGTCCCTCTCCCAGGCGGGCACCGACCTGCTGCGCTCGAAGTCGCTGGACCGCAACTCCTTCGACAGCGGCGACTGGTTCAACGCCATCCACTGGAACTGCGCCGACGGCAACGGCTTCGGGCGGGGGCTGCCCCCGGCGGCCGACAACCAGTCCAAGTGGGACTTCGCCAAGCCGCTGCTCGGCACGGTCAAGGTGGGCTGCCCGCAGATCACCGGCGCCTCGGCCGCCTACCAGGACCTGCTGCGGATCCGTTCGACGGAGAAGACGTTCTCCCTCGGCACGGCCGCGCAGGTGCAGGACCGGCTGTCCTTCCCGCTGTCCGGCAAGGACGAGACGCCGGGCGTGATCACCATGCGGCTCGGTGACCTGGTCGTGGTCTTCAACGCCTCCCCGCAGCAGCAGGAGCAGCGGATCGCCGGTCTGGCCGGTGCGCACTACCGGCTGCACCCCGTGCAGGCGTCCGGTGCAGACGCGGTGGTGAAGACCTCCTCCTACGCGGCCGGCTCGGGCACGTTCACCGTCCCGGCGCGGACCGTGGCGGTGTTCACCCGGGCGTCCGAGTAGGGTCGGACCGTCGCCGTAGAACAGGAGTGCCCATGCCGCAGATCACCGTCGACTACACCGCCGTGCTGGACGACGCGGACCCCTTCGACATCGAGGGCTTCGCGCGGGCGCTGCACGAGGCGGTCGTCGAGATCGCGGCGGCCAGGCCGGAGTCCTGCAAGACGCTGTTCCGGGAGGGGTACGCCGCGTACGGCTACGAGGAGATGGATCAGCGGCACGCCGTCGTGCACGTGACCATCGGTCTCCTCGCCGGCCGCGGCGAGGAGACGAAGGCGAGGCTGACGGAGGCCGTGCTGGAGCTGCTCCGCAAGCATGTGGCGCCGCAGGACGGCGTCACCCTGCACGCCTCCGCCGAGATCCGCGACCTGGACCCGTCGTACCGGAAGTTCGACCGGTAGGGCTCCTAGGAATCCAGTGAGATCAGCCGGCCGACGAGCTCCGCGAAGGGGCCGTCGGCCGGCTCGTCCTTGACCATCGTGCGCAGCAGTACGGCCAGGTCCGGGTCGTAGGCGGCGCTCACCGCCGCGAGCGCGGCGAAGTCGTGCACGAGCTGGAGCTCCAGCTCGGCGCGCGGGATGCGCCGGCCGTCCAGCCAGATCAGCGCCGTCGACTCGGCGAGCGAGATCCATGACCGGACGACCAGTTCCAGTCGCGGGGAGGCGTCGGTGACGCCCAGATGCGAAAGCATCTGCTCATAGGCGGCCTGCCGCACGGAGTCGACGAGCGCGTTCGTCGTCGAGGAGCCGACGGCCGGGCCGCCGCGCATGAGCGCCGAGAAGCCGGGCCCGTGCTCGTCCACGAAGTCGAAGAAGCGGCGCATCACGCGCAGCAGCCGGGCCCCCAGCGATCCCTCGTGCGGCTCCGCGAACCGGCCCGCCAGATCCTCCGAGGCGCGCTTCAACGCGGCCTCGTACAGGCTGAGTTTGCCGGGGAAGTAGTGGTAGACCAGCGGACGCGAGATGCCCGCAGCCGACGCTATCTCGTCGATGGAGACCTCGTCGGGCGAGCGTCGGCTGAACAGGTCGAGCGCGACGCCGATGAGCTGCTGCCGCCGCTCCTCGACGCCCATCCTGCGGCGAACCCCGATACTCATGCGAACACCTTACCGATCGAATCCGGCCCCGAACGGGCCGGACCGGCACCGGCATTCGCCGCATTCCCTCACAGGTCCAGCACAAGACGCTCACTTCTGGCCCGTGATACACAGATCAGCATCGAGTCGGCACGCTCCACATCCGTCAGCAGCTCGTCCCGGTGGTCCACGTCGCCCTCCAGCACCCGCTGTTGACAGGTACCGCAGAAGCCCTGCTCGCAGGAGTAGGCGGTGTCCGGCAGCTCCCGGCGTACGGCGGCCAGCACGGTGGAGTCGGCGGGGACCGGGAACGTGCGTCCGGTGCGCCGGAGCTCGACCTCGAACTCCGCGTCGCCGCCGGCGGTGGTGCGCGGTGCGAATCGCTCCAGGTGGAGCGTGGTGCCCTTCGGCAGGCCTGCCTCCACCGCCGCCATGAGGCCCTCGGGCCCGCAGCAGTAGACGGCCGCCCCCTCGGGAACACCGGCTGACAACGCCTCCAGGTCCGGCCGTCCGTCCTCGTCCTCGGCGACGAGCGTGAGCCGGTCACCGGCGAGTTTGCGCACCTCCTCCAGGAACGGCATCGAGGCCCGCGTCCGGCCGCCGTACAGCAGCCGCCAGTCCGTGCCCTCGGGCAGGGCCCGCAGCATCGGCAGGATCGGCGTGATACCGATGCCGCCGGCGACGAAGACGTACGCGGGCGCCTCGATGAGCGGGAAGCGGTTCCGGGGCCCGCGCACCTCCAGCTCCATGCCCTCGGCGAGCTGTTCGTGCACCTCCCGCGAACCGCCCCGGCCGTCCTCCACCAACCGCGTGGCGACCGTGTAGGAGGAGGTGTCCTCGGGGTCCCCGCACAGCGAGTACTGCCGCACGAGCCCCGAGGGCAGCACCAGGTCGAGATGCGCGCCGGGCTCCCAGCGGGGCAACCCGGCACCTTCCAGGCGGAGTTGCACGACCCCGTCGGCGATCGGCTCGTGGGCGGTGAGCAGCAGGCGCCGGGCCCGTGCCCGCGGGCGGCCGGAGACGGGCGGGTCCAGGGCCGGCAGCGGCCACAGCGGCGAGGCCTGGACGCGGCGCCGCAGGGCGCGCCGGGTCAGCAGTGCGGCGCCCGCGACGAGCGCGACGGTGAGCGGCTTCGGCATCACGACGCCCCCCGCTCCGCCGCGCGTGCGGCGGGGGAGGCGGCCAGGTAGGCGACGGCCTGGGCCGTGGAGCCCTCCTGGGAGGGGTGGTAGGAGCGGCTGAGGTAGCGCGGGATGGACCTGGCCATGGCGCCGGTGGTGGGCAGGGTGCCGCGCCGGCCGCTCAGATGGAACTCCTTGAAGGAGGCCCTGCCGTCCACCAGGGTGGGGTCGTTCTCCATGAAGAAGCGGGCCCCGCGCTGCCACAGGAACACCAGCGCGGAGAAGGCCGTGGCCCAGGTGCGCACCCGGCGCCGGTAGCTGCCGTCGACGTGTGTGAAGAGGTCGAAGGCGACGGAGCGGTGCTCGACCTCCTCGGCGCCGTGCCAGCGCAGCAGGTCCAGCATGGTGGGGTCGGCGCCCCGCCGGTCCAGCTCGGCGGCGTTGAGCACCCAGTCGCCGAGGAAGGCCGTGTAGTGCTCGATGGCCGCGATCAGCGCGACCCGCTCCAGCAGCCACCAGCGGCGCGCCCGGCCCGGCGGCAGGGTGCGGTCGCCGAGCAGCTTCTCGAAGAACCAGTCGACCTGAGCGGTGTACGGCGTCGGGTCGAGCCCTTGTTCCCTGAGGTGCGGCAGGACCTCGTCGTGGGCCTGGGAGTGCATCGCCTCCTGCCCGATGAAGCCGAGGACGTTCGCGCGGAGCCGGTCGTCCCGGATGAGCGGCAGCACCTGCTTGTACACGTGCACGAACCACCGCTCCCCGGCGGGCAGCAGCAGGTGCAGCACGTTGATGGTGTGCGTGGTGAACGGGTCGCCGGGCACCCAGTGCAGCGGGGTGTCCTCCCAGGAGAAGGACACGTTGCGGGCCTTGAGCGGTATGCGCTCGGACTCCACCGGCAGGGCCTGCGTGTTAGACATGGCGTCAATGTACTGATGGGTAGGCTCTCTGAGAACCCCTCTGCGGCACCTTGTTGACGCCGGTGTCAGCTAGTGCAGCCCGCGGGTCTGCCGCCCGTCCTTGAGGCTCCCCTTCAGGTCGGCCCGCGTTCCCTGCTTCGCCCGCACGGCCAGCAGCGGGCCCTGCCCGGACGCGGTGACCCCGCCGGTCGCGCGGATCGACGCGGTGTCCGGGCCGCCCGCGGCCAGCAGGTACCAGCTGCCGGTCCGTGACTTCCACAGCACCCCGGCCAGCACCTGCGGGTCGCGCGGACCGCAGGCCGCGACGTCCGTGCCCCGGGCCACCACCGCCCCGGCGGGCCCGCCCGGCGTCCGGAACTGGGCCATCGCGAGCGTGCCGTCGCCGCGCCAGGTCTCGGCCCTGGTGCACACCCACTGACCCGCCCCGCCCGCGTCGGGCAGGGTCTGGTTCGCGAAAGCCCAGGCGTTGACGCTGCGCACACCCGCGGAGCGCTCCGTGGACAGTGAGCAGGCGAACGGCGCCCAGGCGCGCAGCCCGTCGGGGATGGTCGCCTCACCGATGGAGCCGGGGCGTCCGGCGGTGAGGTGGGCCGGCACCAACTCGCCGAGGTCCGTGGCCAGATGGGTGCCGGAGGCGTCGGTCAGCTGGAGCACTTTCCACGAGGTGCAGCTGCCGGGCTGCAGGGCGGGGCTGGCCAGCGGCGCGGTGACGCCGTCGGTGACGGCCAGGTCCGTCGCGGCCGGGTCCGGCTTGGCCAGGTCGCGCTCGGCGGCCTTCTTCACCCAGGGGGCGGTCAGATAACGGACGTTGCTGTCCGAGCGGCCCAGCACCAGCGCGCTCGCCTCGGCGCCGGTCGCGCCGTCGACGCGCGCGAAGTCGAGGGCCGCGCCCGCGGTGCCCTCCGTGGGCTCCGCGTAGCGGGCGATGCGCAGGCCGTCGTAGAGGATCACGACGCGCACGGTGTCCACCACGCCCGCGTACAGCAGCTGGGGCGGGCCGGCCGGGCCGCCGGTCCGGGTGCCGGGGGTGGCCGAGACGCGGACCGTCTCCCCGGGTCGGGCCCAGACGGCCAGGGCGCGGCGCAGCAGGGCCTTGTCGCCGGTGAGCGGGCCGCGTGCGGGCCACACCGAGAAGTCGCTGCGGGCGGAGGACTCCCAGGTGGTGGGGGCCACCCGGACGAGCCTGCCGGGGTCCAGGGCCGCCTCGGCCGCCGGGTTCTTCGCGTACACGGGTGCGGCGGCGCCGTCGGGTCCCCAGCCGCCGCCCGGCATGGCCACCAGCGCGCCGCACACCGCGAGCGCGACCGCCGCGACGAGCGCGGCCTTGGCGTGCCGGCGGCGCCGCATCAGGTCGGTGGGCCGGACCTGCAGCGAGCAGGGGTCGAACTCGGGGGCGCGGAGCAGGGCGTCCTGCGCGGGCAGCCCGTTGGCCTCCGCCAACGCGGCCTCGGCCTGGTCGACGCCTGCGGACGTCAGGATCCCGCGGATGTCCGGGTCGGTCAGCTTCTCCAGGCCGCGCAGCACATAGGCGGCGCGGGCCGGTCCCGACAGGCCGGAAAGCCCTTGGTCCAGGGCGAGTTCGTCGGCCCCGCCGGAGCGCGGGAACAGCCGCAGGCCCCACACCTGGGGCAGCAGCGGCGGCAGCGGTGCGAGCCTCGGGCGGCGCTTGCCGGTGCCGGCCGCCCGCAGCGCCGTACGCAGGACCCGGAGGCGGACGAAGGCGTACCCCGGGTCACCCTCCCGGCCCGTGGACTGGGCCGGGATCACGGACGGCTTCCTGCGGCCCCGGGGCAGCGCCCGTTGGGCGAGGGCGTGTGCCGTCAGCACCCGGCGGCCGCGGCCGAGGTTCGGCGGCAGTACCAGGTAGGCGAGCCGGACCAGCCGAGGGTAGTGCTCGACGAGCGCGGCCTCGGCCTGTTCGACGTCGACGACCGGGTCGGAGGCGCGGGGGGAGACGGGTGCGTGACGCTGGGCTACATCCTGTGACTGCACGCCAGGGAGAACGAGCGAGTCATTGGTTGGTCACCTCCGTGCGGGTGCCTCAGTCCTCCGGCTGTACCAGTGCGCGCGCGTAATTGGCCATCGAACGCTGGTAGCGCGGCAGATGCGGGGCCAGGGCGCCGAGCACCAGGGAGAGGCCCTCGCGGTCGCGGCCCAGGCTGGACAGGCACAGGGCGAGACAGGCCCGCACCGCGTCGTCCAACTCGTCGGCAGAGGCGTCGAGTTCCGCGGTGAGCAACTTGACGCCCTCCTCGGCCTCGCCGACGTTCCGCAGGGAACTGGACAGCTGGATCTTGGCCCGGCGGCCCTTGTACTGGCTGGCCTCGCCCAGACCGCGCGCCAGTGCCTCCCGGTACAGCGGCACCGCCCTGTCCGAGTGCCCGGTGGAGTCCCAGGCGCAGGCCTGCTCGAAGGGGCCCAGCGGGCTGCCGTCCGGCAGCTCGGCGACCAGCTCGTCGATCAGCGCGCGGAACTCGTGCGCGTGCTCTTCCGGACAGTCGTCGAAGGTGGCCCAAGCGGCGGCCACGCGGTCTTCCCAGTCCTGGTTCACCGGGTCACCCTCGCACATCCGTGCCCACCCCGGCAGCGGATTTGAGCGCACCGCGCGCGGGAGCCGTATCCGAGGGGACTGGGGCATGCTTGGCCCACCAGGACCGGAGGAACGCATGAGGTTGACGCGACTGATGATCGGCGCCGCGGCGGCGCTGACGCTGGCCGGCTGTGGTTCGAGCGGGGACACGAAGGCGGTGCCGCCCACCGCCACGGGCAGCCTGGAGAGCCTGGCCGCCGAGGTGAAGTGCAAGCCGAACATGCAGACCGACGCCGACGAGATCCGCCAGGCCATCTGCCGGAACACCGACGGCAAATTCATTCTCGCCACCTTCGCCACCGACCGCGGCCAGCGCGAGTGGATCAACGACGCGAAGGACTACGGCGGCTACTACCTCGTCGGCCGCAAGTGGGTCGCCGTCGGCGACGACGGGGTCGTCAAGGCGCTGCGGGGCACGCTCGGCGGCGACGTGGAGATCGGCACGAACCACCACGCCCACCACGGCTGAGGGCGATGACACGAACGGAAGCGGGGGGGGGGGGGGGGGCCCCCCCCCCCCCCCCCCCCCCCCCCCCCCCCCACCTCCCCCCCCCCCCCCCCCCCCCCCCCCCCCCCCCCCCCCCCCCCCCCCCCCCCCT
>NZ_JBWKFL010000002.1:0-24108 GCF_056434305.1 Streptomyces sp. NPDC044061 | reverse complement strand
GGGGGGGTGGGAATGGCGTTGGGGGGAATGTTGGGCGGAGGTGGGGAGGCCGACCCGACCCACCCCCACCCCCACGGGGGGGGGGGAAAAAGCAAGGGGGGGGGGGGGGGGGAACCCCCCCCCCCCCCGCTTCGGTCATCGGCTCGTCAGGCGCAGTTCTGACCCCCGTTGATGCAGTTGGCGATCTTGTTGGCCAGGCCGTTCTTCGTGACGCTGATGAAGTCGTCGTGGTCCGTGGCCGGCTTGTGGAGCTGCTCCGGGAAGCCGTCCACCGCGTAGGCGTTCTTCACCTGGCCGTTCTGCAGGGTCGGCGGGGTGATGTTGTACACCAGGCGCATCGTCAGCTGCGGGATCGCCTTGAAGCCGTTCTGGCAGTTGCCGTTGGCGTCGGCGAACGCGACGTGTGTGCGGTGGTTGGCGCTGTCGATGTTCTGCCCGTCCCAGCAGCTCTGGAAGGCGAACGTGCGCACGACCTTGCTGCCCTGCGGGCAGATCGGGTACTGCGTCGTCAGCTGCACCTTGTTCTCGAAGCCGGTGCAGCTCCAGTGCGCGTTGGCGTTGGCCAGACCGTTGGTGGTGGTCTTGGCGTCACCGGTGATGATGCGCAGGAACTGCGGCATCGCCACGACCTTGCTGGTCGCGCTGCCGACGTACTTGATCTGCGCCTGCGCCGGGACCAGGATCTTGCCGACGTTGCCTTCCTTGCCACCGCCGTCGTTGTTCTGGTCGAAGTCCTGCGTACCGTCCTGGACGCGGACCACGGGCCAGTAGTACGACGACAGGTCGTTCCTGTTCTGGCAGCTGGTGCCGCCCTGCAGGAACGTCTGGTTGCTGGAGAACGCGTTGACCTTCTGGTTGCCGACGTAGTCGTGCAGGTGGTGCGCGCCGTTGGTCACGCCGGGCGCCACGATCACGTTGTCGGTGTTGTGGTTCTTGTTGGCGTTCACACCGCAGCGCGTGGTGAACGTGCCGGTCGACGCGTTGCCGTTCCTGCCGGGCTTGGCCTGCACGTTCGGCTGGACCTTGGTGATGTCGACGAAGTCCGCCGCCACCGGGCCGTTGCCGGCCTGCCCGCCGATGTTCTGCTGCTGACCGGCGTTGCCCTGCTGCTGCCCGCCCTGCTGCTGACCACCGGTCTGCTGCTGGCCCCCCTGCTGCTGACCACCGGTCTGCTGCTGGCCCCCCTGCTGCTGGCCGCCGGTCTGCTGCTGCCCGCCCTGCTGCTGACCACCGGCGGTGGTCTGGTTGGCGTTCTGCGCCGTGCAGGAGGCGAGGCTGTTCAGGTCGCCGGGCGCGGTGCCGCCGACGCGGGTGATCTCCAGCTTGATCCGGTCCAGGATCGCCGTCCGCCGGTCCTTGAGCGGCTGCAGGATGGAGTTCTGCACAAAGCTCGCGTCCCTGGCCTGCGCGTCCCGCGTGGTCGCCAGACGCTGGTAGGCGTCGGTGATCTGCCCGTCGAGGTTGGCCAGTTCCCCGGCGACCTCGTTACGGGCCTGGTTCGGCACGTTGGTGAGCTTCTGGCCCACGTCCGGGCAGGAGATCGTCGCGACCTGCGCCGTCGCTGCCTTGGTCTGGTTGCCTCCCCACGACTGGTTGTTCGACTCGTGCGCCGAGGCGTAGAAGTTCGCCCAGATCAGCCCGCCCCCACCGAGCGCTAGGGCCGCCGATGCGGCTATGGCCTTGGTGGCCAGCGGCGTACGGCGTTTTCGTGTGTTGCGTCCCATGGAACTCCTCTGACTTCCTTGCGGGGCAGCATCGAGGCGCCCGACAGGAGTGAAGCGGCGCCCTTCCATACGGACGCCGCCCCGGGGGTGTTCACCGGCCTCACGAATTCCTCGGCGGATCTCCTCACACAGGAACATCAACCGCCCTCTGAACAGGGGAAGTTGCTCGCACCGTCACCGATCGCGGTCGAGGTGCGCGAGCACGGCCAGTACGCGGCGATTGTCGTCGTCCGACACCTCCAGGCCCAGTTTGGTGAAGATGTTGGAGGTGTGCTTGGCGATGGCCCGTTCCGTCACCACCAACTGTGTGGCAATGGCCGCGTTCGACCGGCCCTGCGCCATCAGCTCCAGCACCTCGCGCTCGCGCGGGGTGAGATGGCCGAGCGGCCGGTCGTCGGCCGTCCGCCGGGCCAGCAGCTGCTGGATCACCTGCGGGTCCATCGCCGTACCGCCCGCGGCCACCCGCCGTACGGCGTCCACGAACTGGTCGGCGTCGAACACCCGGTCCTTCAGCAGATAGCCCACCCCGCCGTTGCCGTCGGCCAGCAGTTCGCGCGCGTACAGCTGCTCCACGTGCTGGGAAAGCACCAGCACCGGCAGGCCCGGCCGCTCCCGGCGGGCCTGCAGCGCGCACTGCAGCCCCTCGTCGGTGTGCGTCGGCGGCAGCCGTACGTCGACCACCGCGACGTCCGGCGCCGACTCGGCCAGCGCCCGGGTGAGTTCCGGCCCGGACTCGACGGCCGCCGCGATCTCGAAGCCGTAGGCCTCCAGCATCCGGACCAGCCCGTCACGCAGCAGGAAGAGGTCTTCGGCTAGGACAACGCGCACGGGATCTCCATCGTCACCAGGGTGGGACCGCCCGCGGGGCTACTGACGGCCAGGACGCCGTCGAATGTACCCAGCCGGCGTTCGACCCCGGCCAGCCCCGAGCCCGGGCCGATCACGGCGCCGCCCTTGCCGTTGTCGGTGACCGTGATCCGCAGCATCCCCTCGGCGTGGTGCAGGTCCACCCAGATCCGGTCGGCGCCGGAGTGCTTGACGGCGTTGGTGAGCACCTCGCTGACCGCGAAGTAGGCGGCCGACTCGACGGGCGCGTCCGGGCGGCCGGGCAGCTCCACGGTCACCTCCGTCGGAACCGGCAGCCGCAGCGCCAACGCCCGTACCGCGTCGCCGAGTCCGCGCTCGGCCAGCACCGGCGGGTGGATGCCGCGGACCAGGTCGCGCAGTTCCTCAAGGGCCTCGGCGGAGTTCCGGCGCGCCTGCGCGAGGAGCTTCCTCGCCTGCGCCGGGTCCTTGTCGACCAGCATCTCGATCGTGCCGAGATCCATGCCCATCGCGACCAGCCTGGCCTGCGCGCCGTCGTGCAGGTCCCGTTCGATCCGGCGCAGCTCGGCGGCGGAGGTGTCGACGGCGTCCCGTCGGGTCTCGGTCAGCACCCGGACCCGCTCGACGAGTTCGCCCTGGTCGCCCCCGAGGACGGCCCGGGTGATCCGGAAGTGGGCGGTCAGCAGCCGGGGCGTGAGGTGGTACGCGGCGAAGAGGAGCACGGCGGCGGTCGCGGCCGCACCGAGCGCGGTCGGCTGATCGGTGACCGGCACGAAGCCGTACCAGTAGGTGTGGCCGTCCGCGAGCACCCGCCACAGTCCGGCGGCCACCGCGAAGCCCTCGAAGGGGTAGAAGAGCAGGACGGCCGGGAGCAGCGCGGTGACGAACCCGGCCGTCATGTCGGCCGGCAGCCAGCGCAGATCCCGCCAGGTCGCGGGGTCGGCCAGCATCATGACCGTGCGGGTCCAGGGGTTGGCGCCCTCGGGTATCGGCCGGTAGGCCGACCGGATCGGCACCCCGCACCACTCGGCCGCGAGCCGCCGCCGGGTGTCCGCGAAGTCCCGTACCCCGCCCAGGATCGCCGGGGTGGTGACGATGCCCAGGCCGAACGGGATGAGCGCGATGGACACAAGGCTCAGCGTGAAGCACAGTACGGCCACGGGCAGCATCGCCAGCGCCAGCACGAGCCCCCGTACGGCGGCGAGCACGACCTCCCGGAGGCGGGCGCGGATGCCGTCGCTCTTCGTGTCGGTGTTCATGGTGCCAGTCTGGCCGAGCCCCGCCCTGTGTTCACTGGCCCGAGACCCCGTCCTGAGAGGTGGTGCCAGGTACACCATTCGCCGCGGCCAGCACCTTCGCCTCCACTTCCGGGTCCAGGCCTTCGGCCGTCCGGTCCGGGCGCTGCGGTGCGACACCGCCGATCTCCGTCAGCCAGCGCCAGGTGTCGGCGACGGTCTCGCCCACCGGCCGGCACACCAGCCCCGTGGCCAGCGCGCGGGACACGTCCGCCCGGTGCACGGCGCCGTGCGTCTCGCCGCCCGGCGGCACCCACACCGGCAGCTGGGTCCACGGCTCGATCCCGGCGTCCAGGATCACCTCCGGGTCGGTCCAGCGCAGCTCCGCGTCCGCTCCGGTGACCCGGAGGCAGGCCTCGAGCAGTTCGCCCATGGTGGTGTGGCCCGGCGGGCTCACCAGGTTGTACGGGCCGTCCAACCGGCGTTCCACCGCCCCGAGAAGCCAGTTCGCGAGGTCGCGCACATCGATGTACTGCACCGGCAGCTCGCGCGGCCCGGGCGCCAGAACGGGGCCGCCGCGGGCGATCCGGGTCAGCCACCAGGGCAGCCGGCCGACGTTCTCGTACGGGCCGAGGATCAGCCCCGCCCGGGCCAGCACCGAGCCGGCCGCGCCGAAGGTCTCGACGGCGGCCAGCTCGCCGCCCCGCTTGTCCCGGGCGTAGTCCGTGGGCCCGGCGCCGACGGCGGCACCCTCGACCAGGGGAGCGTCCTCGGCGGCCCCCGGCGGCCACGGCCAGGCGTACACGGACCGGCTGGAGACGTACACGTACCGCCCGGCCCGGTCCCGCAGCAGCCGTGCCGCGTCCCGTACCGCGCGGGGTCCTGCCGACCATGTGTCGATCACCGCGTCCCAGGTGCCGTCGGCCCCGGCGAGCGCGGCGAGGCCGTCGGGGGCGGTGCGGTCGCCGTGCAGCGACCGCACTCCCGGGGGAGGCCCGTGCCGCCCCCGGTGGAAGACGGTCACCTCCCAGCCGCGTTCGAGTGCGGCCTCCACGACGGCCCGTCCCACGAACTCCGTACCGCCCAGCACGAGAAGTCTCATGCCGGGGAGCGTGCCCGGTGCGGGCCGGGGAGGGAAGGGCTGTCTGCCGTCGGCAGACAGCCCGGCTCAACGCCCGGTCGGCGGGGTGTACTTGTAGCCGACCCGGCGCACCGTCTGGATCGACTGGCGGTGCCGGGCGCCCAGCTTGCGGCGCAGCCGGGCGACGTGGACGTCGACGGTGCGGCCGTCGCCGACGTGGCCGTAGCCCCACACCGTGGTGACCAGCTGGTCGCGGGTGTGCACCCGGTGCGGGTGCGCCACCAGGTGCGCGAGCAGCTCGAACTCCAGGTAGGTGAGGTCGAGTTCCTGGCCGTCGACGCTCGCGGTGCGCTGCACGGAGTCGATCCGCACCAGCGGGTCGCCGCCCGCTTCGGTGGCCGTCTCCGGCTCGTCCGGCACCGCGACCGGCAGGAACGGGGGACGCTGGTCGGCCGGGACCAGCACCAGGTAGCCGACCATCGGCGGCTGTCCGGGGAGGGTGGGCAGGGTGTGCTGCGGCGCGGGCAGCCAGGTGGCGCCCGGCGGCAGGAAGTCCGCCACGTCCACGACCTCGTCCCGGTCGACGGCCCGCAGCCGGTGGCGTGCGGGGTTCGCGGGAGAGGGGGCCGGTGCGGTGAGGGTGGCGGTGGAGAGGGAACGGGTGGTCGCCATGACAGGTCAGCTCTTTCGCGCGAGGAGTTCGTCGGGCAGAACGGCGGCCGCGATTCGTGGTCGGGCGCGCCGGAGGACGTACGTCGTTTCGCGCTGGCCGAAGGCCGGGGTGTACGGCTTTAGAGGGCCCGCGCGTTCATCGCGCGGCAACACACCCGGTCGAAGTCGTGGTGCTGACGGGAAGGCCAGAACGGCTCGAGGTCATGGCGACCCGTCGCGGTGTACTGCTGGAAGCCGGCCATGCGCCCATTGAAGCAGACACAGCGCCGCAACAGGACCCTCCTCTCACTGCTTGGACGTCTGCTTGGCGCGAAGTTGACGCTTCGGACCTCCTCCCACCTGCCGTTCGGCCCTGGTCAGCGGCTTGTGAGCCACTGACGCGGCCGAAATGCCGTCTCAAGCCTCGGACACGCGGTGCCCGGCACGGGAGCAACGCACGGAAGGGGCGCCCGCCAAGACGGCGGGCGCCCCTTCGTGAAGCCGGGCGAATCAGACCTGGCCGGCCTTCTCCAGCGCGGAGCAGCAGGTGTCCACCAGCAGGCGGGTCACCACGTACGGGTCGACGTTGGCGTTCGGGCGGCGGTCCTCGATGTAGCCCTTGCCGTCCTTCTCGACCTGCCAGGGGATGCGGACCGAGGCGCCGCGGTCGGAGACGCCGTAGGAGAACTTGTCCCACGGGGCCGTCTCGTGCAGCCCCGTCAGGCGCTCGTCGATGCCGGCGCCGTAGTTCTTGACGTGGTCCAGCGGCTTGGAGCCCTCACCGAGCGACTCGCAGGCGGTGATGATCGCGTCGTAACCCTCGCGCATCGCCTTGGTGGAGAAGTTGGTGTGCGCGCCCGCGCCGTTCCAGTCGCCCTTCACCGGCTTCGGGTCCAGGGTGGCGGAGACGCCGAAGTCCTCGGCGGTGCGGTACAGCAGCCAGCGGGCCACCCACAGGTGGTCGGAGACCTCCAGCGGGGAGACCGGGCCGACCTGGAACTCCCACTGGCCGGGCATGACCTCGGCGTTGATGCCCGAGATGGCGAGACCCGCCTTCAGGCAGTTGTCCAGGTGGGCCTCGACGATGTCACGGCCGAAGATCTCGTCGGCGCCGACACCGCAGTAGTAGCCGCCCTGCGGGGCCGGGAAGCCGTTCTCGGGGAAGCCCAGCGGGCGGGAGCCGTCGAAGAAGGTGTACTCCTGCTCGATGCCGAAGATCGGCTCCTGGGCGGCGAACTGCTCGGCGACCTCGGCCAGCGCGGCCCGCGTGTTGGACCGGTGCGGGGTCATGTCGATGTCGAGGACCTCGCACAGCACGAGGATGTCGTCGCCGCCGCGGATCGGGTCCGGACAGGTGAAGACCGGCTTGAGCACGCGGTCCGAGGAGTGCCCCTCGGCCTGGTTGGTGGAGGACCCGTCGAAGCCCCAGATCGGGAGCGCGTCGAGACCGGCGAAGGCGCCCGTGACGATCTTCGTCTTGGAACGCAGCTTGGCCGTCGGCTCGGTGCCGTCGATCCAGATGTACTCAGCCTTGAAGGTCACGGGGCCACATCCTTTGAGGGTGGGTCGGGCGCACTTGCGGGTGCTGCGGCGCTGCGGCACTGGGGCGCCGCTCGATCTGCCGGGCAGCTTGTCAACAAGCGGTTTCCCGTCCATTGCTCGAATGTGAACCCCGTGTTACCTGGGCGTTCTGTGTCCCGGCTCACGTTGTGAGGCCGGTGTGGCGGAGGTATGGGACTCCGTCGCGGCCTCGCGCACCCCGGCGAGGAAGTCCCGGATCGCGGCCCGCTGATGGTCGTCGTAGCCGCGCAGCAGCTCCACCGACCGCTCGATCAGGGGTCCGAAGAAGGCCCGGCCGAGTTCGACGGCGCCGTCCTCCACCACCACGACGACCCTGCGCCGATCGCTCTCGCCGCGCACCCGGCGCACATGGCCGGCCCGCTCCAGCCGGTCGAGCAGCGCGGTCGTACCGGCCGAGTTGAGCCCCAGCACGGTCCCGAGCCGCCCGGCGGTCATCTCCTCGCCCGCGCGCCGGGCGTCCATGAGCGCGATCAGGGCGCGTACGTCCGTGGGGTGCATGCCGTTGTCGTTCGCGAACCGGGCGCTGTGCAGGCCGAGTTCGACGGCGACGGCGCGCAGCAGGTGGACGATCTCCATCCCGGGCGCCGGATCGGGGGCGGGTGGGGTCGGCATGCGGGTCCTCCGGGCGTACCATCTCGCTGAGCAAGTATCTTGTTGAGCGAGATAATAGGGGGTACTGCCGTGCAGGGGACGAGCCCGTACGACGCCGACGCCTTCCGGGTTGCGTACGACAAGGTGCTGGCGAAATGGCCGGCGGACCACGAGGCGCTGACGGTGGCCACGCCCTACGGCGACACCCGGGTGAATGCCTGCGGCCCACGTGAGGCGCCCCCGCTGCTTCTGCTGCCGGGCGGCGGCGGAGCGACCTCCGCCTCCTGGTACGCCCAGGTCGGGGAACTGGCCGGGATACGCCGGGTCTACGCGGTCGACCTGGTCGGCGCCCCCGGTCTGAGCGCCCCGGCCGGCGACCGCCACCCCCGTACGGTCGCCGACCTGGCCGGCTGGCTGGACGCCCTGCTGGACGGCCTCGGGGTGACCGCGGCCGACGTGGGCGGGCACTCCTACGGCGCCTGGATCGCGCTGCAGCACGCCCTGTGTGCGCCCGCCCGGGTACGCCGCCTGTTCCTCCTGGACCCGACCCAGTGTTTCGCCGGGTTCAAGGCGGCGTACCTGCTCCGTGCGCTGCCGATGCTGCTGCGGCCCTCGCCCCGCCGGGTCCGCGCCTTCCTGGAGTGGGAGACCGGGGGAGCCTCCGACCCCGACTGGCTCCGTCTGCAGGAGGCGGCCGCGGGCTTCCCGGCCGTGCGGCCGGTGACGGGCCCGCGCCCGGCACCCGAGGCGCTGCGCGCCCTGGACGTGCGGGTCCTGCTGCTCGTGGCCGCGAACAGCAGGACCCATGACCCCACCACGGTGACGGACCGGGCCGCCGCGATGCTGCCGCGCGTGGAGACGGCCGTACTGCCTGACGTCTCGCACCACGCGCTGCCTCAGGCGGCGCCGGACGGCCTGGCCCGCCGGCTCACCGCTTTCCTGTCCGGGCCCTGAGCGTCACCCCACCTTCTCGATCACGGCACGGCGGATGAGGAACTTGCCCGGCTCCCGGACCTGTTCGAAGGCCGCGTTGTTGAGCAGCACACAGCTGCCGGAGACCGAGGTGACCTTCACCGTCGTGGACTTGTTGTTGTCCAGGTTGGTGACCTTCAGGGTCGTACCCGCCGGGAACTGGTTACTGGAGGCGGCCGGGGCACCACCCTCGCCGGAGAGTGTGACGGTGGAACCCTTGCAGACCTGCTGACCGGAGGCCGCGGCAGCGCCACCTCCGTTGTCTCCCGCGGCGCCGGTCTGCGCCGGCTGCGCGGACTGCTGGGCACCGCCTGCCTGCTGGCCCGCCTGCTGGCCGCCCTGCTGTGCGTTGCCCTGGCCCGCGTTGCCCCCCTGCGCCGCCTGGGAGCCCTGAGCCGACTCCCCAACGGTGCATCCGGCAGCCTTCTGCTGGACCTCGATCTGCTTGATGACCGCCTCGCGGTTGGCGATCCGGGCCGCCGACTGCGCGTCCGGGTTCGCCTTCTGGTCCGCGATGAACTTGTCGTTGTTGCCGTGGGCCGTGGCCAGCCCCTGGCAGACGGTCGAGTCCCCGGCGGACAGCGTCCTGGCGTTCTGCGGCGGTGCGGCGTTCGAGGTCGACGCCAGCGCGAAGGCCCCGCCGCCCGCCACCGCCGCGGCGCTGACGAGCAGCGCGAGCTTCTTCTTCGTGCTGAGAGTTCTCCTGCGCGACATGCGCGCCTCCTGAAGAGGTAGGGGAGCGTACGCCGCTATGTACGAGATCCCGAACGAGGTTACTCAGCGGTTACAGGAGTCATTTGAAGTAACCTGCGTCACAACGGAGTTGAGCTGTGTTCAGCTCTTGCCGCGGGAGAGCGCGTCCTGTACGGCCTCCTCGCTGCGGGCCACCAGGGCGGTTCCGTCGTCGGCCGTGATGATCGGGCGCTGGATGAGCTTGGGGTGCTCGGCGAGGGCCGTGATCCACCGTTCCCGCGACGCCTCGTCGCGCGCCCACTCCTTCAGCCCCAGCTCCTTGGCGGCGGCCTCCTGGGTCCGGGTGATGTCCCACGGTTCGAGTCCGAGCCGGTCGAGCACGGACCTGATCTCGTCCTCGCTCGGCACGTCCTCCAGATAACGGCGGACGGTGTAGTCGGCCCCCTCGGCGTCGAGGAGGCTGAGGGCGCTGCGGCACTTGGAGCAGGCCGGGTTGATCCAGATTTCCATGTGCCACACGGTACGCGAAAACCCGTTCTGCACGTGTGTCACGGGAGCCCCGAAAGCCCTTGTGGCCAGGGGCTTTTGTCAGTGGTGGGTCGTAGAATAGAAGCAGTGTTCGAGGGTGTCGCCGGGACCTTCCGGTGACTGCCCTGACCGCGACAGGAGGATGCCCGTGCCCGCTGCCGCCCTGAAGACCAAGCCGTCACCGACCCAGTCCACCGCCAAGCGTTCCGTCCTGCTCGACTCGCCCTACGCGCCGACGGAGAAGCGTCCGCTGCCGGCCGGGCGGCCGCGTGAGTGGTACGTCACGCACAACCGGCGGCTGAAGGCCATGCGCCTCGCCATCGCGCTGCTCGACCTGGGGGTCTACCTGCCCAACCAGGCCCACAACGAGACGATCCGCAGCACGGCGGAGAAGATCGGCGTGCACCCGCCGTCGGACACGACGTGCCACATGGTGCGGGCGTTCATGCGGTACTCGCGCTGAGCCGTGGCGCCGGGTGCCCCGCGTCGGTGCGGGGCACCCGGTCCGTCACGCCGACAACTCCCGCTCCAGCGGCGTCCGGAACCGGGGCGTCACCCTCGTCGTCCCCACCCACCCCCGCAACCGCTCCGCCTCCGCGGCCACCGCGGCCCCGGCCTCCCGGCGCACGCCGGCCTCGGGGATACGCCAGACGATCTCCCCGTCCGGCCGCTGGGCCCAGCCGCCCACCACCCGCCCGTTCCACCACACCGTCGGACCCACATTGCCGCTGCGGTCGAACAGCAGGGGGCGCAGCGCCGGGTCCAGATACCAGTCACGCTGCTGCCAGGCCATGGCCGTCGGATCCAGGGCGGGCAGCAGGGCCGCCCAGGGCTCTCCCGGAGCCTCCACCGGGCCGGCGTCACCGGCCACGACGTGACCCGTGCCCTCGTCCAGCGACACCTCCCGCGCACCGATCGCGGACAGCGCCCGGCGGACCTCCGTCACACGCCAGCCGGTCCACCACTTCAGGTCCGCCTCCGTCGCCGGACCGCAGGCCCTCAGCCAGCGCTCCAGCAGGTCCGCCTGCGCCCCGGCAGGGTCCAGTTCGGGATGCTCCGGTGCCGGTGCCCACCGGAACCGGCTCGACGTCCACGAGCCCAGCGGCCGGCCGCGGACCACCTTGCCCTCGACGCCGAGCACGCGCAGCAGACGGGAGGAGACCGTGTGGACGCCCTCGTAGCTCTTCCCGGCCGCGTACACGAACTGCTCGCGCAGCCGCGGCTCGTCCGCCGTCAGCTCCGCGGCCGTCGCCTGACCGCGGCGGGCCAGCGCGGCCAGCGTGGCCGCCTCGACCTCGGCGAGCCAGACCGCGTCCGGCGCGCCCGCCCTGGCCATGTCCTTGAGCAGGGAGGCGCGCTCCCGGGCGGCCACCGTCAGGCCCGTCGACGCGTGCACCACGGCCGTCAACCCGGTCGGGAACACGAACACCGTGTGCCGCATGCCGTGCATCCGGACCAGCGTGCGGTCCTCGTACAGCGCCCGCTCCGTCTCCGGCACCGCCTTCGCCGGGTCGGCCAGCCGTGCGGCCACCGCCAGATGCACCGTCGCCGGGTCCGTGCCGTGCAGGGCCACCAGGGAGGCCGCGACCTCCTCGGGCGCCGCCGCCCGCGCCGCACCCACGAGACGGTGCCGCAGCGCCAGCCGGGCCCGCCGCTCCGCCGCGTCGATGTGCCGCCGCCGTCCGTCGCCCATGCCGACCTCCCCGTCGCTCACCATGCCCTCCGCGAAGGGTCGCAGACGCCGCTGACAATCCGCTCCCGTTCACCCGTTCGCCGTACTCCGCATGCGCCCGCCCACCCTCGCGGACTTCACTGCCAGCAGGAGGTGACGGCAATCGCGGGGAACCGCAGAAAGAGGCCGCCGTATGAGCACTCCCGAGGACCGCGCCCGGCGCGGCACCCCCGAGGACCGCGTCCGGCGCGGCAAAGAGGCTCGCAAGGACGTGCCCCGCTCCGCTCACGCCCTCTGGCTCCCGTCCGCCGACCGGCCCGACCCCGTCGCCGCACTGGAGCGGCAGGGACGTGACCGGCTGCCGGAGCTGCTGCCGATCCGCTACGGGCGGATGGCCGGCTCGCCGCTGGCCTTCCTGCGCGGCGCCGCCGCGGTGATGTCCGCCGACCTCGTCGCCCAGCCGCACACCGGGCTCACCGTGCAGCTGTGCGGCGACGCCCACCTGCTCAACTTCGGGCTCTACGCCTCCCCGGAGCGCGCCCTGCTCTTCGACCTCAACGACTTCGACGAGACCTTCCCGGGCCCCTTCGAATGGGACGTCAAACGGCTCGCGGCCAGTGTGGCCGTGGCCGCCCGGGAGAACGGGCACGGCAAGGCCGGGACCCGGGCCGCGGCCCGGGCGGCCGTCACCGGATACCGCACCGCCATGCGCCGGCTGGCCGGACTCGGGGAACTGGCCGTCTGGTACGAGCACGTCGACGCCGACAGCCTGCTGCCCCTGGTCCGCTCCACGCGCCGCCGGCGCCGCCTGGAGTCCAGCCTCACCCGGGCCCGCCGCCGTACCAGCCTCCATGCCCTCGGCAAGCTGACCGAGGTGGTCGACGGGCGGCGCCGGATCATCAACGACCCACCACTGCTCGAACCCGCCGGCGCCCCGGACATGGCCTCCCTGCGCAAGACCTTCAGCGACTACCGCTCCACCCTTCCGGAGGAACGGCGACACCTCCTCGACCGGTACCGCTTCGCCGACGCCGCCCGCAAGGTCGTCGGCGTCGGCAGCGTCGGCATGCGCTGCTTCGTCGTGCTGCTCACCGGGCGCGACACCGACGACCCGCTCTTCCTGCAGATCAAGGAGGCCCGGACCTCGGTGCTCGAGGAGCACCTGCCGAGCGGGCCGTACATCCATCCAGGGCACCGGGTGGTCGCCGGACAGCGGCTGCTGCAGTCGGCCACCGACATCTTCCTCGGCTGGATGAGCGGGCCCCAGGGCCGGGCCTTCTACTGGCGCCAGCTGCGCGACATGAAGGGCGTCGCCGAGGTCGCGGGCCTCCACCCGGCCGGGCTGCTCGCCTACGCCCGGCTGTGCGGCACCACCCTGGCCCGGGCCCACGCCCGCTCGGGCGACCGCATCGCCATCGCCGCCTACCTCGGCGGCTCCGACTCCTTCGACCGCGCCGTCGCCGAGTTCGCCCTGGCCTACGCCGACCAGACCGCCACCGACCACGCGGGCCTCGTCGCGGCCATCGCGGCGGGCGTGATGACGGCGGAGCCCGGGGTGTGACCCCGGATCAGCCGTACCGCTCCAGCAGTCCGCGCACATACGCCTCCAGCCGCTCGCCCAGCACCTCCGTTGTCAGATCGGTGCGCCCCAGCTCCCGCCACGGTCCGGCAAGCTTCCGCGCGTCGGGGGAGTAGGCCAGGGCGTCGAGCAGCCGCCAGTACAGGTGGTCCGGCCCACTCGCGAGCCCGTGGCCGCCCTGCGCCTCGTACCGGTCGCGGAAGGCGAGCCCCTCCCCGGGGCCGTGCAGCAGCGCCAGCGCCGTGGAACAGTGGGCGACGTCGAGGTCGGCGGGCCCCCACGAGGTCTCCACCCAGTCGACGACCCCGGTCACCCGCAGCCCCTCGCCGGCGCCCGTGAACAGCACGTTCCCCGGGTGGTAGTCCCGGTGCAGGAAGCGACCGCGGTAAGGCGGCGGGTCGCGGCGGATCACGTCCACCGCCCGCCGCCACATCCCGCCCTCCGGCACCCGCGCCCGATCCGGCGAGGCCCACGCCTGGTACGGGCGCGGACGCTCCTCCGGTACGACCGCGTGGATCCGGACCAGCTGGGCGGCGAGCAGGTCCAGCCGCCGGCCCAGGGCCCGCCGGTCCTCCTCGTCCACGCGTACCAGCCCCGGCAGCCGGGTCATCAGCAGGCTCGGATGATCGCAGTGCTCGGCGGCGGCGTCCACGGCGACGAGCGCCGGCGCCGGGACCCCCGCCTGCCCGGCGAGCAGCCCCAGCACGGACGCCTCACGGGACAGCAGGCCCGGGGCGTGGCGCCGGAAGAAGGGCTTCACGAACGTGCGCAGCACCAGCTCCTCCCCGTCGTCGAGGGTCAGCCCCCGCATCTGCGAGGACCAGCCCCCCGGCAGCGGGCGGGAGCCGGTCACCGCACGGCCCTGCGGAAGCCGCTCGGCCACCCAGCTCCGGGTCGCCGCCCAGCCCCCCTCCTCCAACCCGCCCAGCAGCGAGGCGACGAACACCCGCCAGTCCTCCGCGTGGTCGCGGAACCACACACCCAACCGGTGCTCGGCGTCCGGGATCTCGACCCGCGTGAACTGCGCGCGGGTCGCGAGCGCGTCCTGTACGGCCTCCGTCACCTCCGGCGGGACGACCGCGTCCGTGCCCGGCACCGCGAGGACCGCCCGGCCCTCGTACGTCCGCAGGGCCGCGAGCGCGGACGAGTCCCGCCAGCCACCGGGCGTGCGGATGATCTCGCTGAACTGCCCGTCGCCGTCCCCGAAGGGCACGCCCCAGGCCTCGGGCGCGTACACGGCAGGCGCGCACAGGCCGACGGCCGCCACCCGTCTCCCGTAGTGCCGTACGAGGTCCGCGACCGTCTGCCCGCTCATGCTGAACCCCACCAGCACCAGCGGGTCGTCCGCCGGAGCGTGCGCGTCGACGACCGCCGCCGCCTGCTCGAACCGCCGCCGCAGGCTCGACTCCGCGAGCCTGCCGCTGCTTTCGCCGTGCCCGGAGAAGTCGAAGGCCAGCACGTGACAGCCGTGCGCCGCGATCTCGGCGAGCAGCGGCAGCAGCCGCTCCCTGCTGCCGTCGCCGGCCCCGTGCAGGAGGACGACGGTCGCCCGACCGGGTGACCCGGCGCCGACCGCGCTGAGCCGTTCACCATCGTGCGCGTACGTGAATTCCTCGTGCTCGCCTGGGAGTTCGCTCATACGAGCCATTCACTCACAGCCGCCGGGCCGCACGGAAAACGAGATGCACGCCTGGTGACGGCCTCCCTACTCTGAACAAACGTCGCGAAGCCGACACGTCCCCCAACCGCACTCACCTCACGGGAGGTCCGTCATGAGTGGCATCGTCGTCTCCGGGACCGTCGTCCTGGTGATGCTGGGATTCGCCGACCACACCTGGTGGCTCGCCGCCGCCGCGCTGCTCTATCTGTACGTGAAGTACGGCCGGGGCTCGCCCGGTACGACCACCCCGCCGGCCGGCTCCGGCGCGCTGCCCGACTCCTACCGGGCGTACCGCGAGCGCCGGGACCGCCAGGCCAGGTGGGAGCGCCGCTACCGCCGCGAGCGCCCCTTCGAGACCCGGCGTCAGGAGCGCCGGAAGAGCAAGTGAGCGGGGGCGCCGCCGGTCACAGCCCGGGGGCGCCCCACACCGGGAACCACCGGCTGAGATCCTGCTCGGCCTTCAGGTCGCTCGCGAGGGCGGCCTTCACCTGCAACTCCAGTGCGCTGTCCCGGCGCTCCACGGCTCCGGGCAGCGGTGCAAAGGGATAGAAGGTACCGCGCTTGTACAGGTAGACCAGGGCCAGGCGTCGTCCCCGCTCGTCCTCGAACGCGGCGAGGGAGCACAGCAGCTGCGGGCCGAAGCCGTTGACCTCCATCGAGCTGTTCACCGCGTGCAGGTCGTTCACCAGCTGCGGCAGCTGCTCGGGGGTCCGCCGGGAGACCAGCCAGGAGTAGCCGTAGCCGTCCTGGGTGAGTTCCACCGGAGGTCCGGTGCGGTCCGTGTCCGCGTCGAGCAGGGCCTGGACCTCCCGGTGGGTCTGCTCGAAGGCCGCGCCCTCGACCGTGGCGAAGCACACCGCACCCACCCCGGTCGGCGTGAACCCGGCGGCCACCTGCAGCGTCACCGCCGCCGAGGGCAGCGCGAAGAGCTGGTCCAGATCGGGCGCGACCGGCTTCGTGCGGCCGAGCAGGATGTCCAGCAGCCCCATGCTCAGCCCGCCTTCCCGGGAGCGGTCGCCTCACCCAGCTCCGCGGAGATCCGCCCCAGCTGGTCCAGCCGCTGCTCCAGCGTCGGGTGGGTGGAGAAGAACCGCTCGATGCCGGGCTCCTTGCCGGTCGCCGGGGTGAAGTAGAAGGCGTTGAAGGCCTGGGCCGTGCGCAGGTCCTTGGTCGGGATCCGGGCGATGTCCCCGGAGACCTTGGTGAGTGCCGACGCCAGCGCCGAGGGCCGGCCGGTGAGGTGCGCGGCCGCCCGGTCCGCCGCCAGCTCCCGGTACCGGGACAGGGCCCGGATCAGCAGGAAGCTGATCGCGTACACGGCGGCGGAGACGCCGATCACGACGGCGAAGACGGCGGCCGTGTTCTGGTCCCTGCGGCCTCCGCCGAGCAGTTGCGAGTAGAAGGCGAAGCGCACGATCAGTCCCGCGATCACCCCGAGGAACGACGCGATCGTGATGACGGCGACGTCCTTGTGCGCCACGTGGGACAGCTCGTGCGCGAGCACGCCCTCCAGCTCGGCGGGCTCCAGCCGGCGCAGCAGCCCCGTGGTCACACAGACCACGGCGTGGTCGGGATTGCGTCCGGTCGCGAACGCGTTCGGCATGTCGATGTCGGAGACGGCCACCACCGGCTTCGGCATGTCCGCGATCGCGCACAGCCGGTCCACCACCGCGTGCAGCTCGGGATACTCCTCGCGCTCCACGACCCGCCCGCGCATGGCGAACATCGCGATCCGGTCGGAGAACCAGAACTGCGCCACGAACATCGCCCCGACCAGGACGACGACCAGCAGCCAGGACTTCAGCAACACGATCAACGCGGCGACGAAGGCCACGTACAGCAGCCCGAGCAGGAACATCGTGACCGTCATCCGCATGGTCAGCCGTCGATCGCTCCGGAAGCGGCTCTGCATCTTGCATCACCCCGCAGTCAGGCACTCGTCCCGCCTCCAGTGTGCACCTGACGATTGCCATGAAGTGGTTCCGAACGGCCCTAGGGGCGGCAAAAGGTCCCTGTGGGAGGCGGTGTCAGCCCAGGCGGGGCCGGGCCCGCCGCACGGTCGCCCGGGCCCGCGTCCGCAGCCGTTCGTCGGCGTCCGCGAGCAGCGCCTCGGCCGCCCGCAGCCGTACGGACCCGCCGTGCGCGTCCAGGAGCCGGAACGCCGAGACCCGCACCCAGCGGGGCCGCCGCGTCGCCGGCCGCTCCGACAACCACGCCTCGGGCAGCGGCCCGGCCGACGGGAGCAGCGCGAGCGTGGCCTCGCCGACGACTCCGGGCGCCGGGTCGTCCAGCAGCCGCCGCAGTCGCCGCACGTCCGTCACGTCCAGCGCGTGCGGCCCCGCCACCGCCTTGGCCCGCACTCCCGGCGCCGGGCGTTCCAGCAGCGGCCACAGCGGGCCGGCGTCCGCGCGCGTCCCGCACTCCGCGAGCCCGATGGCGGTCCCCGGCGGCAGCGCCGGGTCGCTCGGGTCGGCGCACCGCTCCCGGTACCAGGGCAGCGGATCGATGCCGTGCTGCCGTACGACGTACCGCGCGCAGGCCCGCACCAGCGGGGACCGGTCCGCCAGGAACCCGAGGGCCTGTCCGGGCCGCTCCAGCCGCCTGAGCGCGGTCACCCCGGCGGACCGGGCCCGGGGGCTGCGCGCGCCGAGCAGCGCCCCGGCACCTCCCGCGCGTCCACTTCTCCCACGGCCGCGAGGGCGGCCTCGGCGCACAGGGTCTGTACGACGGCGTCGTCGTCGCCTGCGGCCGTGCGAGCCGGCTCGGCGGCGGAGAGCCGGCCCTCCTCGACGGCGAGGCCGTGGGCGAACCGGCGTACGGCACGGTCGGGAGAGGCCGGCAGCGGGGCCAGTCGTTCCCGGGGTGCCCGGCGCAGCACATCGGCGAGCAGGCCGACGGCGAAGTCCCCGCGGTGGCGGTCGCCGAGGCGCCGGACCAGCGGGGCGAGCCGCGCGGCCGTCTCGGCGTCCAGGGCCTCGGCGAGCAGCCCGCGCACCGGCTCGACCCAGTCCGCGCACCGCACGGCCACCAGCGGCGGCAGCGCCGTGTGCCCGGCGGCCCGGCCAAGCGCCCTGTGCCGGATCCGGCCGTCCCGGTGGCACAGGGCGAGCGCGAGCCAGGACTCCGTGAGCGGGCCGTCGCCGCGCGGGACGGCGGTCAGTGCTCGCCCGCCGTCCGCCTCCTCCCAGGCGGGAACGACGTAGGGCGGGTGGTACCGCTCGTCCGCCCGCACGCCCTCGTCCAGCGCCGGCCAGGCAGCGGGCTCACCGGTGTCGAGGACGACCCGCAGTGGTGCCCCCCTCGGCGAGCCGCCGTGCGGCTCCGGTCCCCTCCCGCGCCGCCGTCCCTCCTAGTAGGGCGAGCGCATCTGCGCGTACCCGAGCAGGACTATCACCGCGGCCACACAGCCGAGCACCACGGCCGTCGACACCCACGACGACCGCCGCGGTGTCACCCTGTCCGGGTCGGCACGGAAGGGCGCGGGGTCCGGCGGGTTCTCCTTCCAGCGGGCGGCGAGCATCCGGGCCCGGGCCGAGGGCTCCTTGTGCTCGGCGGAGTTCGCCCATCTGTGATCGAACTCGTGCTCCCAGTCGTCCTGTTCAGTCATCCCCGTTCAACCTCTCTCGTCGGACAGAGCCAGGAGGATGATCCCCCGAGAGTAGGAATCCTGGGAAGCGGCAAAGGTTGCCCAAGATGCTGGGTGGTCATCGGACGGTTATCGTTTACAGATGAGAGCCGCACCGCAGGGTGCCCGACGTCGTATGCCCTGCTTCTCATCCTCGTGCGGCATCCCCTACGACCGCGCCGGACTTCACTCCGAGGTCGCGGCCATCCGTCTCGTGCCCGGAAAGCCGCACGAGGGGTGGAAGGAAGGTGGATCCATGAATGCACATCGTGCGAGGCGTCTCGCCGCAGTGTCCGCCGTCGGCGTTCTGCTGGCCGGGGGAGCCGCGATCGGTACCGCGGGTACCGCATCGGCAGCCACCCCGACGCAGGTCACCACCAACCGGGGCTGCAACCCCTGGTGGGGCAACTGCTTCAACAACGGCTTCAACGGCTTCAACGGCTTCAGCGGCTTCAACGGCTTCAACGGCTTCAACAACGGCGTCCCTGTCGTAGTGGTGGTGGTGAGCTGACGGCGGCCCGACGGAGCACGGCCGAGGGCCGCCATCCGGAGCGATTCCGGGTGGCGGCCCTCGTCACTGCGTCCCCTCGCTTTCAGGAGCAGAGGTTCACGTGTCGGACGGCCAGGACGTGTCCCGCCGCGTCGATGAGTCGGCTGCGGGAGAGATGTCCGCCGGCCACCGCATCGGTGATCGCCGTGGCGATCGAGGAGGTCGTGGAGCTGACACTGCCTCCCAGGTCGAACAAGACCATGTCGGCGCCTGAGCGCAGGGCCTGGACGGCGGCGGTGGGGACGCTGTAGCCGGCGGCGGAGATCGCCTTGGCGCTGAGGGAGTCGGTGACCACCAGCCCCTTGAAGCCCAACTGGCCGCGCAGCACGGTGGTGATGTCGGTCGGTGACAGGCTCGCCGGATTGGTGCCCAGGCCCGGGACGACGTTGTTGGAGACCATGATGGCCGGGGCGCCGGCCTTGATGGCCGCTGTGAACGGAGGGATGGCCACCTTTTGCAGGGTGGACCAGGGCAGGGTGCGGGCGGGGTCGAAGTCGGAGTTGTAGCTGGAGCCGCCGAGGCCCGGGAAGTGCTTGACGACGGGGATCACGTGTCCGGCGGTCAGCCCGTTCATGTACGCGACGCCGTCCTTGGAGACCACCGAGGTGCTGCCGCTGAAGGACCGCCATCCGACGGGGTTGGTCTTGCTGGGGGCCACGTTCCTGCCGTCGACGTCGACCACCGGCGCGAGGTCCATGTTCACCTGGGCGGCCGCCATCTTGGTGGCGACCTTGGTGACGTTCTGCTGGATCTGGGCCGGGGTCCAGTGCGCGCCCATGTAGGCGGGCCAGGGCAGGGACCCGACGAGGTTCGCCATGCGCTGGATGCCGCCGCCCTCCTCGTCGGTCATCACCAGCAGGCCCAGGTGGCCGGGTACATGGGACTTCAGGGTGGTCAGCCGGGAGCCGAGGTCGGACGGTGCCTTGCTGCCGAACAGGATCACACCGCCCGCGCCGGCGCTCACTTCGGAGGTGGCGTCGGACACCGAGGTCTCCGAGACCGGGACGGAGATGGTGAGCATGGCCAGCCGGCGGTTCGACCACCCGGCCAGCTTCGAGCTGTTGGTGCAGGCGGCGGCTGCGGCGCGGTCCGGAGCGAAGGACGCCGGGGAGTGGGGGAGCGGGGCGGAGGGCGCGCTGGAGCCACTGAGGTACGGGGCGGCCGTGGGGGTGCCCGCAGCCCAGCCGGCCAGGAGCATCGCCGCCACGGCGGTGGCGCTGAGTCTTCTCGTGTTCCTGGCCCCGCCGGGGAGCCGCGGTGGTGCTGTCGTGCTTCTACCGGCACGGTACGACGGGAGTTTCATCGCCTGGCCTCCTTCGGGAAGTCGCGACGGTGCCCGTCGCGCTGAGAGCCGTAGGAGCTGAGATGGGCCCTACGAAGCGTGAGATGCGCTTCGGCCCGCATTTGTTCGGGGCTCCGCTGTCGGCGTACTACCAGAATCTCGCGTCTCGGAGCAGGCCGAAAACTCAGCAGGGGTGAGCCGGTCCCGGAGGCCGGAGCCGAAAAGCCGAAGGCCGGCCCTCCCGTGCTGGGAGAGCCGGCCGACGGCCCACAGGCGGCCCAGGGGAGCGGTTGTCCGCTCTGACCTGGGGCGATATCACACGTCGAAGTAGAGCTCGAACTCGTGCGGGTGCGGACGCAGCTGCAGCGGCGCGATCTCGGTGGTGCGCTTGAGGTCGATCCACGTCTCGATCAGGTCCGGCGTGAACACGTCGCCCTGGAGGAGGAACTCGTGGTCGGCCTCGAGCGAGTCGAGGACGGCCGGGAGGGAGGTCGGGACCTGGGCCACGTTCGCGTGCTCCTCGGGAGCCAGCTCGTACAGGTCCTTGTCGATCGGCTCGGCCGGCTCGATCTTGTTCTTGATGCCGTCCAGGCCCGCGAGCAGCAGGGCCGAGAAGGCCAGGTACGGGTTGCCGGAGGAGTCCGGGGCGCGGAACTCGACGCGCTTGGCCTTCGGGTTGGAGCCCGTGATCGGGATACGCATCGCGGCGGAGCGGTTGCGCTGCGAGTACACCAGGTTGATCGGCGCCTCGAAGCCCGGCACCAGGCGGTGGTAGGAGTTCACCGTCGGGTTGGTGAAGGCCAGCAGCGACGGGGCGTGCTTGAGGATGCCGCCGATGTAGTAGCGGGCGGTGTCCGACAGGCCCGCGTAGCCGGCCTCGTCGTAGAACAGCGGGTCGCCGTTGCTCCACAGTGACTGGTGCACGTGCATGCCCGAGCCGTTGTCACCGAAGATCGGCTTCGGCATGAAGGTCGCGGTCTTGCCGTTGCGCCAGGCCACGTTCTTCACGATGTACTTGAAGAGCTGGAGGTCGTCGGCGGCGGCGAGCAGCGTGTTGAACTTGTAGTTGATCTCCGCCTGCCCGGCGGTGCCCACCTCGTGGTGCTGGCGCTCGACCTTCAGGCCCTGCTTGTCCAGCTCCAGGGAGATCTCGGCGCGCAGGTCGGCGAAGTGGTCGACCGGCGGGACCGGGAAGTAGCCGCCCTTGTAGCGGACCTTGTAACCACGGTTGTTCTCCAGGGCGCCGGTGTTCCAGGCACCCGCCTCGGAGTCGATGTGGTAGAAGGACTCGTTCGCGCCGGTCGCGAAGCGGACGGAGTCGAAGACGTAGAACTCGGCCTCGGGACCGAAGTACGCGGTGTCCGCGATACCGGTCGACGCCAGGTACGCCTCGGCCTTCTTCGCCACGTTGCGCGGGTCACGGGAGTACTGCTCGCCCGTGATCGGGTCGTGGATGAAGAAGTTGATGTTGAGGGTCTTGTCCCGGCGGAACGGGTCCACGCGGGCCGTCGACAGGTCGGCGCGCAGGGCCATGTCGGACTCGTGGATGGCCTGGAACCCGCGGATCGACGATCCGTCGAAGGCCAGCTCCTCGTCGGGGTCGAACGCCTCGACGGGCACCGTGAAGTGCTGCATGACGCCCGGCAGGTCGCAGAACCGGACGTCGACGAACTTGACGTCCTCGTCCGCGATGAACTTCTTGGCCTCGTCGGCGTTCTGGAACATCCAGCTCCTCCTACTCCCGACCGTCCTCGCCGGGGTGGTAGATCGTTCGTGCGGCCAGTGCGGTGGCACACGCTGGTCTCGACCCTAGGGACGGGTGATTTCTCGGGCGTGACCCATTTGTTTCGCAGAAGTTAACCGGCCACTGTTCCACCGTAGCCCCGACACACCCCTGTGCGCTCTGCCCGCATACGGGCGCAGTACCGTGGACGCGTGGACAACAGGCAAGCAATCGGATCGTGGCTTTCCGGGCCGCGCGCGGCCATGGAAGACGCCGGTGCCGACTTCGGGTACCGGGGCGAGCAGCTCGGCCTCCCCGAGGAGGGGCCGAACTCGATCGCACGACCCGGCAGGCGCCTCGGAGCCCTGGCCGTCGACTGGGGCCTGTGCGTGCTGATCGCATACGGCCTCATCACCCACGGCAACAGCCCCGCCACCAGCAACTGGGCCCTGCTCGTCTTCTTCGTGATGAGCGCCCTCACGGTCGGCACGGTCGGCTCCACCCCGGGCAAGCGCCTCTTCGGCATCCGGGTCGTGGCGCTGCGGACCGGCACGGTCAACCCGCTGCGCTCACTGCTGCGCACGTTCCTGCTGTGCCTCGCGATCCCGGCGCTGATCTGGGACCGGGACGGCCGGGGCCTGCACGACCGGCTCGCGCAGACGGTCGAGGTCCGCATCTAGCGGGTCGGCGTCCAGCACCTGACGACGACGAAGGGGCGCCTGGATCTCCGGGCGCCCCTTCGTCGTCGTCAAGGAGAGAAACTACCGGGCCTTCGGCCCGCCCTTCGGCATCCGCATGCCCTTGGGCATCGGACCCTTCGGCAGCGGCATGTTGCTCATCAGGTCGCCCATCGCGCGCAGCCGGTCGTTGGTCGCGGTCACCTGGGCGCCGGTCAGCACCCGCGGGTACTTCAGCATGGTCGTGCGCAGCTTCTTCAGCTCGACCTGGCCATCGCCCGTGCCCACGATCACGTCGTGCACCGGTACGTCCGCCACGATGCGGTTCATCTTCTTCTTCTCGGCGGCCAGCAGGCTCTTCACCCGGTTCGGGTTGCCCTCGGCGACCAGCACGATGCCGGCCTTGCCGACCGCCCGGTGCACCACGTCCTGGCTGCGGTTCATCGCCACCGCCGGAGTCGTCGTCCAGCCCCGGCCGATGTTGTCCAGCACTGCCGCCGCGGCGCCCGGCTGGCCCTCCATCTGCCCGAAGGCGGCCCGCTCGGCCCGGCGGCCGAAGACGATCGCCGCCGCCAGGAACCCGAGGAGCAGGCCCAGGATGCCCAGGTAGTACGGGTGGCCGATCAAGAAGCCGACCGCGAGGAAGACACCGAAGGTGCCGATGCCGACGGCCGCGAGTACAAGACCGATCTTCTTGTCGGCCTTGCGGGTCATCTTGTACGTGAGAGCGATCTGCTTCAGTCGCCCTGCGTTCGCGGCGTCCGCCGCGGTTTCCTTCCTCGCCATGCCACGAAGTCTACGTGGCCCCGCGAGTGCCCACGACGGCAGTGCCCGGCGGGAAGGGTTCAGGAGCGGCCGGCGGCCTGTTCGAGCACGCGCTGCGCCTCGACACGGTCCTTGGCGCGGCGGCGGTCCTCCAGCACGGAGGTCCAGGCGTTGCGGCGGGCGGTGCGCTGACCGCTGCTCATGAGCAGGGATTCGACGGCGCGGAGCGCGTCGGTGAAGGACGGGATGGCGTTGGCGCGTACGGGCGCGGCCTGCATGATCGAGGACCCCCCTCGGTCCGGGTGTACATGGCGTGATACCAGAGTCACTCATTGGTGTTACCAGGGCGTGACCGACCGGTCAAACGCCAATGAAGCCTTGATACAGAGCACCGAAACGCGAACGCGGCCCTGACGGTCGCCCTCATCAGCGAGGACGGTCAGGACCGCGTCGACTCGGCCATTACTGGCCAGTAAGTACTTGTGCGTGAATTCACACGCGCGGCTCACACCGCCTGGGCGGCGATGTACTCCCCACGCTTCTCGACGGCCATCTGGTACAGGCGGCCGGCGCGGTACGAGGACCGGACCAGCGGGCCCGACATCACACCGGAGAAGCCGATCTGCTCGGCCTCCTCCTTCAGCTCCACGAACTCGTGCGGCTTGACCCAGCGCTCCACCGGGTGGTGGCGCAC
>NZ_JBWKFL010000001.1:337846-545083 GCF_056434305.1 Streptomyces sp. NPDC044061 | reverse complement strand
TGCCGGTGGCGGAGCTGGTGCGGTTGGCGGAGGAGGCGGTGGGGGCGGGCCGCTGAACGGGTGGGCCCAAGAGGGTCGAGGCGGGTGACCCGGTGACCGTGACGGGTCAGGGTCGGCCGCCGACCCGGCGGACGTGGAGGGGTTGAGGCGGGCCGTTGGGCGAGCTGCTGCAGCACCTCGCCAACCGGTTCGCGCGGGAACGCCGGCCGGCGGGTTCCCTGCCGGTGGCGGAGCTGGTGCGGTTGGCCGAGGAGGCGGTGCCGGCGGCAGACCACTAAGGGGGCTGACGCCGCTGTTGCCGGTGGCCGTGGCGGGGTTGGGGCCGGTCGCTGGACCGGCGGCATGAGGCGGTCGGGGCCGTTGGACCGGTGGCCGTGCGGGGGTTGAAGTCGCTGAACCGGCTGCCGTGCGGTGGTTGATCTTCCGGGCGGGATGGCGTTTTGTGGCTGCCGGGGTGGCGCGCGGCTCAGGCGTGGACGAAGGGACGGGACAGGGTGGAGGGCGGCACGGGGGGCACCGCACGGCTCGCGGCACGGTTCGAGGCGGACCGGCCGCATCTCACGGCCGTGGCGTACCGGCTGCTGGGTTCGGCCGTCGAGGCCGACGACGCCCTGCAGGACGCCTGGCTGCGCGTGCAACAGGCGGACACCGCAGGGGTCGAGAACCTCACCGGCTGGCTCACCACGGTGGTGACCCGGGTGTGTCTGAACCAGCTGCGGACCCGCCGGAACCGGCGGGAGGACCCCCTCGACGCGCGGGAGCCGGACGCGGCCCTCGGCGGTGCGGCCGGGGACCCGGCCCGCGAGGCGCTGTTGGCCGACGAGGTGGGCGTCGCCCTGCTCGTCGTCCTCGACACCCTGGCCCCCGCCGAACGGGTCGCCTTCGTCCTGCACGACATGTTCGCCGTGCCCTTCGACGAGATCGCCCCGCTGCTCGAGAAGACCCCGGCCGCCACCCGGCAGCTGGCCAGCCGGGCCCGCCGCCGGGTCCGGGGCCGGGGCCCCGGGGCCGCCGGTGACGCGGCCCGCCGCCGGCAGGCCGTCGAGGCCTTCCTGGCCGCGACCCGGGGCGGGAACTTCGCGGCCCTGCTCGCGCTGCTCGCCCCGGACGTGGGGCTGCACGCCGACGCCCGGGTCGTGCCCACCCCGGAACCGATCACGGTCCGCGGCGCCGAACCCGTCGCCCGGGGCGCCATGGCCGCCCTGGCCCGCGCCCACTTCACCGGAGTCGCCCTGCTGGACGGCCGGTTCGGCCTCGTCATGGCCCCGTACGGACGGGCCCGCCTGGTCCTCGCCTTCGCGTTCGACGGCGACAACCGGATCACGCGGATCGAGGTCGTCGCCGAGCCGGAACGCCTGCGGGGGATCGAGATCGAGGTCGCCGGACCGTGGGAGCCCGGAATGGACCAGTGAGACGGCTCCGGATTGGGTCGGGATTCTGCACCACCGGCGGACTAGCGTCACCGCCATGACACCTCCCGGCCACAGCCGTACGACCGCCACGCCCGCCCCCACCCGCGCCGACCTCTTCTTCGACCCCGCCTGCCCCTTCGCCTGGATCACCTCCCGCTGGCTGCTGGAGGTCGAGCGCGAGCGCCCGCTCGACCTGCGCCTCCGCGTCATGAGCCTGTACCTGCACAACATCGGGAACGAACTCCCCAACTGGTACCGTGACTTGGTGGACCGGTCGATCGGCCCGGTACGGGTCGCCGTGGCCGCGGCCGAACGGCACGGCGAGCAGGTGCTGCGCGACCTGTACACCGCGTTCGGCACCCGGATCCACGAGCGGGGGATCAAGGACTTCGACGTGGTGGTCGCCGAGTCGCTGGCCGAACTGGGGCTCCCCGCCGACCTGTCGGATGCCGCCCAGGACCCGTCGTACGACGACGCGGTGCGCCGCAGTCACGCGGCGGGCGCCGAGCAGGAGTCGGGCGGCTACGTGGGCACGCCCACGCTCCATGTCGACGGCACGGTGTGGTTCGGCCCCGTGCTGCGAGCCGTCCCGCGGGGCGCCGAGGCGGCCGAGCTCTTCGACAGCTTCCGGGTGCTGGCCGGCCATCCGGACTTCTTCGAACTCAAGCGCACCCGCACGGGAGGGCTCCGCTTCGACTGATCCGATGAATCGGCCGGAGAGTGTGGCAACTTCCGCGATTCTCTGTCCCTTTCATTGACCGTGGTGTCGCAGTGCTCCTACCTTTCCGGGGGTTGGGTACCGGCTGATCCCACGGGAGGCGTACATGCCCACGCACCGAAGAGCCGCCCTCGTCACCCTCGTCAGCGCCGTTCTCGCCCTCGGGGTTCCGGGGCTCGCCGCCCCGGCCCGGGCCGCGTCCTCCGACGTCTACGTCTCACCCGCCGGCGACGACCACGCCGACGGCAGCGCCCGCCATCCGGTCCGCACCCTGGACCGGGCCCGCGACCTGGTCCGCGCCCGGGCCGACGGCCTGCGCGCCGACCTCACGGTCCATCTGGCCTCGGGTGTCTACCGCCGTACCAGTCCGCTGGTGCTGGACGCCCGCGACTCCGGAACGAACGGGCACCGGGTGATCTGGCAGGGCGGCGACGACACGGTCGTCAGCGGCGGCCGGCGGGTCGTCGGCTGGCACCGGGTCCCGGGACGCGCGGGGCTCTGGTCCGCTTCCGCACCCCAAGGTCTCACGGCCACACGGCAGTTGTACGTCGACGGAGTGCGCGCCCAGCGGGCCCGCGGGGCGGTGCCGGTCACCCTGACCCAGACCGCGACCGGCTACACCGCCTCCGCCGACACCCTGGCCCACTGGAAGCGCCCCGCCGACGCCGAGTTCGTCTACACCAGCGGTGAGGCGCTGTGGAACGTGGAGCGCGACGGCCTCGGACAGTGGACCGAGCCCCGCTGCCCGATCGGCTCCGTGGACGGCACCACGATCACGATGGCGCAGCCCTGCTGGGACAACTCCAACAAGCGGGTGGAGTTCCCCGACATCCCCGGACGCACGGTCAGCATGGTGGGGCCCGGCCGGCTCACCAACGGCGGCAAGCCGTCGTACGTGGAGAACGCCTACGAACTCCTCGACCAGCCCGGCGAGTGGTACTTCGACCGCGGTAGCCGCAGGGTCTACTACCTCCCGCGCGAGGGCGAGGACCTGTCCCGGGCCGACGTCGAGGCGGCCGCGGCGGAGAAACTGGTCGACGGACGCGGCACCGCCGACGCCCCCGTCCACGACATCGGCTTCCGCGGCGTGCGGTTCAGCTACGCGACCTGGCTGACCCCGTCCGCCCCCGAGGGCTTCTCCGAGATCCAGGCCGGTTACACCATCACCGGGGAACGGGGCTGGGCCACCCAGGGGCTGTGCCAGTACGTCCAGGGCGGGACCTGCCCGTTCGCCTCCTGGACCAAGATGCCCGGCAACGTCTCCTTCACGCACGGGCAGCGCATCGAGTTCACCGACGACGTCTTCGCCCACCTCGGCGCCGCCGCCCTCGACCTCGGCGCGGGCAGCCGGGACGCCACCGTCAGCGGCAACGTCTTCACCGACGTCTCCGGCAACGGACTGGAGATCGGGGGAGTCGACGGTCAACCGCCCGCTGAGGGCGTCGAGGTGACGGACAACCACCTCTACGGACTGCCCCGCGAATACCACGGCGGCGTGGCGATCCTCAACGGCTACACCCGGCACGACACCATCGCCCACAACCAGATCGACCACGTCGCCTACAGCGCGGTCTCTCTCGGCTGGGGCGGCTGGCCCGACAAGATCGGCGACCCGCCGACCCCGAACCCCAGCCACGACAACACCGTACGGAACAACCTGATCTTCGACTACATGCAGATGCTCGACGACGGCGGAGGCGTCTACACCCAGGGCCTGACCGGTACCTCCCTCGCCGACGGCGAGAAGGTCACCGGCAACGTCATCCACGACCAGTGGGGCCTCGGCAAGAGCGTCTACACCGACAACGGCTGCACCTACGAGACCGTCGAGGGCAACGTCCTCTACCGCGCCTCCTACGCCAACGTGGCCTCCCGCCACACGGACTACCGCGACGGCCTGGGCAACAACGACCCCACCCTGATCAAGGACAACTGGTGGGAGGAGGGCACGGCCGACGGCGACAACAAGGGGCTGGTCACCACCGGCAACAGGATCATGACCGGCCCGTCCGACGTACCGCCGGAACTCCTCGAGCAGGCCGGACTCGAGCCCGCCCACCGCCACCTGCTGGACCTGCGCACCGGCGCGCCGTCCGTGCCCGAGGCGCCCTCCCGCGTCGGCACCAGCACGGCCGCCGCCGACGGGCTGTACGTCACCTTCAATCCGTCCTTCGCGGACGGCGGTTCACCGGTGACCGGGTACACGGCACACGCCTACGACACCATTGGCCGGCAGGTCGCCGAACAGGCGGTCGGCGCAGCCGAGTTCCGGCGGACGGCACTGCTGCGGATCGGTGGACTGCCCGCCGGCGGCGGCCCGTTCACCGTGACCGTCACCGCGAGCAACGCCCGGGGTACGAGCGCGCCCTCGCTCGCCTCCGCACCCCTGGCGCCCACGGCCGCGAGCACGCCGCCCGGTGCGCCGACCGGCCTGAGGCTGCGGACCGCGGCCACCGCCGCCACCCTCGCCTGGACCCCGCCCACGGCCACCGGCGACGCCAGGATCGTCGGCTACCGGGTGACCGTCTCCGACGGCCGCGACCCGATCGACGTCACCGGCCGGGACGTGCTGGTCACCCAGCCCTCCGCAAAGGGCATGTTCCGGGTGATCGCGGGACTGCGGCCCGGCACCGCCTACACCGTCACCGTCGCCGCGGTCACGGCGGCGGGCACCGGGCCCGCGGCCACGGTCGACGGCACCACCCGGCAGGCAACTGCCGGGTAATGACCCGGCGTTGGCCGATAACCGTCCCTCCGGCGTGCCGGCCTCCCCTTGCCAGTGACACATCCGCCGGAACAGACGCAGAACCAAGAGCCGTCCGCGGTCCGACGCCACAGGGGAGCGCCGGACCGCGGCGGCGGATCCCCGGGCGGCCCGGCTCACCGGAACTCCGCGACAAACCCCACAGGTTGTCCCTAGGGTGAAGCGCGCATGGAACGGCCGAGGGGGACGGATGACAGTGACGGGGCGACCATTACCGACGTTGCCGCAGTACCGCAAGGACTCGGTGACCCGGCGCCTGTGCGCCTCCGTGCACCTCGACGACGCCTTCGCCCTCTACGTGGACCGGGCGCTCACCGGGGACCGGCTGGACGCCCTCGGCCTGAGCCTCGGCATCAACTTCGTCGCCCTCGCCCGGCACGCCCGCGTGGCCACCCGCCGCCGCGAGGCCCTCGACCGCCGGCTGGCGTGCGTCTCCGCGGTCGTGCTCCTCTCCGTTCTGACGGGCCTGTGGGGCCTGGTCAACGGGCACGGGCCCCTCGGATGGGTGGCGATTTTCGGCCCTCTCGGCGCGTACGCGGCCGCCTGGACGCTCGTCCACCACAAGGAGTCCGTTGGGCGTCACACGGCGCGCGAGGTGTTCCACTCCGCCGAGAAGCCCGAGCGGACGGCACCGCCCGTGGAGCCCGAGGCGGAGGCCTGGCTGAAGGAGCTGAAACGAGCCAACGTCCTGCCGTACGCGGACGCCGAAGCCCAGACCAAGCCGTTCGTCGGCAGCGGGCAGAAGCTCAGGGAAGTGGTCTGGCAGCCCATCGACATCAGCAGGCCCGCCGACGCACCCGGCGGCGGCAGGCTCCCGCTGCTGCCCTTCGACGCCGTCGACCTGCACACGTTCGTGGCCCGCCACCTGGAGAGCATCTCCGGCCTGCCGGGCCTCAGGGCGCAGAACCGGCTCTACGTCCTCGGGAGCAACGCCTGCTTCCTGCCCGAGCTGGTGCCCGACCGCACGTCGAGACCGCAAGCCCGCATCCCGAGCCAACTGGTGCAGGCCGGCCTGCAGAGCCCCGGCGCGGGCATGCGCACCCACCTCTGCCTGGAACGCATCGGCGAGGGCGGCCGGATGATCGTCTCCATGTACCTGCGGGCGACCGTGCAGTCGCCCAGCCTGACCTGGGAGGTCGCCGCCTACGCGATACCCCCGCTGGACGGACGCTTCCACCGGGTGGACCGGCTCCCGGTGGCACCCCGCGAACGCTGGTGGGACCTCGTCAAGTACGCCACCGCGCACACCGGCCGGGACCTGCGCCGCGCCCTGGGCCGGCGCAACGCCCGCCGCCGCTGGCAGCGCGACCACGACCGCCGGCTGACCAGGGAACGCAAGGCCATCAGCAAGCAGCACGTCCTGTACGACTACGGCGCCAGGGGCAGCCTGCGCGAGGACCTGGGCGCCTGGGACGCGGCGGGCTACGCCGAGCGGACCGACGCGCAGGACTTCCTGTTCCGGCTCCAGCAGGGCGTGCTCGTGGCCACCGAACGGTTCCTCGAGGACCACCACGTCGACACCAGCTCCTACGACAAGGCCCTACAGGTCATCAGCACCCAGACGTACAACATCGGTAACGTCAGCGGCCCCAGCATCTTCGGCAACGACGGCACGATCGCCTTCGGCGGTCAGCAGGGTCCCGGCCCCCACGGTGGTCCCGGACCCCAGGGCGGCCCGGGATCCGGCCCGCCCTCGCCCTAGCACCAGCCACGACGGCCCCCTCGGACCAGGAGTCAGGACAGGACAATGAGCACGTACAACTTCCACGGGAACGTCAGCGGTCCCGTCAACATGGGTGATTACGGCCGTATCGAGATCGGGCGTCACGACCCGGCCACGGAGGCCCTCGTCAGGCTCGCGGACGGGCTGATCGAGGCGCTGCGCGCCGAGTACCCGGTACTCGTGGGCAGCGGGGAGGTCATCCGGGGCGCCTTGGTGGAGTCCGTCGAGGACGGCGGTCCGCCCAACCGCGGCCGTATCCGCTCGGCCCTGGAGACCATCAGCATCGGCGCCGCGGCCGGCACCGGCTCCCTCGCCTTCACCCAGCAGCTGATGCACGTACTGGGCCTGTGACCCGACGGGGCCCCGCCGCCACGGGGCCCCCGGCAAGGCTCACTTGGCCCGCACGATCGCCCGGACCCCGTCACCGAGGTCCAGTTCCAGACCCGACCTGAGCGGCACGGTCTGGCCGGGCTCGATCTTCTGCGCGGTGCCGTCGGAGCGGGTGCCCGTCCAGGTCTGCCCCGACCGGTTGGCGATGCCGAACCGGCCCGGCTTCTTGGGGTGTTCGACCAGCTCCGCCACGAGCGCGGCGTCCGAGCAGTCGTGCCGCGCCGGCTCGGGCAGCAGATGGTGTGCCTGCACCCGGGCACCCCGGCGCAGCCGGATCTGGTGCTCGGTGCGCGGCGGGGGAGTGGTCACCGTCAGCCGCGGCGGCAGCACCAGCAGCGCCCCGCAGCCCCAGCAGGGCCGCGGCGGCGGGTTCTCGCCCGGCTCGGTCATGTTCTGCCGCCCGCAGGACGCGCACTCCACCACCGAGTCCAGCACCGCACGCAGCGCGTTGCGCCACTCGGTCTCCCGCACCCGGGCCGCCGGGTCGCGCAGCCCGATGGTGAACGAGCGCCGGAACAGTTCCTGCAGCGTCCCGGCCGCCGCGTCCCAGGTGGCCAGCACGGTGGCGTGCTCCATCGGGTCCGGCGCGTTGGAGTCGTCCGCCGGGTCGAACACGAACAGCGGGCTCCTGCCGTACAGCTTGCGCTCGGCCGCCTCGTCCAGACAGTGGATGCCCAACTCCCGCCTGCCCTTGAGCGGGTGGTGGTTCATCAGGAACATGAACAGCAGGACGGCGAGCGAGTGCAGGTCGGACTGGGTGCCGGGACGGGCGCCGGGCTCGCCGCGCACCAGCTCCGGAGCCATGAACTCCATGGTCCCCGAGATACCGCTGACGTCCCCCTCCACCACCGCGTTGTCGTTGTCGCAGACCAGTACGTCACCGGTGGCCGGGTCGAAGAAGATGTTGCCCCAGGAGATGTCCCGGTAGGCGATGCCCCGCGAGTGAAGCGCCTGGTACGCCTCCACGGTGTACAGGCACGCCGTCAGCAGGGCACGCGGGCTGGTGCGCAACTGCCGCCGGAACAGCGCCGGAAGCCCCTTGTGGCGGTCCGGGCGCAGCCCCATCAGATAGCCGAACGACCCACGGTGCTCGGGCACGTACGCCTCGGGCCACAGGAACCGGTCGTCGGCGAAGTCCCGGGCGACCAGCTCCTTCACGATCGCTTCCTGTTCGTCGGTCGCACAGGTCGGGTAGTACCACTTCAGCGCCCGTTCCCCGTCGGGTGTGCGAACCCGGTACACCTCGCCCTGGCCGCCCGCGCCGAGGAAGTCGACGATCTCGACCTCGTCACCGTTCTCCGCCGCGAGGCGCGTCCCGCCATCGAGCATGCCGCTCATCTACGTCTCCGTCTTCCGTTCTTCCGTCTCCGCGGCACTGGCCGTCACCGCCGAGGACTCCTCGTTCCCCGTCGCCCCGTCCGGCTCCGGGGCTGCCTGCGCCGAGCGCAGGGCCGCCGCCAGCGTCGTGTCGTCGCCCGAGTAGCGCGCGGCCTGCGCAAGCCAGTCCGGCAGCGCCTCGCGGACGCCCGCGCCGCCCTCCTCGGCCAGCCGTCCGGCCAGGCCTTCGACGAACGCCCGGTATCCGTCGGCCGCCGCGAAGCTCTTCGACAGGCCGTCCGTGGAGAGCACCACCAGCCGCGGGGTGCGCGCCTCCTCGAACACCGGTGCCCAGTGCATCCGCATCGACCGCCAGGCCTCGCGCCCGCACAGCGACTCCGTCTCGTCGCCCAGGTCCTCCTCGGCGGGCGCCAGCGGCCGGCTCAGCGTGCCGTCGTGCTCCACCACCGCGAGGTCCCCGTCGCCGAGCTGCCAGGCCACGAACAGCCACGGCGTGAGCACGGCCCCGATCAGCGTCGTGCCGTACAGCACGAGCTTCTCCTCGGGCCCCGGCTCCCGGGACGCCTCCTCGACGACCGGCCGGTTCCGGTCCCAGTGCCCGAGCGCCGCCTGCCGCCACTCGTGCACCAGGGCGCGCGGGAAGTCGTCCCGGGCGTACGTCATCAGCCGGGCCAGCCGGCCCGGCTCGTGGCAGTCGTGCGCCACCCGCCCGAAGTGGGTGGCGAGCCCCACGAACCGGTCCACGGCGAACCGCGCGCCCAGCTCGCTGCGCGCGTGCACCGCCGAGCCGTGCCCGTCGGCCACGGCGAGGACCAGCGGATCCTCACCGGATCCGGTGCCCCGGCACTCGTACCAGTCCTGGTTGCGCCGCTTGTTGACACCCTGGACGCTGTCGGCCAGCGTCTCCCACCGTCGCACCCCGAGCGTCACCACACGTCGTCGTCATCGTCGTCGTCCAGCACCGGCGGCGCGTACGGCTGCTTCGCCATGGTCACGGTGGTGCCGGCCATGTCGCCCGCGACCGGCTGGGAGGCCGCCTTCACGGCGGCGGTGGACGCCCACCGGATGGCGGCGGCGAGCTGCTTGGGGCTGTTGGCGTCCAGCGGCTGCAGCTCGGGGTTGCCGAGGAACTCCTGGAGCACCCCGCGGTCCGCGTCCGCGCCGATGGCGATCGCCACCCGCACCGCCTTGCGGCCCCACGGGGTGGCGTCGACGGCCTTCAGGCCCGCCTTCCAGTCGTCGGTGGGCACCCCGTCCGACACCAGCGCCAGCACCGGCTTCAGCGCCCGCTGCGGCATCGGCGGGGTCTGCAGCTCGCGCGCCACCAGGTGCAGCGCCTCGCCGAGGTTGGTCATGCCGTCGACCTGCACGTCCTGCCAGGTGAAGTCGTCGACCGGGACCGGGGTCTGGTGGTGCCACTGGGCCGTGGTGGAGAACGTGACGGTGCGCAGCAGCAGTTGGGCCGCGGGGTTGTCGTGGGCCACCGACCGCATCTCCGGAACGGCCTCCCTGATCGCGTAGTTGAGCTTCGCGATCTTCTCGCCCTGCATCGAGTACGAGCAGTCGAGCAGCCAGATGAAGTGGACCGGCCGGTTGGCCATGGGCCCGCCGGGGATGTCGCTCACGCCGTGATTCCTTTCCATGGGTGGGTGATGGGTGGGGGCCGTGGTCAGGGCAGCAGCAGCCGAGCGGCACAGCCGAGGGCTGCCACCGCCAGGACCAGGGCGGTGACGAACAGGCCCGCGAGCGCCCGCCGGGCCCGGGAGACGGAAGGGGTGACCTGGTTCATGCCGGGCTGTACTTCCCTTCCCTGGTCCCGTCCGGGCGGCTTCGCTGCCTGATCAGGCGGCCGCCGGTGCCGCCACCGGACCCGGTGAGCGGGCCGGTGCGCAGCCCCGAGGCCGCGAGCAGCCACAGCACCGGCTCGGCGGCCCGGCGCTGCTCGCTCTCCAGCGGCCCGGTGCCGGTGGCCGCGTGGGCGCTCACCGCCCAGTAGCGGGCCGCGTGGAAGTCGTGGCCGAGGGCACGGACCAGCGTGCCGAGGCCGATGTCGGTGAGCCAGTCGTCGATGCGTGCGCCGGGCACCGGCAGCGAGGTCAGCCGGTCCAGCACGTCCCGCTTGGTGACCACCGTGGCCACCCGCATCCGGGACCGCCGGCCGGTGAGCGCCGCCAGCTCCCCGGTGAGCCGCTGGTACGTCTCCCACGGCCCCTGCGCCGAGGGCCGCGCCCGGTCGGCCCGGTCGGTGTCCTCGGGGCCCAGCCGGCCGCGCACCTTCGGCTCGGCCAGGGCGTCGGCGACCAGGACCACCCCGTCCGCGTGGGCCAGGTACCGCTGAGCGCGCACCCGTTCGGCGTCGCTCACCGACTCGCCCATCGGGTCGTACAGGTACAGCAGTCGTTTTCTGCGGCCCCGGGCCACGGTGAACATCAGGGCGCGCGGCTGGCCGCCGGTCGTGGCGTGCGCCCAACCGGTGCGGTTCAGCTCCTGGTTGAGCCCGGTCTGGGTGCGCTGGTCGTCGACGGAGGCGTACTCGACGCGCAGTTCGCCCTGCCGGGACCAGGCGTGCAGGCCCTCGACCATGGCCGCCATCAGCATCGTCTTGCCCGACGAGGTGCCCCCGACCAGCGGAGTGTGCACCACCCGCATGGTGCCCGCCGCTCCGGGCAGGAACTGCTCGCAGTGCGGGCACAGCGCCGTGAGCTTCCCACGTCCCAGCAGCCGGGAGGCGGGCAGCCGGTGCCCGCACCGGCACACGTGCCACAGCACGCCGTACCGACCGGGCCGCAACTCGCCGTGCCGGGCCCGGCAGTTCGGGCAGCGGTGCACGGCCAGCGGGACGGGCGCGTAACAGCCGGGGTGCGGGCACTTGACGCGGATGCCCCGCAGCAGCAGCCGGCCCCGCTCCAGCCCGCGCAGCGCGGGCACCCCGGCGGCCCAGCCCAGCCACACCACGCCCAGCAGCAGCGCGAACAGCGCCAGCACCGTGCCGAGGAGCAGCGTGGCCAGCACGGCGCCGACCAGCGCGCCCGCGGCGGTGCCGGGCGCGACGAGCACGACCAGCAGGAACCGGTACAGCGGCGCCGAGGCGCGCCGGCCCGAGGCCCGGCGCCCCTGGAACAGGTTCCGCACGGTCCGGTTCAGCCACGGGTCGGTGAAGGCGGACCACACGGCCCGCATCCCGGCGAGTCCCGCGGACACCGCGTCCGCCCACGACTGCCGCCACCAGTAGGCGAGATGCGCGGGCTCGCCGCTCCCCACCGCCGCGAGCCCCGGGTCGGTGCGGCCCGCCTGCCACGGCCCGAGGCCGCGCCACACGGCCCGCACACCGAGTCCGAGGAACTCCCACAGCGTGCGGAACACGCACACCGCGACGGCCACGACCCCGGCCCAGCCGAACAGGGCCAGGATCACCAGCGCTGCGATGCCGTCCGTGCTCACCGGCCGCTCCCCTCGCCCGGCGGTTCCACATCGCCGTACCAGGTCGCCTGCCGGTCCTCGCGCCTTCCGCGCCCGGTCAGCCGGCCCGCGAGCCGGCCGAGGGCGCCGGGCCGGTTCCAGGTGCGGTAGGCGTCCAGCCTGCCCCGGCCGGTGCGGCGCAGCACCTCCTCGACCGCGCTCTGGTCCTCGGCCGGAAGGGCCCGTACGACGGGTCGCAGCACCCTGGTCAGCAGGGTCGTGCGGGTCGCCTCCCAGGCGGGGTGCGTCTGCGGGTACGCGCTCCACTCGCAGAAGCGGGCGGCGACGCAGGACGGCACGGTGCGCAGCCGCTCGGCCACCCGGTCCCCGCGCCCCACCCGCTCGTAGACGGCCAGCAGGCCCGCGTCGCCCGAGCGGGCCAGCGCGTACAGCTCGCTCTCGGGCGCCGGTGGCCGGGGCGGCGCGTGGGACTCGCTCTCCGGTCCCGGAACGGCCAGCAGCCGGCGTGCGAGCGCCTCGTGCACCCGGCGGGTCACCGGCTCGGGTACGGGTTCGGCCGCGCCGTCCCTGAGGCTCAGCACGTGCTGCACCCAGCCCTCGACGTCCTGGTCGGTGTCCAGCAGTCCCGCGTACTCCAGCAGGAGCAGCGGCGCCCGGTGCGCGGACCGCAGCTCCGCGGTGAAGCAGCGCAGCAGGTCGGCGGCGAGGACCGGTACCGCCGGGTCGTCGGCCGGGGCCGCGAGCGCGGCCTCGACCAGCAGGTCCCGGGTGCCGGCAAGCCGGTGTGCGTCCGAGCCCAGCTCGCTGAGCAGCAGGCTCGCCTCCTCCCCGGTCGGCGGGCCGTCCGGCCACACCAGGTGGAAGGCGGTGTGCAGGACGCCCGGTTCGGCGTGCGGCGAGACCCCGGCGGTGCGCAGCACCTCGTGGAACCGCCCGAGCCGGTCGCCGTCGGTCCGCCGTGCCCCGCCCGCCTCGACGCACATCCGCAGATGCGGGCAGCCTGGGGCGAGCGAGACCGGCAGCCCCGAACCCGCCAGCCGCCCGGCCACCCCGGGCGGATTGGCGGCGGCGAGGGCGTCCAGCGCGCCGAACAGCGCGGTGCGCAGGGCGGGATGGCCGTGGACGGCGTCGAGGAGAGCGGAGGGACAGCTCCGGCCGTCGCCCGGGCGGCTGTCGGCGGAGCCCGGCGACTCGTCTCCCGCACCGTCCGTCGCCCGCCCGCTGACCAGGTCCCGGGCGATGCGCCCGGCGAACTCCGGGAGCGCCTCCGTGCAGTCCACGTCGAGCAGGTCGGCGACGCGCAGCAGGGCCAGGGGCCGCCCGGCGGCCGGCTCGGTCGGGTCGGCGATGCCGTGCCGCAGGGCCGGGGCCAGGTCCCGGGCCAGGTCGGCGCGGAGCGCCGGGGTGAGGGAGCCCGCGCCCAGCGCCGGCACCGGGCCCCGGTCCCGCACCGCCGAGGCCAGGACGCGGGCGGCGAGGGGCGCGGAGACGGCGGTGGGCACCTGTCCGTCCAGCCGGGCCAACAGGACGGCGAGTGCGGCTGGTTCGTCGTTCAGGGGGGTGCCGGTGGGGCGGTACCGCGTGCCGACCGGGCCGTACCGCTCGTCGTCCCTGCCGTGTCGCGTGTCGTCCGGGCCGTACTGCGCGTCATCCGAGCCGTATCGTCTGTCGTCCCGCCCGTACCCCGTGGCGTCTCCGCCCCGGTCCGGGCCGTGGCCGCCCGACAGCGCCACGGTCAGCGCCGCCAGTGTCTCCTCGGGCAGGGCGAAGGCGTGGTCCGCGGCCCAGCGGGCGGCCGCCGCGCGGCCGTCGGCGCGCAGCCCGATGCCGTCGACGAGGGCGGCCACCGCGAGCGGGCCGAGCTCGCCGGAGCTGTCGCGGAACAGCTCGGGCCGGCCGGCCGTCCAGACCCGTGCGCACACCTCGGCCCAGGTGTCCGCGACGGGTTCGGCGGCCGCGCGGGCGGTGCGGTCGTGCACCCGGAACCGGTGGTCGTGGCCGACCGGCTCCGAGGACGGCAGAGCCCCGACGATCTGCTGGCGGGCCTGCTGCGGCCGCCGGGTGTAGGTGGTGAAGGTCAGCCGGTGCGCCCGCTCGCGGGGCAGCACGGTGCAGGCGAGCGCGATCCACTGGGCCACGTCGGCGCTGTCGTCCTCCACGACCACGATCTGCCGGGCGTCCGACTCCTCGGCCAGCGAGCGCAGATCCGCGAAGAACGCGGCGAGCCGGTCCGCGCGGGAGCGCGCGAAGGCCACGAGGCCGTCCCGGCGCAGCAGGCCCGACGGCTCGAACCGGTCGACCGGCTCCGGCCGCCCGTCCGGCGGAGTGGCGTCGGCCCAGCGCGGTGACTCCCAGGCCGTGATGGGCAGCGCCCCGTCGGGCAGCCTTACCCCGGGCGGCAGATGGAGGGCGTGGGTGTGGAAGTTGCCCCACCGCCCGCTGTAGTCCGCGCCGGTGTACACCGACCGGCTCAACAGACGTCCCCCGTCGGACAGTTCGCTGCAGCTGAACGCCTTCGGGAAGCCCTTGAGCTGTTCGGCGTCCGGGCGGGCGGGCAGGTCGCGCGGGGGCTCGTACCCGATGAGCTGCTCCGCCTCCCGCAGCAGCGTCGGCGGCACGCCGGGGCTGACCGCGGTGAACCGGAAGCCCGAGCCGTCCGGTCCGGGCGGCGCCGAGGTGTAGTGCAGCTGGGCGAGGCTCACCGGGCACGCCCCTTCCCCGCGGTGTACGCGGGCAGCAGTCCGCGCAGGGACAGCAGCCACAGCAGGGGATCCTCCACCCGCACCGGCTGCGGGCCCGACTTCGGCACGTCCGCCGGTGCGTCGGCGGGCGGCGGCGCCCCCAGGGCGGACAGCCCGAAGAACGACAACTCGGCGAAGCCCAGTTCCAGTTGGCGCAGCAGCGCGCCGGAGTCCCAGTCCGTGAGCAGGGACCGGAGTTCCTCGTGGACGGCGAGCCGGTCCTCACCGTCGTACGTCCCGGCGCTGTGCGGGGCGTTGCGCAGCAGCGGGGAGTGCGGGTCCAGCAGGGGCCCGAGCATGTCCGTCTTGGTGACGGCGACCGCGATCGGCGTGGACACGCGCCCTCGTCCCTTCCCCTTGCCGTGCGCCCGAAGCTGGGCCGCCAGATCGGCGGCGATCTGCTGTGGCGAGGTCTCCACCACGGGCAGCGGCGGCCCCTCGTGCACCGGCAACCGGTCTCGCACCGAGCCGAGTTGCAACGGGTCGACGAGCAGGACGATTCCGTCGGCGGCGCTCAGATAGCGGGTGTAGCGGTCCATCGCCTCGGCGCCCGCCAGGTCCTCACCGGCCGCGTCGAAGAAGACCAGCGTGGTGTGCCGGGTACCGGAGCCGCCCAGCAGACCCTTCCGGGGCAGGCTCAGCCGGTACAGCAGCGGGTCGTTGAAGCCGAGTGCGGCCGGCCGGGTGGCGTCCGGCAGCCGCAGCCGCTCGTACAGGTCCTCGGCCATCTCCCTGTCCCGCTGCTGGGTGCTCTGCCCCATCGCCGCGAGCGAGGCGTGATAGGCCTGTCCGACCCGGTGGTTCAACTCGTTGACCAGCACGGACACATAGGTGCTCTTGCCGGAGGCCTTCGCGCCGACCAGCGCGATGATCCGGCTGTCCTGGTCGCAGTAGTCGCTGGGCAGATCGCTGTGGCAGGACCCGCACACCCGCACCGGCGTGGGCACCCCGCACTTCGGGCAGGGCACGCTGCTGCCCCCGCCGCCGAGCCCGGCGAGTCTGCGTGCCGGAGTGAACACGGGCCCGCGCATCCGGGCCGCCGGAGGCACCCCGGGACCCATGAACCCGGCCCACAGGTCGTCGCGTTCGGGCCCGCAGGGCGCGCCGCCGCGCACCCCGCTCGGGGTCATCAGACAGCGGTACGGCAGCTTGCCCGCCGACGCGCGGACGAAGCAGTAGGGGCAGATCACGGTCGTCATGGCTCAGCGCACCACCAGGCTCGCGAGAGAGGGTTCTTCCAGTCGCACCGAGGCCGCGTGCTCCCCGAGCAGGAAGCCGCGCAGGGTGTAGGGGGCCGGGCAGGGGGAGGCCGGCAGCTCCTGTTCGACGGTCCCGTGCCGCGCGAGGTCGGGCCCGGGTATCCGCAGTACGGTCGTGCCGTCGGCGGCGCTGCGCGGGCGGAGCGTGCCGCTGCGGGCGACGCACACGAACTCCGGTACGTCCCCGAGCGCGCCCGACGTGGCGAGGCTGACCCGGAGCAGGGTGCGGCCCCGCCCGATCAACCTCCTTGGAGCACGCACCAGTTGATAGCGGACGGCGGTGTCCGGCGGCAGCAGTGCCTCGGCCGCGTCGGGCACCACCACGACGGCGCCGGGCACCCGGGGCGCGGTGGCCGCCCGGATCCGCACCGCTCCCGGGCCGACGGGCAGCCGCAGTCCGCCGCGCCGGTAGGCGTGCGCGGTCAGCGTCCGCTCGCCACCGGTCCCCTCGCCGTCCAGGGCGCCCCAGCTGACCACGAGGTGCCCGGCGCCGTCGGGCCAGTCCAGCGTGACCCGCGCCTGCCCGTCCGGCAGCCGGGTGGCCGCGAGCCCGGGAACGGCGTGCACGGCCTCCACGTCGACGGCCGGCCCGGCCAGCGCCCGCGCCCCGAGTACGGCGACGGCCGCGACCTCGGCGCGGGTGCCGGGCGGAGGGCACAGGGCGCCCGCCTTCTCGGGCCAGTCCGGCGCGGCCGGAAGTTCCTGCGTGCGCAGTTCGGTGCCCGGCGCGGGCGCCTGCCCGGGCCACACCACCAGCCGCACCTCGGCGTCCCGCCCACCGGTCCAGGCGAACCGCACGGCCCCGCCGTCGGGCCGCGCGGTGAGGGTGTGCACGGGCTCGGGCCAGGGGTGGACGGTGCCGGTCACACGCAGGCCCGGGGAGGTGACCCGGCTGCCGTCGGACGCCCGGTAGTGGCAGACGACGTGGAAGGAGTGCGGGCCGGCGGGCAGACCGGTGACGGTGAACCCGTCGGGCCTCCGCACGAGCCGGCCGTCGGCCTCGCCCGGCTCCGTGCGCTCGACCGTGACGTCCGTCGTGCCCGCCGGTCGCTGCCAGACGCAGTGGATCCGGCCCGGGCCGTCCGTCAGCACCGGGTGCCCCACCTCCGGTGCGACCAGCAGCTGCCGCGACACGAGCGGCGGTCCGGCCACCCGGCCGTCCCGCATCGGCAGCGCCGCGTAGCGCACCCGGGAGCCGAGCGGGGCGTCCTCGTCCCGCACGGGCCCGGCCGCCGTCCGGTCGGCGCCGGGCACGCTGCGTACGACGGGTCTGCCCCGCTCCGTGCGGTACAGCCGCAGCAGCCGCCACTCGCCCGGTTCGTCGCGCTGGTCCTGCCAGGTCAACTCCACGTGGTCCGGCCGTAGTCCGGTGCTCAGCAGGGGGTGCCGGCCGGGTTCGGGCCGGTGCATGCGGACCAGGCAGCGCAGGGCCCGCCGGTCGTCCGCTGCCTCGCGCAACGCCTCCAGGCAGGCATCGCTCGCGCTCTCCCGCTCGCCCTGCTCCTCGGCCCGCCGGGCGGACCGCAGGAGGTCCTCCACCACGTTCAGCCGCTCGGCCAGTTCCGTCCGCAGCGCGGCCAGTTCCAGGTCGCCGCCGGCCGCGGGCAGCCGGTCGAGCAGCGTACGCAGCCGGTGCAGCCGCCGCTGCTCGCGGGCGTCGGCGAGCGACTCGGCGGCGTCACGTGCGCGCCGGTCCAGGGGCGGCCGCAGCCGGGCGGCCGCCACCAGGCCGGCGACCTCGTCGGCATGCACCCCCAACTCGACCGCTGTCTGCGGGCGTTGGGGGGCGGGTCGGTCCTGCAGCAGGCAGATCAGCTGGTAGAGGACGACCCGGCGCAGGGCCTGCGGATCGCGCCGGTGCAGCTCGGCCAGCCGCGCGGCGAGCGGGGCGGCCGGTCCCGCCCCCTGGGCGAGTCCATCCAGTAACAGGCCGTCCACCCGGCGCCGGCCCCGCGGCCCCGCCTGCACGTACAGCCCGTCCAGGACCCGTAACCCCGTGGGTGAGGCGGCCAGGACCTCGCCGAGGTGGCGTAACCCCGCCGCGTGCTGGGCGGCGGCGAGCGTGCCGTAACCGGGTACGAGGGGGCTCAGCGGCAGACCGGACAGGGCCCTGGGCAGCCCCAGGTGATACCCGAACTCCTGACCGGCCACGCGCACCGTTCTCCCCCGATAGTGCCTCGAAGGACCATCCCAGCAGATCCGGGCGTGACCAGGAAGGGGTTTCGGGGAACCCGAGCAGGTCGGGGCGCACCGCGACCTGGGGTGCCTGCCGTGCCGTCTCCCCCGGCCGGGGGAGAGGGTCCCCTCGCGCGCGGGATCCTTCCTCGCCGCCAGGCGACTGTACTGAAGCGGTCGGCGATTCACGGCGGGCCGCCACCACAGGACACGACGTCACCGGTGGGGCCATGACAGGGGAGGATGCACCATGGGCACCTGGACGAGACGACGTCTGCTGCTGTCGGCGGCCTCGGCGGCCGGACTCGCCGCCACCGCGGCGGCACCGGCGAGGGCGGTGAGCCCGGCCGGGTCCGGGCGGGACGACGTCCTCGACCGTCTCCGTGCCCTGCCGGGGCTGAGGGTCGTGGAGGAGCGGCCCGGTGCCGAGCCGGGGTACCGTTTCTTCGTCCTCGGACTGCGCCAGCCGGTCGACCACCGGAATCCGGCGGCCGGCACCTTCGAGCAGCGCCTGGTCCTCCTGCACACCTCTGCCGACCGTCCGACCGTCCTGTTCACGACCGGGTACGGGGCCTCGCTCACGCCCCGGCGGGCCGAACCCACCGTGCTGCTGGGCGGCAACCAGCTCCAGGTCGAGCACCGCTACTTCGGCACCTCGCGGCCGGAGACGCCCGACTACTCCTACCTGACCGTCCGGCAGGCCGCCGACGACCACCACCGCATCGTCCGTCTCTTCCGCACGCTGTACACCGGCGCCTGGATCTCCACGGGGGGCAGCAAGGGCGGTATGGCCAGCGTCTACCACCGCCGCTTCCACCCGCACGACGTGGACGGCACCGTGGCCTACTCCGCGCCGAACAACGTCGACGACCGGGACGACTCCGCCTACCTCCGCTTCCTGGACACCGTGGGCTCGGCCGCCACCCGCGACGCCCTCAGGACGGCGCAACGGCAGATCCTGCTCCGCCGTGCCGACATGACCGCCCGCTACCAGGCCTGGGCAGCCTCCGCCGGCACCGGCTTCGACATCGTCGGCAGCGCCGACAAGGCGCTCGAGATCGCCGTGCTGCGCGCACCGTTCATGTTCTGGCAGAACGGCGAAGCCGCGGACAGCGCCGCCATTCCCGGCCCGGACGCGAGCACCGACGCGCTGTACGCATGGCTGAACGACACCGCCGTACTGCCCGTCTACGCCGACTCGGTGGCCCGGGACTACATTCCCTACTTCTACCAACTCGGCACGCAGATGGGTTACTTCGACGTCCCCACCGCCCACCTGGCCGACCTGCTGCGCCACCCGGACGCCATGCGGCCCCGCACCTTCGTGCCGCGCGACATCCCGATGAGCTTCGACTCCGCCGCGATGCCCGACATCGACCACTGGGTCCGCCGCCGAGGCAGCCGGCTGCTGTTCGTCAACGGCACCCAGGACCCCGCGGTCGCCGAGTCCTTCCACCCGGGCTCCACGGACTCCCGCGTCCTGTGGGCTCCCGGCAGCAACCACCACGCCACCATCGCCGGCCTCTCCGCCGACGACCGCACCGAAGCCGTCGCCCTGCTCACCCGGTGGGCCGGCGTGTCCTGAGACCGGCCCCCGCCGGCGTCTCCCGGAGCGCCTACGCGCCCAGCGCCGCCCGCACCGGCAGGGCCGCCGCGTCGTACCGCTCCAGCAGGACCCGCGCCACCTCCGGCGCGGGGCCGAGCACATCGGCCAGGACGTCCGCCTCGGCCGCTCCCCGCGCGATCCGGTCAGGCAGGAAGCCCGGTGCCAGCACGTAGGGCGCGACGGCGACCCGCTCGCAGCCGAGGGCGCGCAACTCCCGTACGGCGTCCTCGGTGCGCGGAAGGGATGCGGAGGCGAACGCAGGCCGCACGGCGCACCAACCGGTGTGCCACCACTCCCGCGCGATGTCGGCGATCACTGCGATCGCCTCCGGGTCGGAGGACCCCGCCGAGGCCAGCACGACCCCGGTCGAGGACTTGTCGGCGGGCGTCAGCCCCGCCTCGTAGAGGCGCCGTTCCAGCGCGGACAGCAGCAGCGGGGACGGGCCGAGCACGTCGGCCTGCCGGATCCGCAGCCGCGAGGGCGCGTCCCGCAGGACCGCGGGGATGTCCGCCTTCGCGTGGAACGCGCGGGTCAGCAGCAGCGGCAGGGCGACGACGTCACGCACGCCCTCCGCCGCCAGCGACTCCAGCACCCCCTGCACGGACGGGATGTTGAAGTCCAGGAAGCCGGTCTCCACGCGCAGCCCCGGCCGCAGCGCCCGTACCCGCTCCACGAGGGCGTGCACGGTCGCGGCGTGCCGCGGGTCGCGGCTGCCGTGGGCGATGACGAGGAGAACCGGCTTGCCGTACATGGGCCTCAGCTCTTCACCAGCAGGCCGCGGGTGCGCAGCACCCACCGCTCCAGCGGGCTGAAGATCAGCAGGTCGATGGCGATGCCGACGAACAGGATGAGCAGGATCGCCTCGAACACCATGGACATGGAACTGGCGTTGCGGCCGTTCTCCAGCAGCGCGCCCAGGCCTATGCCCAGGTCCGGGGAGGAGGCGATGATCTCCGCGGCCATCAGCGAGCGCCAGGAGAAGGCCCAGCCCTGCTTCAGCCCCGCCAGATAGCCGGGCAGAGCGGCCGGCAGGACGATGTGCCAGGCACCCTTCAGGCCCGTCGCGCCCATCGTGCGACCCGCCCGCAGGAACAGCGGCGGAACCTGGTCGATGCCGGACACCAGGCCGTTGGCGATGGACGGCACGGCGCCGAGCAGGATCACCGCGTACATCATCTTGTTGTCCAGGCCCAGCCAGATCACCGCGGGCGGCACCCACGCCACCGACGGCAGCGACTGCAGACCGGACAGCACCGGCCCGATGGCCGCGCGCAGGAACTTCACCCGGGCCACCAGCAGGCCCAGCGGGGTGCCGATGGCCAGCGCGAACAGGAAGCCCAGCAGACCGCGCGAGACGCTGGTCCAGATGAAGCCGAGCAGCCTGCCTTCCAGCCAGGCGTCCTTGAACTCGTTGCCGACGTCGGCCGGCGTGGGCAGCTTCGTCGGATCGTCGACGATCTTGAAGGAGACCAGCGCCTGCCACACCACGAGCACCACCGCGGTCGCGACCAGCGGCGGCAGGATCTTGTTGCGGAACGTCTGCCGGAACGGCGTCCGGCCGACGACACCGGTCTCCAGGGCGTCCAGGCCCGCCTCGACGCTCGCGGCGTCCCGCAGGACGGCCTTCGTCGTGTCAGTGCTGGCCATGACGGCGGATCTCCCCACGCAGGACTTCGGTGATCTCGAGGGACAGTTCGGCGACCGGCGCGTCCTCGATGCGCCGCGGCTGCGGGATGTCCACCCGCCACTCGCGCGCCACCCGCCCCGGGCGGGACGACAGCAGCACGACCCGCTGCGCGAGCCGCACCGCCTCGCGCACGTTGTGGGTGACGAAGAGCACCGACAGGCCCGTCTCCTCCCAGATCCGGGTCAGTTCGTCGTGCAGCAGGTCGCGGGTGATCGCGTCCAGCGCCGCGAACGGCTCGTCCATCAGCAGCAGCCGGCTGTCCTGCGCGAGCGCCCGGGCCATGGCCACGCGCTGGCGCATGCCGCCGGACAGCTCGTGCACCCGCTTGCCGTGCGAGCCCTGCAGCCGGACCAGTTCGAGCAGTGCCTCGGCCCGCTCCCGCCGTTCGCTCTTGGCGACCCCCCTGAGCTTCAGGGCGAGTTCGATGTTCTTGCCCGCGGTCAGCCACGGGAACAGGGCGTGCTCCTGGAACATCAGAGCCGGACGCCCGTCGGTCGTGATGCTGCCGGCGGAGGGCTGGTCCAGCCCCGCCACCAGGTTCAGCAGGGTCGATTTGCCGCAGCCCGAGGCCCCCAGGAGGGTGACGAACTCGCCCGGAGCGACATCGAGACTGATGTCGTCCAGGACGAGCTGCTGCCCGCCGGGTACCGCGAAGGACTTCGAGACGTTCTCGATGCGCGCCGAGTGCTGGACCGACTCGGCGGCCTTGGCGAAGGTCGTGGCCATGGTCGTCACCTCCTGGGAACTCGTCGGCTACGGGGGTTACTTGGCGCCGAGACCGGCGTCGCTGACGGAGGACTCGCCCGCGGCCGAAAGGACCTTGTTCAGGGGCGTGAGGTCATAGATGCCGTCCAGCTTCGGGTTCTCCAGCAGACCGGCCTTGACCGCGTGCTGCGCCTCGGTGTTGAGGGTCGCGGCCAGCGGGTCGTCGGTGATCTGGATGGACTTCCACGCCGGGTCCAGGACGCCGGCCGGCAGCTCCTTGCCGGAGTCGATGCCCAGCTGCTTGTTGGCCGCGGCCTTCGCCTCGTCCGGGTTGGCGTTGATCCACTTGTTGGTCTCGACCGAGGCCTTCAGCACCGCCTCGACGGCCTTCGGGTGCTCCTTCAGGAACTTCTGCGACACGATGATGTTCGTGATCACGAACTTCTTGTCCGGCCACAGCGTCGACTCGTCCAGCAGCACCTTGCCGCCCTCGGCGACCAGCTTGGACGCGGTCGGCTCCGGCACCCAGGCGCCGTCGATGGAGCCGGCCTTGAACGCGTCCGGGGTCACCTTGTTGTCGGTACGGACGACCGACACGTCGCCCTTGCCGCTCTGGGCGTCGACCTTCCAGCCCTGCTCGGCCGCCCAGTTGAGGAAGGCCACGTCCTGCGTGTTGCCCAGCTGAGGCGTCGCGATCTTCTTGCCCTTGACGTCCTTCAGGGACTTGATCTTCTTCGGATCGACGACCAGCTTCACTCCGCCGGACGCCGAACCGCCGATGATGCGCAGGCTCTTGCCGTCGGACTTGGTGTAGCCGTTGATCGACGGGGACGGGCCGATCCAGCCGATGTCGATGGAACCGGAGTTCAGCGCCTCGATCTCGGACGGTCCGGCGTTGAAGATCTGGTAGGCGGCCTTGGTGGCGCCCAGCTCCTTCTGGAAGAAGCCCTTCTGGTTGCCGACGAGCGCGGTCGCGTGGGTGAGGTTGCCGAAGTAGCCGATCTTCACGGAGTCGAGTCCGTCGATCTTCTTGGCGCCGGCGGCGACCTTGGCGGTGGAGGTGTCGTCCTTGGACTCCGACCCGTAGCCGCAGGCTGCGAGGGTCAGCAGGGGGAGCGCGGCGATCGCGGCTATGCCGCTGCGAAGGAACGTCGAACGAGATGAGCGGTTGGCAGGCACGGGAGGCTTTCCTCTCGTTGGCCCGGCGGTCACGGTCTCTCAGGTCGTGGCCGGGAGCTGGGCAGGTCTTCGTCGCTTCCGGGACGTCGGGTGGGGGGACGGGGCGCGCAAGCGGTGCGCGTACGTCAACGCACACATCGCGCGACTCCGCCCTGCCCGCTGCCGAGGGCGCCGCTGCCCACGCGGCCGCCCTCCTTCGCGAACGTCGAGTAGACGTCGGTCGTTTTCATGCTCAGAAGTCCCAGCCGTCGTCCTCGGCCTGGTCCTTGACCGGCTCGGGGGACGCGAACGACTCGCCGACCATGCCCGCGGTGAGCGTGGTGCCGTCGTTCGGATCGATCAGGATGAACGAGCCCGTGCGGCGCGAGTCCGCGTAGGAGTCGACGGGCAGCGGCTCGGCGGTACGGATCTTCACGCGGCCGATGTCGTTGGCGACGAGCTGTCCCGGGTGCGGATGCAGGGAGAGGTCGTCGAGCGTGAGCCGGGACGGGATGTCCTTGACGATCGCCTTGACCGTGCGGGTGCCGTGCTTGAGCAGGACCCGGTGGCCGACGGTCAGCGGGGCGTCGGCGACGTGGCAGACGGTCGCCTCCACGTCCTGCGTGGTGGCCGGCGCGTCCTTGGTCGGCACGATCAGGTCGCCGCGCGAGACGTCGACGTCGTCCGTCAGCAGCACGGTCACCGACTGCGTCGTCCAGGCCACGTCGACCGGCTCGCCGAGCAGGTCGATGCCGGAGACCGTCGTCGTACGGCCGGACGGCAGGATGGTCACCGGGTCGCCCACACGGAAGGTGCCGGCCGCGATCTGCCCCGCGTAGCCCCGGTAGTCCGGGTGCTCGGCGGTCTGCGGCCGGATCACGTACTGCACGGGCAGCCGGGCGTGGCAGTGCGCCAGGTCGTGGCTGACCGGGACCGTCTCCAGGTGCTCCAGCACCGTCGGGCCGCCGTACCAGTCCATGTTCGCGGACGGCTCCACCACGTTGTCCCCGGCGAGCGCCGAGATCGGGATGGCGGTGACCTCGGGGACACCCAGCTCGGTCGCGTACGCCGTGAACTCCTCGGCGATCGCGGCGAACACCTTCTCCTCGTACCCGACGAGGTCCATCTTGTTGACGGCGAGGACCACGTGCGGCACGCGCAGCAGCGCGGCGATCGCCGCGTGCCGGCGGGTCTGCTCGACCACGCCGTTGCGGGCGTCGACCAGGACCACCGTCAGCTCGGCGGTGGAGGCACCCGTAACCATGTTGCGGGTGTACTGCACATGGCCGGGCGTGTCGGCGAGGATGAACCGGCGGCGGGGCGTGGCGAAGTAGCGGTAGGCCACGTCGATGGTGATGCCCTGCTCGCGCTCGGCACGCAGGCCGTCGGTGAGGAGGGCGAGGTCCGGGCCGTCCTGGCCGCGGCTCGCGGAGGCGCGCTCCACGGCCTCCAGCTGGTCGGTGAGGACCGACTTGGAGTCGTGCAGCAGCCGCCCGACGAGCGTGGACTTGCCGTCGTCGACGGAGCCGGCGGTGGCGAACCGCAGCAGGGTGGTGGCCGAGAGCGCCTCGGTCGTGCTCGTGCTCATGCTTAGAAGTACCCCTCGCGCTTGCGGTCTTCCATCGCGGCCTCGGAGAGCTTGTCGTCGGCGCGGGTCGCGCCGCGCTCGGTGAGCCGGGAGGCGGCGATCTCGGCGATGACGGCGTCCAGTGTGGTCGCGTCGGAGTCGACGGCACCCGTGCAGGACATGTCGCCGACGGTGCGGTAGCGGACCAGCCGGGTCTCGACCGTCTCGTCCTCCTTCGGACCGCCCCACTCGCCCGCCGTCAGCCACATCCCGCCGCGCTGGAACACCTCGCGCTCGTGCGCGAAGTAGATCTCCGGCAGCTCGATGCCCTCCCGGGCGATGTACTGCCAGACGTCCAGCTCGGTCCAGTTGCTGAGCGGGAACACCCGCACGTGCTCGCCCGGCGCGTGCCGGCCGTTGTACAGGTTCCACAGCTCGGGCCGTTGGCGGCGCGGGTCCCACTGGGAGAACTCGTCCCGCAGCGAGAACACCCGCTCCTTGGCCCGGGCCTTCTCCTCGTCACGCCGGCCGCCGCCGAACACGGCGTCGAACTTCCCGCTCTGGATCTTCTCCGTCAGCGGGAGCGTCTGCAGCGGGTTGCGGGTCCCGTCGGGACGCTCCTTGAGCACACCCCGGTCGATGTAGTCCTGTACGGAGGCCACATGGAGGCGCAGCCCATGTGCGGCGGCCACACGGTCGCGGTACTCGAGCACCTCGGGGAAGTTGTGTCCCGTGTCCACATGGAGCAGCGAGAAGGGGATCGCCGCCGGGGCGAACGCCTTCAGCGCGAGGTGCAGCATGAGGATGGAGTCCTTGCCGCCGGAGAACAGGATCACCGGGTTCTCGAACTCGCCCGCCACCTCGCGGAAGATGTGCACCGCCTCGGACTCCAGCGCGTCCAGGTGGGAGAGCGCGTACGGGCTCTCGGTGCCGTCCTCGACCTTGGCGACCGTGGTCATGCCAGTCCCCTCTCGCTCAGCAGGGCGTACACCGACGCCGCGGACTCCTGCACGCTCTGGTGCTGGGACTCGATCCGCAGATCGGGCGTCTCCGGCTCCTCGTACGGGTCGTCGACGCCGGTGAGCCCGGTCAGTTCGCCCGCGGCCTGCTTGGCGTACAGCCCCTTCACGTCCCGTACCGAGCACACCTCGACCGGGGTGGCCACATGGATCTCCAGGTACGGAGTCCCGTTCTCCTCGTGCCGCTTGCGGACGGCGTCCCGGCTGTCCGTGTAGGGCGCGATCACCGGCACCAGCGCCGTGACGCCGTTGCGGGCCAGCAGTTCGGAGACGAAGCCGATGCGCTGCACGTTGGTGTGCCGGTCCTCGCGGGAGAAGCCGAGGCCCGCCGAGATGAACTCGCGGATCTCGTCGCCGTCGAGCACCTCGACGCGGCCGCCCTCGGCGCGCAGCCGGTCGGCCAGCTCGTACGCGATGGTGGTCTTGCCGGCGCTCGGCAGACCCGTGAGCCAGACGGTGGCTCCGGTGGTCACGTGGTTCTCCTGTGTCTGATCGTTCGTCATCCGTGCAGTCCGCACTCGGTCTTGGCGCGGCCCGCCCAGCGGCCGGCGCGAGCGTCCTCGCCCTCCAGGACCCGGCGGGTGCACGGGGCGCACCCGATGGAGGGGTAGCCGTCCATCAGCAACGGGTTGGTCAGGACGCCGTGTTCGGCGACGTAGGTGTCCACGTCGTCCTGCGTCCAGCGGGCGATCGGGGAGACCTTGACCTTCCGCCGCTTCTCGTCCCAGCCGACCACCGGGGTGTTCGCCCGGGTCGGGGACTCGTCGCGGCGCAGGCCGGTCGCCCACGCCTGGTAGCCCTTCAGGCCCTCTTCCAGCGGCTGGACCTTGCGCAGCGCGCAGCACAGGTCGGGGTCGCGGTCGTGCAGCTTCGGCCCGTACTGGGCGTCCTGCTCGGCGACCGTCTGCTTCGGCGTGAGGGTGATGACGTTGACGTCCATCACGGCCTCGACCGCGTCACGGGTGCCGATGGTCTCCGGGAAGTGGTAGCCGGTGTCGAGAAAGATCACATCCACGGCGGCCTCGCCCTTCGGCACCCGCGAGGCGAGATGGGCGACCACGGCGTCCTCCATGGAGGAGGTGACGCAGAACTTCTTGCCGAAGGTGTCCACCGCCCACTGGAGGATCTCCAGCGCGGAGGCGTCCTCCAGGTCACGGCCCGCCTGCTCGGCGAGTGCCTTCAACTCCTCGGTCGTACGCTCGTCCTGAGCCGTCGTCATGTCCGGTCGTCCCCTCCGTTGTCGGCTCGCTGAACCCCCTGGGCGAGCAGCCCGAGGAACTTCAGCTGGAATGCGCGGTTGCACGCCCCGCACTCCCAGGCGCCATGGCCCTGCTCGCTCGGACGCAGGTCCTCGTCACCGCAGTAGGGGCAGTAGAACGGCGCGGCCCGCTCACTCACGACAGCGCCTCCTCGGAAGCTCGGGAGGCCCAGGTGGCGAACCGCTCGCCGTCCTCGCGCTCGGCCTGGTAGCGCTTGAGGACCCGCTCGATGTAGTCGGGCAGCTCGTCCGAAGTGACCTTCAGGCCACGGACCTTGCGGCCGAAGCCCGCCTCGAGGCCGAGCGCGCCACCCAGGTGCACCTGGTAGCCCTCGACCTGCCGGCCCTGGTCGTCGAGCACGAGCTGGCCCTTGAGACCGATGTCCGCGACCTGGATACGGGCGCAGGCGTTCGGGCAGCCGTTGAGGTTGATGGTGATCGGCTGGTCGAAGTCCGGCAGCCGGCGCTCCAGTTCGTCGATCAGCTGGGAGCCGCGCTCCTTGGTCTCGACGATGGCGAGCTTGCAGAACTCGATGCCGGTGCAGGCCATGGTGCCGCGCCGGAAGGAGGACGGCCGGGCGGTGAGGTCCAGCGCCTCCAGGCCCTCGACCAGCGAGTCGACCTGGCCCTCCTCGACGTCGAGGACGATCATCTTCTGCTCGACGGTGGTCCGTACCCGGCCCGAGCCGTGCGCCTCCGCGAGGTCGGCGACCTTCGTCAGCGTGGCGCCGTCGACCCGGCCGACGCGCGGGGCGAACCCGACGTAGAAGCGGCCGTCCTTCTGCCGGTGCACGCCGATGTGGTCGCGCCAGTGCTGGACCGGCTGCTCGGGGGCGGGCCCGTCGACCAGCCTGCGGTTCAGGTACTCGTCCTCCAGCACCCGGCGGAACTTCTCCGCGCCCCAGTCGGCGACGAGGAACTTCAGCCGGGCCCGGTTGCGCAGCCGGCGGTAGCCGTAGTCGCGGAAGATCGAGATGACGCCCTCGTAGACGTCCGGGGCCTCGTCCAGCGGCACCCAGGCGCCGAGCCGCACGCCCAGCTTGGGGTTGGTGGACAGCCCGCCGCCCACCCACACGTCGAAGCCCGGGCCGTGCTCGGGGTGCCGTACGCCGACGAACGCGACGTCGTTGATCTCGTGCACCACGTCCAGCAGCGGGGAGCCCGAGATGGCCGTCTTGAACTTCCGCGGGAGGTTCGAGTACGCCTTGTTGTTCAGGACCCGGCGCTTCATCTCCTCCAGCGCGGGAGTGGCGTCGATGATCTCGTCCTCGGCGATACCGGCGACCGGCGAGCCGATCATCACACGCGGGGTGTCACCGCAGGCGGTGACGGTGGACAGGCCCACGCTCTCCAGCCGGTCCCAGATCTCGGGCACGTCCTCGATCCGGATCCAGTGGTACTGGACGTTCTGCCGGTCGGTGATGTCCGCGGTGCCGCGCGCGAACTCCTGCGAGATCTCGCCGATCACCCGCAGCTGCTGGGTCGTCAGGGCTCCGCCGTCGATCCGCACCCGCAGCATGAAGTACTTGTCGTCCAGCTCCTCCGGCTCCAGGATCGCGGTCTTGCCGCCGTCGATCCCGGGCTTGCGCTGGGTGTACAGCCCCCACCAGCGCATCCGGCCGCGCAGGTCGCTCGGGTCGATGGAGTCGAAGCCGCGCTTGGAGTAGATCGTCTCAATGCGTGTCCGCACATTGAGACCGTCGTCGTCCTTCTTGACCTGCTCGTTGCCGTTGAGCGGGGTGAAGTGGCCTGCGGCCCACTGACCCTCACCGCGGTGACGGCTCACCTTGCGGCGGGGCGCGGAGGCGGCAGGGTTCGGGGGAGTGGCGGCCATGGTTCTACGTCCTTCGGGACAGGCGGGTAAGCGGCTCTACCTGCGCGTACGCATATACGCGCGCATGCGGGCATGCGTGCGCGTCCTTGCGCAGGCAGGGATCAAGGAAGGAGGAAGTCGGCGGTGCTGGAGCGGTCAGCTCGCCGGACAGATGGCGCTGGACATGCGGCCGAGGTCGACGTGCCGCCGACTCACCAAGGCAATTCCAGTTCCAGACATGACGGAAGCGTGTCATGGCGATCTGGACACAGTCCAGCTTCGTCCATCATGCGGACACCCTTGTCCCGGAATGTGGGACAAGGGTGTCGTCGGTCACATGCCGTGCGGAACGGCTTGTCGGGGCAGGTCAGGCGGGATACGCGCCGGGCCACGGACCCGGCGTCGACACCTCGGGTTCCTCCTCGACCTTGGTGTCGAACAGCTTGAACCCGCGCCGCTGGTAGTTGTCCATCGCGAACTCGCCGTCCTTGCTGCACGTGTGCAGCCACACCCGCTTCGTCGGTGTCCGCTCGGGCCACCGCTCTGCCAGATCCCAGGCGCGGGCGGCGCCGTACGACAGCAGATGGCCGCCGATGCGGCGGCCGCGGAAGGCGGGGACGAGCCCGAAGTAGACGATCTCGACCACGCCGTCGTCCTGGGGTTCCAGCTCGACGTACCCGGCGGGCGTCCCGTGGTCGTAGGCCACCCACGTCTCCACACCGGGACGGGCCAGGTACCCCTGCCACCGTGCGTAGCTCCAGCCGAGCCGGTCGGTCCAGCGGATGTCGCCGCCGACCGAGGCGTACAGGAAGCGGCTGAACTCGGGCGAGGCGACCTCGGCGCGCACGATCCGGACGTCGCCCTCGGGGGCGGCGGCCGGCAGGAGGTCGGCCGGGGAGGTCTGTTCCAGAGACCAGGTGGTGACAGGGACGCTGCTCATGCCGGCCAGGGAATCATCCCGTTCGCCCGCTTGTCGATCCGCCCGCTCAGCCCAGCGACCGGTCCAGTGCGGCCAGCGGCACCGAGAACAGCATCCGGTCCGACAGGGACCACACCTCGCCCGTCTCCTGCCAGTAGGACAGCGAGCCCGCGGACTCGGCCCAGCAGTGGTGGGAGGCGTCCGAGCCGCAGCCGGCCGCCTTCGCCCCCTTGGTGTCCTGGCGCCACAGCCCGCCGTGGCCGTCCGCGGACCTGGACAGCTGTCCCACATACCAGGACGGAGCGGCCGATCCGGCCCGCCGGTACGACAGCACGCCCCGGATCCCGGTCGCCCGGGTCCGGTAGGCCTCGACCGCGTCCACGCGCCCGGCGGCGTCGGTGGCGAGCAGCCCGCCGCGTGCCGGGTCCGTGCTGAACGGGTACCGCCACAGCCGGGCGTGCCGGTCGCTGCCCGGGGCGGTCCACTCACCGGCGACCAGGCTGTCGGGGACCGTGCCGCGGTCCAGGGAGAGACCGGCGGGACAGGGCGGACCGGAGGACCCGCAGCGGCCGCCGGTGAAGCGGTAGGAGCCGACCGCGGGCATCACGTACCGGTAGCCGTCGGCGGACCAGCCGCCCCGGACCCGGCCGATCGCGGGCGTGTCCGCCGTCGTGCGCTGGATGCGGTCGAGGTCGTAGACGTACAGCGCCTCGGCGCTGCCGGTCGTCGTGGTGACCAGGAGCTTGTCCTGGTACCAGACCATGCCGGAGACGCCCGAGGTCAGGCCGCGGTAGTCGCGGCCGCCCGCTGTGGGCACCACCAGGAGCACCCAGCGGTAGGCGGGACGGTCCGGGTCGTCGGCGTCGACGAACGCGACCTTCGCGAGGCCCCGCTCGGCGGCGCGCCCGGTGGCGGCGCTGTGGGTCCAGCCGGTGAGGACCACCCGGTGGGCGCCCCAGAGCCCGTCGTCGTCGGCGTCCCCGGAGGTGGTGACCGAGGCCGGCTGCCAGGAGGCGGTGGTGGTGTCGGCCCGGTCCCAGCAGTAGGCGCGGGTGGCGGCCGGGGCGACGGGGAGGCTCTCGCGGTCCTCGGAGCCGCAGGCGGAGCCCTCGCGCAGGGTGCGGTCGGCGCTGCGCAGGACGGCGTCCACGCCGACCGGGCGGCCCATCGAGGCGGCGAGCCGGTTCAGCGTGCGGGCGGGCACCAGGTGTTCCCGCAGCCGCAGCGGGCGGGTCTCCGCCCGGGAGGTCAGTGGCTTGAGCGCGCCGGGGTTCCCGGCGACCGTGGCCTGCGAGGCGCTGATCAGCGTGGCGGCCGCGGTGAGCGCCAGTGCGGTCCCGGCGAGGACCGCGCGCAGAGCCGCGCCCCGTCTGCGCCGGCGGTGTCTGCCGCGATGCTTCATGTCTCCTCCCGAGGCGGGCCAACTGCGCCTGGTGGTCCCTACGTTGACCGAGGAGCAGGTGGGGAGGCCCGTAGGGATGCTACGGCAGTAACGGGCGCGGTAGGGCCAAGTCCCGCAAATATGCTGAAGGCACCCGCACGGAACGGATCGTTCCGCACCGCACCCGGTCGCCCTGTCAGCCGGCGCCCGCCGCCGCCCTGCGCCGCGCCACCGCCGGTGCCGTCGACTGGGGCAGCAGGTCACGGGGGTCGCCGGGCAGCAGCACCTCGACCTCCGCGTCCTCGCGGAAACGGTACGGCCGGTGGCGCAGCAGGTCCCCCAGATACCGGCGGATCCTCGACATCTCCGCCCGCACCGTCACCGTGCGCGACGCATCGCCGAACAGGTCCTCGGCGAGGGCCGCCGCGCCGCGTCCGGCGCGGTGTTCTGTCAGCAGGTAGAGCAACTCGGCATGCCGGGGGCTGAGTTCGTGGGTCCAGGAGCCCGCCGCGCCCGCCGGACCGGCCACGGTCACCGACGTGCGGCCCGCCCGGCTCAGATCCAGCACGATCCGGGTGGCGGTGGACGGCCCCGGCTCCTCGGCCGCCCGCAGCAGCCAGCCCCCGGCCAGCGGCTCCACCGCGCAGGTGCCGAGCGCCGGCAGCCAGCGGCGGCCGGGCGTGAGGGACTTGGGCAGGGTGACGCGCCGCACGTACGGCATCCCGGTCACGGCGGCCGCCCAGCCGTCCCGGTCCACCACCAGCGCCCTGCCGTCCAGCCGGGCCAGCACCGGCGCCGCCGTCGTGCGCAGCCGCTCCAGTGAGGCCAGGTGCAGCTCTCGCAGCCGAGCCTCGGCGAGTTTGGCCACCGCGTCCACCCAGGCGAGGGTCGCCGGGTGCATGGTCTCCAGCGGGCCGCTCACGTCCACCACGCCGAGGAGCCGGCCGTCCCTGGGGTCGGTGACCGGGGCGCCCGTACAGGTCCAGGAGGCGTGCGAGCGCACGAAGTGCTCGGCGGCGAAGACCTGCACGGGCCGCCGTACGACCGCGGGCGTGCCCACGCCGTTGGTTCCGACGACGTCTTCCCGCCAGTCCGCGCCGAGTTCGAACCCGAGCCCGTCGGCCTTGCGCAGCACCGGCGAGGATCCCTCCCGCCACAGCACACGGCCCTCGGCGTCCGCGACGACCATGATGTGCTGGGCCACGTCCGCGACCGAAAGCAGACCCTGGCGCAGCACGGGCAGGACCGGTCTGAGCGGTGACTCCTCCCGTCTGCGCCGCACCTCGTCGGCGGACAGCGGCCGGGACCTGAAGTCGTGGTCGGGGTCGACGCCGCTGCGCAGCATCCGTCCCCAGGACTGCTCGATCACCGGACGCGGCGCGATCCGCGCACGTTGCCCGGCCAGCGTGGCCTCGCGCACCTCGCTCAGCACCCGCGCCGCCTGCGCCGCGTCCACGGCGGCCAGTCGCGCCACGTTCATTGGCGGGTTCACCACTGGGGTCCTCCCGGAAAGGGCGTCGAACACTGCTGTCAAGCCGTTCCGGGCGGCGGTTTCCGGTCCGACTGTTCCTCACATACTGCCGTTTGGCGCATGCCGGAGGCACAGAGTCCGCGCACTGTCACCAACAAGTTGCAACCCCCTGCAACCCTGGTGAATCGCACGGGGCTGGCCGAGACTTGACCCCGATGCCGCCTCCGGGCGGCGTTCGGGGCCTCGAACAGGCCCTTGAGGCGGGGGTGGTGCCGTGTCGGCGCAGCACCACCCCCGCGACGTCCCCTCGGGACGTCTGCTCCCGAGCGGGCCGCCCAATCCGGGTCAGGACACCGGCCGGGCCCGCTCCACCACCGACGCCAGGTCCAGGCCGGCCGGCAGCGTGCCGAAGGCCGCGCCCCGGTCACCGCCGAGCCGGGAGGCGCAGAACGCGTCGGCGACCTCCGGCGGCGCGAGCCGCGCCAGCAGCGACCCCTGGAGCACCAGCGCGAGGCGCTCCACCAGCCGTCGCGCCCGCCCCTCGATGCCCTCCAGGTCGGCCAGTTCGGTGAACAGGTCCTTCACCGCGCGGTCGAGCCGGTGGTCGGCACCGTGTGCCCGCCCGATCTCGGTGAGGCAGGCGTCCAGCGCGCCCGGCTCGCGCCGCAACGCCCGCAGCACGTCCAGCGCCTGAACGTTCCCGGCGCCCTCCCAGATGGAGTTCAGCGGTGACTCGCGCACCAGCCGGGGCATGCCCGACTCCTCCACGTACCCGTTGCCGCCCAGGCACTCGGCGGCCTCCACCGCGACCGGCGCGCAGCGCTTGGTGATCCAGTACTTGGCGGCCGGCACCGCGAGCCGCAGGAAGGCGCGCTCCTGCTCGCTGCCGTCGTCGTAGGCGGCCGCGAGCCTGAGCGCCAGCGCGGTCGCGGCCTCGGACTCCAGCGCGAGGTCGGCCAGCACGTTGCGCATCAGGGGCTTGTCGATCAGCTTGCCGCCGAACGCCTCCCGGTGCGCGCAGTGGTGGACGGCCTGGGCGACCGCCTGCCGCATCAGGCCCGCCGAGCCGAGCGCGCAGTCCAGCCGGGTCGCGGCGACCATCTCGATGATGGTGCGCACCCCGCGCCCCTCGTCGCCGACCCGGCGCGCCCAGGTCCCGGCGAACTCGACCTCGGCGGAGGCGTTGGACCGGTTGCCCAGCTTGTCCTTGAGCCGCTGGATCAGGAACACGTTGGTGGTGCCGTCGGCCAGGACGCGCGGGACGAGGAAGCAGGTGAGCCCGCCGGGGGCCTGCGCGAGGACCAGGAAGCCGTCCGACATCGGCGCCGAGCAGAACCACTTGTGCCCGGTCAGCGTGTACGTCCCGGCCTCGGCGAGCGGCCGGGCCTCGGTGGTGTTCGCCCGCACGTCGCTGCCGCCCTGTTTCTCGGTCATGCCCATGCCGAAGAGGGCGCCGGCCTTCCGTGCGGCGGGTCGCAGGTCCTGGTCGTAGATCGCGGAGGTCAGCCGCGGCTCCCACTCGGCGGCCAGCTCCGGATCGGCCCGCAGCGCGGGCACCGCCGCGTGGGTCATCGACAGCGGGCAGCAGGTGCCAGCCTCGACCTGGGTCCAGATCAGGAACGCGGCCGCCCTGCGCACATGCCCGGCCGGCCGGGTCCAGGCGGCGGTCAGCCCCGCCGAGACGCCCTTGCCGAGGAGCCGGTGCCAGGCCGGATGGAAGTCGACCCGGTCGACCCGGTTGCCGTACCGGTCGTGCGTGCGCAGCCGTGGGGGGTGCTCGTTCGCCTGCGTGGCCCACTGCTGGACCTGGGCCGAGCCCGAGCTCCGGCCCAGCCCGGACAGCTCCGAGCGCACCTCGTCCAGCAGGTCCGGCGCGGTGTGCCGCTCGACGGCGTCCACGAGGGCCTGGTCGGCGGTGAAGAGGTTGTAGTCCACCAGCGGAGGCGGCTGGTTCGTCACGGTGTGGGTCGAGTTGCCTGCCATGATTGCGAACCTACCCGGGATCGCGGCGATGCTGGCCTCCAGAGTGGCACAGCACGCCCGCCGGCGCGTGGGGCCCGTTCACCTGCCCCGGAAGGTGAGGACGGTCCCGTACGGCGGATACCGTTAGGTCGTGCAGCCAGGAAGCGAAACCCCCGAGCGGCCTCCCGGCCGGCTCCACCGGGCCAGAGCCCTCTACCGCAACGTATCCAAGCGCAGGACCGCCTGGCTGCTGCTCAAGGACACCGTCAACTCCTGCATGGAGTACCGCATCCTGGGCCTGGCGGCCGAGGCGGCGTTCTTCACGCTGCTGTCCGTGCCGCCGCTACTGCTGAGTCTCATCGGCCTCCTCGGCTACGTCGACGCCTGGACCGGCGCGGACACCATCCAGAGCCTGGAGAACAACCTCCTCGAGGCCTCCCGCACGGTCCTGTCGGACAAGGGCGTGAAGGAGATCGCCGAGCCGATCCTGCACGACGTGATGAAGGGCGGCCGGCCGGACGTCATCTCCCTCGGCTTCCTCTTCGCCCTGTGGTCGGGGTCCCGCGCGGTGAACGTCTTCATCGACACGATCACCGTCATGTACGGCCTCGACGGCGTCCGCGGCATCGTCAAGACCCGGATGATGTCCTTCCTGCTGTTCATCGTGGCCCTGCTGATCGGCTCGGTCGCGCTGCCGCTGATGGTGGCCGGGCCGGACGCGGTGGTGCGGATCGTGCCCTGGTCGGAGACGGGCATCCAGATCCTGTACTGGCCGGTGGTCATGGTCCTGTCCATCGTCTTCCTGACCACCCTGTACCACGTCTCCGTGCCCGTCCGCTCCCCTTGGATCGAGGACGTCCCCGGCGCCCTGGTCGCCCTCGCGATGTGGGTCCTCGGCAGCTTCCTGCTGCGGATCTACCTGACCAGCACCATCGAGGGCGCCACGATCTACGGCTCCCTGGCCGCCTCCGTCGCCGTCCTCCTCTGGATCGGTGTGTCCGCCTTCGCCGTACTCGTCGGCGCCGCCGTGAACGCAGCCATCGACCGGGTCTGGCCGGCCGCAGCCACGGCCGCCGCCCGCGCGGCCAACGAACGGATCCGCGAGGCCCAGGTCGCCGAGTACGTCGCCCGCGCGGCCGCGGCCCGCGAGACCGATCCCGACGACCCCGACATGCCCTCCGAGTTCCCGGAGCGCTGGTCCCGCTTCCTCCCTCCGGAGGACGTCACGGCCCGCCTCCGCACCCACGCGAGGAATCCCCACCACCACCACACACACAAGGACAACGGGGACACACCGGCACATGGCAAGTAGGCGTGCGTCCGGCTGCCGCCCCGTCTCGATCGGCCGAGGGCCCGCGGGCCCGGGCTGCGCTCCGGGCCCGGTCTGCCCGTCCGTCTCGGTCGGTCGAGGGTCTGTGGCGTCGGGTCTTTGCCCCGGGCCCCGCTCGGCCACCGGCCCGCCGGTCTCGGTCGGCTGAGGGGCTGTGGCGTCGGGGCTGTGCTTCCGGGCCCGGTCTGCCCGTCCGTCTCGGTCGGTCGAGGGTCTGTGGCGTCGGGTCTTTGCCCCGGCCCCGCTCGGCCACCGGCCTGCCCGTCTCGGTCGGCCGAGGGCCTGCCGCGTCGGGACTGTGCCCCGGACCCCGTCCCTTCCGCTTCCGTCTACTGGCCACGACGCCGACGAAGCGGGGCTCTGTGCAGGACCGCTCGCTTTCGCCGACTTGGGGCTTCGCCCGGGGCCCGGCTTCTTGGCCGACCGAGTCGGGTGGTGGGTAAGGCAGGGGAGGCGGTGCCCGGCGGACGGCGTCCGTGCCGGCGCCGCGCAGTGTCCGCTCCACCGGTCAACCGAGGCCCCCGCACGGGGCCATCGCGGAACGGCTCACTCCCATACGTGCGCGTCTACGCTGACCCCCATGGACGCTCCCCCACGGTCGAACATGCTCACGCGGGGGGACCCCCTCGCAGGGCTGCTGGACGGCCCACGCGCGCGTGGCGCCTTCATGATCCGCGCCTGCTTCGAGCCGCCCTGGGCGGTTCGCGTGGAGGACCGGGCCCCGCTGACGGTGATGGTGATGGCGCGCGGCGACGCCTGGATCACCCCCGACGGCGGCGGCGAACCGGTCCGGCTGCGCCCCGGCGACCTGGCGATCGCGCGCGGCCCGGAGCCGTACACCTGCGCCGACACCCCCGGCACCGCACCGCAGGCGCTGATCCTGCCCGGCGGCGAGTGCCGCTACCCGGACGGCAGCTCCCTGAACGGCTCGATGGACCTCGGCGTGCGCACCTGGGGCGACCGCCCCGACGCCCCGACCGTGATGCTGATCGGCACCTACCTGATGCGGGGCGAGATCAGCGGCCGCCTGCTGGACGCCCTGCCATCCCTGCTGACCCTCCCGGCCGAGGTGTGGCAGTGCCCGCTCACCCCGCTCCTGACGGAGGAGATCGTCCGCGACGAACCGGGCCAGGAGGTGGTCCTGGACCGCCTGCTGGACCTGCTGGTCATCAGCGCGCTGCGGGCCTGGTTCTCCCGCCCCGAGGCGGCCGCGCCCGCCTGGTACCGGGCGCTCGGCGACCCCGTCGTCGGCCGCGCGCTGCGCCTGATCCAGGACGACCCGGCCCACCCCTGGACGGTGTCCGCGCTCGCGGACAAGGCCGGGGTGTCCCGTGCGGCCCTGGCCCGCCGCTTCACCGAACTGGTCGGCGAGCCACCGATGGCCCACCTCACCGCCTGGCGCCTCGCCCTGGCCGCCGACCGCCTCCGCGACACCGACGACACCCTCGCGGCCATCGCCCGCCAGGTCGGCTACGGCAGCGCGTTCGCCCTGTCCAGCGCGTTCAAGCGGGCGTACGGCGTCAGCCCGCAGGAGTACCGCACGAGGGCGGCGTAGCCTGGCCCACGTGTACGAGGAGCGGCCGTCCCGGCTCACCGGCGCCGTGGTGTGGCGGCGCACCGCGGAGGATCTCGCGGTCCGTCCGGTGCTGCCCGACGGCTGTATGGACCTGCTCTACAGCGAGGGCCGGCTGCTGGTCGCCGGCCCCGACACGCGCGCATTCGTTCCCGGGGGTCCGCCGCGTGCCTGGGCGGGCATCCGCTTCTTCCCCGGCACCGCGCCCGCCCTGCTGGGGGTGCCGGCTCACGAACTACGCGACGCCCGCGTGGAGTTGGCGGATCTGTGGCCCGCCGCCCGGGTGCGGCGGTTGCGCGACCGCGTCGAAGCCGCGCCCGACCCGGCGACGGCCCTGGAGGACATCGCCCTGGCCCGCGCCGCCCGGTCCACGCCCCCCGACCCGCTCCTGCACCGGCTGGTGGAACACCTGGACGCGGGCCGCCCGGTGGCGGCCACGGCCGACGAACTCGGTGTCGGAGCACGCCAGTTGCACCGCCGCTCCCTTGCCGCGTTCGGCTACGGCCCCAAGACCCTGGCCCGTGTCCTGCGCCTGCAACGCGCCCTGGCCCTCGCCCGCTCCGGCGTCCCGTACGCCGAGACGGCGGCCCGAGCCGGATACGCCGACCAGCCCCACCTGGCCCGCGACGTGCGGGAGCTGGCCGGTACGACGCTCGGCGAGCTACTCGGCCGCTAGCGGCGCGAACAGGTCGACACCGTTGCCGTCGGGATCGTGCACGGTCGCGTACCGCTGCCCCCAGAAGGCGTCCCACGGCTTCAGCTCCCCGTGGTACCCGGCGCCCACCAGATCCTCGTACACGGCGTCGACCTCGGCGGGCGATCCGCACCGGAAGGCGAGCGCGACCCGCCCCCCACCGGCAGGCGGCCGCCACCCAGAATGGAACGAGCGGACGGTCTCCTCGGTGTCCAGCGCGAGCACCAGCCCACCGGGCAACTCGGCCTCGACGTGCGGTTGTTCCTCGGCCCCGGCCGGGAAGACCAGCCCGAGGCGACGGTAGAAGGCGAGCGAGGCGGCCAGGTCGGAGGCCACCACGCCGATCACGGCGAATCGTGGAGTCATGGGTGCACCGTAGGCGGCCGGCCGGCGTCCGGTCTTGAAGGGATCGGACACCGGCGGAGCCGGGCGACAAGCAGGTGCACCTGCCTTCCCGCGGCCGGAATGATCCATCCGTTCGAGGGCGGGATCACTTCTTCGCCCAATGCTGGGTCGACTTCGACGGCTCGCAGGACGCCAGGACCGGCCAGCTGGAACTTTCGTCGAGACACAGGCTGCTGTACAGGTTCACGACGGTGCCGCTGGTACCCGTGCGCCAGCTCTGGACGGTCCCGGATCCGCAGTCGGCCATGTACAGCTGGTTGACGTCCACACTCAGGCACTGGCCGGCGGACTCGTTGTACAGCTTGTAGGAACCGCCCGAACCGGCCTTTGCGGTCCAGTTGGTCGCCGGGCTGTCCGCGCAGGTGGCGAACACGACGCCGTAGGTCACGGCCAGGCACTTGCCGTAGCCGACATCCCTGAGCCGGAAGTGGCCGCTGGGCGCGGGCGATGTCGCCGAGGTCGCGCCGGAAGCCCCACCGGAACTGCTGGAACCGTTGCTGCGGCCGGAGCCCGGCCCGCCGGAGCCGCCCGCGTCACCAGGCCCGCCGGAGCCGCCGCCGACGCCGGAACCTTCCGAGCCTCCCGCCCCGGCACCGGCCCGGGCGCCTCCTGCGCTCGAACTCCCGCTCGGCGATGCGGACTTCCTCGGCGACGGTGTTCCGCCCGAGGCCGAGGCCGAGGGCGTGTGAGTGAGCGGCGCGGAGACGGAGGCGGACGGGGTCGCCTTCGCCCCCGCCTCCGGGGCGGACCCGAACGGCAGGAGCTGCACGGCGAGCGTCGTGCCCGTCACCACGACCACGACGGGGATCACGGTGAACAGCACACGGGTCCGACGCCGCTTCGGACGGGACTCGGGCTTCTGCTTGCCCTCGGACGGCGACTCCTCCTCCGCCCGCTCCCCGTTTTCCTCCTTCTGCTCCTTCTCCTGCCCCGGCCCGGAGAGCGGAAGCGTCGCCACGGACTCGGACGGTGAGGCATCGACGTCCGGCACGCTCGCGGCGAAGGCGGCCCGTTCGGCCAGTCGCCCGGCGACCGCCTCGGGCCAGAGCGGAGACTCGAACGGCCCGTGTGCCGAGGCGAGTTCGACCAGTTCGGCAGCGGTGGGGCGGGCCTCGGGGTCCTTGGCGAGGCAGGAGTCGACCAGATCGGCGAGCTCCGGATCCAGGTCTCGTACGGCTTGGAGGTCGGGCTCCTCGTGCACGATGCGGTACAGCACGCCGTGCCCGGACTCGTCCCCGAACGGCGGCTGCCCGCTCGCCGCGTACGCGGCCACCGAGCCCAGCGCGAACACATCGACGGCGCCGCTCAACTCCCGCCTGCCGGAGGCTTGTTCGGGTGACATGTAGGCGGGCGTGCCGACCACCATGCCGGTCCGGGTCAGCTGGCTCTGGTCGGCGGCCCGGGCGACCCCGAAGTCGATGAGGGTGAGGCCGTCGAGTGTGAGCATGACGTTGGACGGCTTGACGTCCCGGTGGACCATGTCCAGCGCGTGTACGGTCGCGAGCCCCGAGGCCGCGTCCCGCAGCAGCAGCCACAGCGCGTCGACGGGCAGGGGGCCGCCGTTCAGCTCGACGGCCTCGCGCAGGGTGAGGCCGGGGACGTACGCGGTCGCGAACCACGGCGGCCGGGCGGTACGGTCGCTGTCGAGCAGCGGTGTGGTGGCCTCGGCGGGCAGCCGGGAGAGGTTGTCCAGCTCGTGACCGAAGCGCCGCAGGAAGTCCTTGTCCTCGGCGACCACGGAGGGCAGCAGCTGTTTGACGGCCGCGTACCGGCCCTCGTGCACCCCGAGGTACACCCGGCCCATGCCGCCGGCCCCGAGCCGGCCGACCAGCGGGATCGCCCCGATGCGCCGCGGATCCTCGTCCTCCAGCGGCTCGGCGCCGCTGCCGGTCAGGTCTGACACGTCTTCCCCGTTCACGGTCATCTTGGATCGGCCGAACGGCCGCGGGCACACAACTAGAAGGTCACCGGCCCCCGCGGCGTGTCCACGGTGAAGGAGATCGCGAACGGCCCCCGCGTGAGCGCGAGTTCGGTGCCCAGCGCGGACAGCACGGGCCGGACCTCGTCCGGGTCCGGCGCGCCGGCCGTCACCTCCAGCAGCGGTGTGACGGGCAGGCCCGAACCGGTCGGGTGCGGCGAGTCACCCCAGTCGATGAGGAACGGCACCAGGCCCGAGAGATGGGCGGTACCGCTGTCGGTCAGCCGCCACCGCAGCAGGGTGCCGTCGGGAGTGCGGCGGCTCATCGGGTGGACCGGCCCCGGATCGTGGCCCCGCTCGCGGGCGCCCTTGATCGCCGCCTCCAGATCGGGTGGGCTGATCGCCCAGGTCACCGTGCGCGCACCGGCCAGCCGGTCGACACCGAACGGCCGCAGTTCCACCGGCTCCGGCTGCTCCGGGTCCGGCCCGATGATCTCCAGATAGCTCCGGCCGCCCAGCGACACCAGATGGTTCCGGGTGCCGAACCCCACGTGCACTCCACCGGGCGCGGGTGTCACCCCCGTCCGGCGTGCGAACTCGGCGACGGTCGCGGCCAGATCGGGCGTGGCCAGGACGAGGTGGTCAAGCAGCGGTGGAATACGGCTCATGCTTCAGAAACGCGGTCCAGGCCGAAGGGGTGACCGTGAGGTGCGGGGCGGTGGGGGTCTTGGAGTCGCGGATGTGGACGGCCGTGGGCTCGGTGGCTACTTCGACGCAGTTGCCGCCCTCGTCGCCGCTGTAGCTCGACTTGACCCACCGAAGTGCCGTGCCACTCATCGCTCTCCTAGTAGACGGTCCAGCAGATCCCACGTGTCCTCGGGCGTGAGGGCCTGCGACCGCAGCATCGCACACTTCTGGGTGAGGATGCCCACCTCGTCTGGGTCGGCGATCAGTTGGCTGCCCCGCTGAGTCTCCACGTAGGCCAGCCGCTGATGTTCGGGCGTCTCCAGGAGGACGAACGGTCCATTCAGCCCCGCATGGGTCGTGCGGTCCAGTGGCAGAACCTGAAGCATGAGGCCGGGCAATTCGGAGCAAGCCAGAAGATGGCGCAGCTGTTCCGCCCAGACGCTCCTTCCCCCGACAGGCGCCCGCACCACCGGCTCCCAGACCACGAAGCACGTGATCGGCGCTTCCCTGCGACGCAGGATCGCCTGACGGTCGATGCGCGCCTTCACCAACTGCGCGATGTCGTCCTGGCCGTACACCGGGACGCGGCTGACGAACACGGCCCGCGCGTAGGCGTCCGTCTGCAACAGCCCCGGCACCACCTGGTTCTCGTACGAAGAGATCGCGATGGCCTCCCGCTCCTGGTCGAGGAACTCCTCCGCCCACATCGGAACGAGATCCACCTCGGGCATCCTGCTCACGGCCACCGACAACGTCCCCTTGGTGTCGAGGAGTTCGTCCAGCTGCTCGGCGACATCGGGCTTCAGCGGCCGTCTGCCCTGCTCGATCGACGCGATCATCTCCTCGCCGAGCACGGACCGCTGGCCCAGCGAGTTCTGGGTGTATCCGGCGGCCTCGCGGTGGAGCGCGAGCAGTGCCCCCACCATCTTCATCGCCGAGGCGTTCTTCCGTGCCCGTCGAGTCGTGCCCATGCGGTCGAACTCCCCACCCGCTCGCGTACGTTCCGTCTCATGATCGACACTCAGCGTGACTCTCGTCGCCCGAATCTACCGCGGGACGCGGACGACCGGGCAGAATACGTCTGCCATGGCACCCCGACTCCTCGTCTGCACCCGCACCACCGACTACCGCCACGACTCCATCCCGGACGCCGTCAACGCCCTGCGCGCACTGGGCGAGTTCACGGTCGAGCACACCGAGGATCCCGTGGACGTCGAGCGGCCGCTCGGCGGATTCGTGGCCGTCGTCTTCCTCTCGACCAGCGGCGACGTACTGACCCCGGCCGGACGCGAACGGCTCGCGGAGTACGTCGGGTCGGGCGGCGGCTTCGCCGGTGTGCACGCGGCCGCCTGCACCGAGTACGGGTGGCCGTACTACGGCGAACTCCTCGGCGCCCGGTTCGAGCGGCACCCCGAGTACCAGCCGGGCAGGGCCGTCGTGGAGGACCCCGCCCACCCCGCGACCCGCCACCTGCCCGCCGTCTGGGACTTCACCGACGAGTGGTACGACTTCCGGACCAACCCCCGTGACCGGGTGCGGGTGCTGCTGCGCGCGGACGAGACGTCGTACGAGGGTGGCGGGATGGGCGCGGACCACCCGCTGGCCTGGTGCCGCCGGCAGGGTGAGGGACGGGTCTTCTACACGGCCCTCGGGCACGCGGCCGAGGCCTACCGCGAACCGGGCTTCCTGGCCCACCTGAGCGGCGGGATCGGCTGGGCGGGGCGACTCTCCGAGTGACGTTTCTGCGGTGAACCCGTTCCGCCATCGGAGTGAGTAAAGCAGACGTACGGTGCAGGTCAGGCGTGTACCAAGGAATGATCTTGTCCTGGTAAAGGGCGTCGAGACGCGGCGGACCCCCACGGCCCGCGTCACCCACCCACAGGAGGAGCCGGACCTTGAGTTACGGAAAAAAGCTGCGCGAGCGGATCGCCGGGCCCGGGACCACACCGCTGATCGGCGTGTACGACATGTACTCGGCCTCGATCGCGGCCAAGCACTACGACGGGATGTTCGTCTCCGGGTTCGGCTTCGCGGCCTCGTACTACGGCCTGCCGGACATCGGCTTCATCGCCTGGCCGGACATGGTGGCCTTCGTCCAGCGGCTGCGGGGCGCGTTCCCGCACCACCATCTGCTGGTCGACATCGACGACGGGTACGTCGACCCCGAGGTCGCCTGTCACGTCGTCGAGGGACTGGAGCGGATCGGCGCCTCCGGGGTGATCCTGGAGGACCAGAAGCGGCCCCGCCGCTGCGGGCACGCCGACGGAAAGCAGGTGCTGCCGCTGGAGGAGTACCTGGAGAAGCTGGAGAAGGTCCTGCAGACCCGCAAGGACCTGGTCGTCGTCGCCCGTACCGACGCCACCGACGAGCACGACATCCTGCGCCGGGCCGAGCGGCTGGCCGCGACCGACGCCGACGTGGTCCTGGTGGACGGGGTGCGCAGCGTGGAGTGGATCAAGCGCATCCGTGAGGTCGTCGGGGACAAGCCGCTGCTGTTCAACCAGATCGCCGGCGGCAAGTCGCCCCGCCTGTCGCTCGGCGAGCTGTCCGACCTCGGCGTCGACGTCGCGATCTACAGCACGCCCTGCCTGTTCGCCGCCCACGAGGCGATGGACTCCGCGCTCACCGGGCTGAAGGCCGCCGACGGCCGGCTGCCGCTGGTGGACCCGGCCGACGGGGTCGGTGTGAAGGCGTCGACCGCCCTGCTGGAGCGCAACATCGCCCCCGAGCGGCTGCAGCCCGAGGGCGTGGGCGTGTGACCGGTGGTGCCGTGCCCCGGCTCGGGGCCGCCGCGGTGATCGCCGCGGCGCTCCTCGGAGCCGGTACCGCGCCCGCGCTCGCGAACGGGGACAGCCTGATCACCGTCATCGACAACTCGGGGGCCGACTCGATCCTCGAGGTCGACCGGACGGCGAACGTCCAGACCGGCAGCGGCACGGCCGGCAGCGACCACGACGGCAGCGCCGTGGACGCCATCCAGGCGCTCCGCGGCGAGCGTGCGGCGGACGACGAGGACTGAGACCGGGCAAGAGCGAAGGGCCGGGCACCCGTGCGGGGCTGCCCGGCCCTTCCCGTCCGCCGCGCCGCTCGGTCCTCGCGCGGGGCTTGGGCAGCCGCCCGGTTCGAAAGTCACCCACCTGTACGGCTCGGCGGCTCCCGTACACCCCAATGGCCCACCCCAGGCTCTGTGCACCGGAATACATCCGGGCGATGTGATGCTCTGATGTGAGCGGTGCACGACACGGCGAAGGGCTGGTGGGCGATGACGGCAGACCAGACGGGTCCCGTGGTCAGAACGCCCCACGGGGCCGTACGCGGCCGCTACGAGCAGGGTGTCGCGGTGTTCCGGGGCATCCCGTACGCCGCCCCGCCCTTCGGCACCCGGCGGTTCAGGCCGCCCGAGCCGGCCGGGCCCTGGGACGGGGTGCGGGACGCCGGCACCTTCGGGCCCACGGCGCCGAAACCGCCGTACTCCGAGGCGTTCGCCCACTACCTGTCCGACCCGACCGTCGCCGGCGAGGACTGCCTCAACCTCAACGTCTGGACCCCCGATCCGGGCCCCGGAGCCCGGCTGCCGGTCCTGGTCTGGCTGCACGGCGGCGCCCTGACCAGAGGATCCTCCGCCGTCCCCGTGTACAACGGCCGCAGCTTCGCCCGTGACGGAGTCGTCTGCGTCTCCGTCAACTACCGGCTGGGCATCGAAGGCTACGGGCTGTTCCCGGACGCCCCGCCCAACCCCGGCCTGCGCGACCAGCTCGCCGCCCTGCAATGGGTGCACGAGACGATCGCGGCCTTCGGCGGCGACCCGGGCAACGTGACCGTCTGCGGACAGTCGGCCGGTGCGATCAGCGCCGGCGCCCTCATCGCCGCACCCCAGGCCCAGGGCCTGTTCCGGCGGGCGGTCCTGCAGAGCGGAGCGCCGGAGGCCCCGGAACGCGCCAAGGTGCGGCGGATGGTGCGCCGCATGGCCACCCGGCTGAAGATCCCCGCCACCGCCGAGGCCTTCGCCGCCGTCGACCTCGACCTGCTGCTGCGCACCCAGGCCGAGGTGGGGCGGCTCAGTAGCCCCGTCCTCGGCGGACCCGCCTTCGGCATCGTCGTGGACGGCGACCTGGTGCCCCGCGACCCGCTCCAGGCCCTGATCGACGGCGAGGCCGCCCGGGGGGTCGACCTGCTCATGGGCTGGACCCGGGACGAGTACCGGCTGTGGCTGGTGCCCGGCGGGCTGCTGGAGCGCGTCGACCGGCTGGGCGCGGTCGCCCTGGCCGGCGCCATGGCCCGCTGCCACGTCGGCCACGAGGTGCCGCGCGGCTACCGGACCCTGCACCCCGGCGCGGGAACCGCCGAGATCGTCGGCCAGATGGTCACCGACCACCTGCTGCGCATCCCCATGCACCGGCTGGCCGACGCCCGCCCCGGCACCTCGTACGTCTACGAGTTCGCCTGGCCGTCCCGCCTCCCCGGCCTCGGCGCCTGCCACGCCTTGGAGCTCGGGTTCGTCTTCGACACCGGCGACGTCCCGGAGTCGGCCAAGCTGGCCGGTGAGGGAGCCCCGCAGGAGCTCGGGGACGCGATGCACGGGGCCTGGGTGCGGTTCGCCGCGACCGGCGATCCCGGCTGGCAGGCCTGGGACGCCTCGCATCCGGTACGGATCTTCGACGAGGGTGTCCCGCACACCGCCCGCGGCCCCCGGGACGCGGAAGTCGCCCTCTGGTCGGCCGCCCCCACCGTCCCGGAACCCACGCCCGCCTCCGACGCCCGCGCCCCCGGCGCCGAACTGGCCTCGGCGGTACGCCGCCTGCGCCGCTCGGTGGGGGCGCGGCGCCGCTGAGTTCCGGCCCGGGGAGGGGGGTGACCCGAAGGGAACCGGGCGACCTGCGGCGAGTGGCCGTACCGGTCAGACGGCGTGTCCGAGTGCCCCGGCGATGGACGCGACCGCCTGCGGGCCCACCCGGCAGCACCCGCCGATCAGCCGCGCGCCCGCATCGCGCCAGGACTTGACCTGCTCGGTGCCGAACGTGGTCCGGCCCGTCCAGGCCCGGGTCCCGGCGTCCCATGCCTCGCCGCTGTTGGGGTAGACGACCACCGGCTTTCCGGTCACCCGGGCCGCGGTCGCGACGGCGTACTCCACGTCCCGCGGGGCGCAGCAGTTGACCCCGACCGCGATCACCTCGTCCACCTCGGCGGCCAGGGCGAACGCCTCCTCCAGCGGCTGCCCGGCACGCGTCTGCCGGCCCTCGGCGGTGTACGACAGCCAGGCCGGCACACCCAGCCCGCGTACCGCCCGCAGCAGGGCGGTGGCCTCCTCGGCGTCCGGCACGGTCTCCAGGGCCAGCACATCGGGACCGGCTCCGGCCAGCACCTCCATCCGCGGCCGGTGGAACCGCTCCAGCTCCCCGACGCTCAGCCCGTACCGCCCCCGGTACTCGGACCCGTCCGCGAGCATCGCCCCGTACGGGCCGACCGACGCCGCCACCCACAGCGGCCGCGCCGCCCCGGCCTCCCGCGCCCGCCGGGCCGCCTCGCGGGCGAGTCCCACACTCGACGCGAGCAGCCGCGCGGCCTCCTCGCGGGCGATCCCGCGCCTGCCGAAGCCCTCGAAGGTGGCCTGGTAGCTGGCGGTGATCGCCACGTCCGCGCCCGCCGTGAAGTAGGCGAGGTGCGCCTCCGTGATCGCCTCGGGCCGCTCGGCCAGCAGCCTGGCCGACCACAGCTCGTCGCTCAGGTCGTGCCCGGCCGACTCGAGCTGGTTGGACATGCCGCCGTCGAGCACGACCGGGCCGGCGGCGAGGGCTTCGGCGAGGCCGGGGGAGGCGAGGCCGGGAGGGGTGTTCCTGCTCATGTCACGACGCTAGTCGATGTGCGGTCCGGGGACACCGGCGATGCGCGCTGCCCTGGGGCGTTGCATGAGAATGCGGAATGTTGCATAGTTTTGCCATGTCCAAGGTCCTCACCTCCCTGCCCACCGGCGAGCGCGTCGGCATCGCCTTCTCCGGCGGACTCGACACCTCGGTCGCCGTCGCCTGGATGCGCGACAAGGGCGCAGTCCCGTGCACCTACACCGCCGACATCGGTCAGTACGACGAGCCCGACATCGCCTCCGTGCCCGGCCGTGCCTTCGCGTACGGCGCCGAGATCGCCCGCCTCGTCGACTGCCGTGCCGCGCTGGTCGAGGAAGGCCTGGCCGCGCTCGCCTGCGGCGCGTTCCACATCCGCTCGGGCGGGCGCCCGTACTTCAACACCACGCCGCTGGGGCGCGCCGTGACCGGCACGCTGCTGGTGCGGGCCATGCTCGAGGACGGGGTGCAGATCTGGGGCGACGGCTCCACCTTCAAGGGCAACGACATCGAGCGGTTCTACCGGTACGGGCTGCTCGCCAACCCGCACCTGCGGATCTACAAGCCCTGGCTGGACGCCGACTTCGTCACGGAGCTGGGCGGCCGCAAGGAGATGTCGGAATGGCTGCTCGCGCACGGGCTGCCGTACCGGGACTCGACGGAGAAGGCGTACTCCACGGACGCCAACATCTGGGGCGCCACGCACGAGGCCAAGACCCTGGAGCACCTCGACACCGGTATCGAGACGGTCGAGCCGATCATGGGCGTGCCGTTCTGGGACCCGTCGGTGGACATCGCCGCCGAGGACGTGACCGTCGGCTTCGACCAGGGTCGCCCGGTCACCGTCAACGGCAAGGAGTTCGCGTCCCCGGTCGACCTCGTCATGGAGGTCAACGCGATCGGCGGCCGGCACGGGCTCGGCATGTCCGACCAGATCGAGAACCGGATCATCGAGGCCAAGAGCCGCGGCATCTACGAGGCGCCCGGCATGGCGCTGCTGCACATCGCCTACGAGCGCCTGGTCAACGCGATCCACAACGAGGACACCGTGGCCGCGTACCACAACGAGGGCCGGCGGCTCGGCCGGCTGCTCTACGAGGGCCGCTGGCTGGACCCGCAGGCGCTGATGGTGCGCGAGTCGCTGCAGCGCTGGGTCGGCGCGGCGATCACCGGCGAGGTGACGCTGCGGCTGCGGCGCGGCGAGGACTACTCGATCCTCGACACCCGGGGCCCGGCGCTCAGCTACCACCCGGACAAGCTCTCCATGGAGCGGACCGAGGACTCGGCGTTCGGCCCGGTGGACCGCATCGGCCAGCTCACCATGCGGAACCTGGACATCGCCGACTCCCGTTCGCGGCTCGAGCAGTACGCGAACCTGGGCATGGTCGGCACCGGCCACCCGACGCTGGTCGGCGCCGCGCAGGCCGCCTCGACGGGTCTGATCGGCGCCATGCCCGAGGGCGGCGCCGAGGCGATCGCCTCGCGCGGTGAGGCCACGGACGAGGAGACGATGCTCGACCGCGCCGCGATGGAGTCCGGCACGGACTGAGACCGGCCTTCCGTCGCACGACACATTCCCGACGGGCCCCGGCGGACTTGCTGCCGCCGGGGCCCGTCGGCATCCGTGGGTGAATCCGGTCCAAGGGCTAGAAAGCGCTTGCCGAGTGGCGGTACGGTCCAGCCGCGACCTCGTCGGTCCGGCGGAGGAGCCCGAGTCGGACGCCTGCCCCGTCTGCGCGGGCCCGGTCCGCGACGAACTCCTCGCCCTCCCGGTGCAGAAGGACCGGGTGCGGGTGGGGCGAAGCCCTGGGGCGCCCCGACCGGAACCGGGGCGTCCCAGGCCCGCCAGGAAGGAAGAAGCGCCGCCGTGATCGAACTGCCCGCCGACGACCGCTCCTCGAGCCCGTACACCGGCTACACCCGCGCCCACTGGGAGGCCGCCGCCGACGCCCTGCTCGCCGCCGTCGAGCCCTTCGCCACCCCCGACCGCGCCCTCTACCACCTGCCCGGCGACCACGTGAGCCACGCGGGCCACCTCTCCGACGGCCTGGAGGGGTACGCCCGTACGCTGCTGCTCGCCGCCTTCCGGCGGGACGAGACCGTGCTCGGCCGCTACGCCGAGGGCCTCGGGTCCGGCCCCGGCGGTGTCTGGCCGAAGGTCGCCGACCGCAGCCAGCCCCTCGTCGAGGCCGCCTCGATCGCCCTCGCCCTGCGGCTGACCCGGCCGCTGCTGTGGGACCGCCTGGACCAGCCGGTGCGCGAGCGCACGGCGGCCTGGCTGGCGGACGCGCTCACCGCCGAACCCTGGCCCTGCAACTGGGAGTTGTTCCCGGTCACCGTGGGCGGCTTCCTGGCGGAGATCGGGCACGAACCCGAGGCGGCCCGCAAGGCGGTCGACCGTGGCCTGGAGCGCATCGAGGACTGGTACGTCGGCGACGGCTGGTACACGGACGGGGACGGCCGCAAGTACGACTACTACAACGGCTGGGCCATGCACCTGTACCCGGTGCTGCACGCCTGGCTCGCGGGCGACGAGGCACTCCTCGACCTGTACGGCGGCCGGCTTCAGGCCCATCTCGCCGACTACGCCCGCCTGTTCGGCGGTGACGGCGCGCCCCTGCACCAGGGCCGCTCGCTCACGTACCGGTTCGCGACCGCGGCCCCGCTGTGGCTGGGCGCGCTCACCGACCGTACGCCCCTCGCGGCGGGCGAGACGCGGCGGCTGGCCTCCGGCGCGCTGAAGTACTTCCTGGACCGGGGGGCCGTCGACTCCCGGGGGTTGCTCACCCTCGGCTGGCACGGGCCCGACGACGCCGTCCTGCAGAGCTACTCCGGGCCGGCCTCGCCGTACTGGGCGAGCAAGGGCTTCCTCGGCCTCCTGCTCCCCCCGGAACACGAGGTGTGGACGGCGCCCGAGGAGCCGGGCCCGGCCGGGCGCGCCGACGCGGTGACCCCGATCGCGGGCCCCAACTGGCTGCTCCAGTCCACCCGTTCGGACGGCGTCGTGCGCCTCCACAACCACGGCAGCGAGGACATCCGCTACGACCCGCACTACACGCGGTTCGCGTACTCCACGGTCACCCGGCCCCTGGGGTCGCCGCCCGACAACATCGTCATGGTCGGCGGCGATCCGGTCCGCTCGGGCATCGTGCCACTGGGCGTGGGGGAGGACTGGGCGGCCTCCCGGTACACCGTGCGGTCCGGGACGGAGGTGACCAGCCTCGTGGTGGCCGACGGCGCGGTGGAGGTGCGGGCGCATCTGGTGGCGGGGACGGCTCCCGGCACCGAGGTGCACGTCACCGGGTGGGTGCCGTGGGAGGACGAGCGGGCCGAACTGCTGCCGCTGCACGGCCTGTCGGACGGGTTCGCCCTGTCCGGCGTGACCGGCGAGGCGCCCACCCTGTTCGTAGCCGTGGCCCGGCTCACCGCGGACCCCGACCCGCTGCCCCTCGCGGACCAGGTGACCGTCGAGGTGCGCGGGCAGCACGACCTGAGTGTCCGCTGGGCCACGGGAAGGCTCAGTCGCTTCCGGTTCACGGCCGGGGACGACCGGTCCGCCGACGGGTCGTGGTCGGTGACGCCCGGCTGAACCCGGACGTGCGAGCGCTGCCGGGGCGCACGGTTCGGCGGGCGCCGAAACGACCGGCGTCCAGCATGGCCGTATGACCGCTGAGCCCGCCGTGACGTCCTTCGCCGGCCTGCACCACCGCCCCGGTGAGCCGCTGCTCCTGCCCAACGCCTGGGACCACGCCTCGGCCGGCTTCCTCGCGGCCCGCGGCTTCCCGGCGATCGGTACGACCAGCCTCGCCGTGGCGGCGGCCGCCGGGCTGCCCGACGGCCGGGCCGCGACCCGTGAGCACACCCTGCGCCTCGCCCGCACACTCGGCGCGGAGCCCTACCTGCTGTCCGTCGACGCCGAGTCCGGCTTCGCCGACGAGCCGGACGAAGTCGCCGCGCTGGCAGCGGAGTTGTGGTCCCTCGGGGCGGTCGGTATCAACCTGGAGGACGGGCTCGGTCCGACCGCCCGGCACGTCGCGAGGATCGCCGCCGTGAAGGCGGCCGTACCCGGCCTGTTCGTCAACGCCCGTACGGACACGTACTGGCTGGACGACGGCGACGAGACGGACACCCTGCGGCGCCTCGACGCGTATCAACAGGCGGGGGCCGACGGGGTGTTCGTGCCCGGGCTCACCGATCCGGGCCGGATCGACGCCCTCGTGCGGCGCCTCGACACCCCGCTCAACGTGCTCTACTCGCCCACCGGACCCACGGTGCCCCGGCTCGCCGACCTCGGCGTGCGCCGCGTCAGCCTCGGCTCGCTGCTCTACCGGCGGGCGCTCGGGGCGGCCCTGGACGCGGTGGACGACATCGTGGCCGGCCGGGAGCCCGGCGGTACGACACCGACCTACGCCGAGGTGTGCGCGCCGGCAACGGGCGTCCGGTCGCGCGGCCGGGCGGCGGCGAGCGCGGCCACGGAGATCCACGGCGTTGCCGCCCGGAGCCGCGTGCAGCAGAATCCACGCTCATGACTTCCAGGATCCGTCACGTGACCGTCGACTGCGCCGACGCCTACGCCCTGGCCGGCTTCTGGTCGCAGGTGCTGGACCAGCCCCTGCACGAGGACGACCACCCGGGCGACGAGATGGCGCTGATCGAGGCCGCGGGTCTGCTCTTCGTCACCGTGCCGGACGCCAAGACCGTCAAGAACCGGGTCCACCTCGACGTGCAGCCCCAGGACCGCAGCCGTGACGAGGAGGTCGAGCGGCTGCTCTCCCTGGGCGCCACGCAGGTGGACGACCGGCGCAACGCCGACGGCACCGGCTGGGTGGTTCTCGCCGACCCCGAGGGCAACGAGTTCTGCGTCGAGCGCAGCGCGGCCGAGCGCGGGGAATGACTCCTACGACGGGGTGCGCGCGCCGGAGCCGAACGTCTCGATGAGCAGGTCGGCGAAGTCCACGGGGTGTTCCAGGGTGCCGAGATGCCCGCCCGGGAACTCCACCAGACGGCTGCCCAACCGGTCGGCCATCAACTTGGCCGTCCGGTGCAGGAGTTGACCGCGCGAGTCGGTCCCGGCGGCGAGGGTGAGGCGGCGCTCGGGGGCGGGGAGGGCGGGGACGTAGGTGGTGAACGGGCGCAGGACGTGGGCGAGGAAGACACCCATGGGGGTCGCCGAGGCGCCCTCGGCCGGCGGCCGGCCAGGGCCGTCCAGCTGACCGATCAGCTCCTCCCGCCGCTCCCGGCCGTCGGGCAGCACGGTCACGCACGGCGGCTCGTGCGCCACCACGTGCGCCAGCCGCCGTGGATGCCGGGTGAGCAGATCGAGGACCGCGATGCCGCCGGAGCTGGTCCCGAACACATGCGCCCGCTCACCCGGCGGCAGTACCGTCTCCAGCACCCGCCGTGCCCCGTCGCTCCAGTCCGCCGGCCGCTGGTCCGGGACCGGCGGGCCGAGCCGGCCGTGGCCGAGGCCCAGCGGGTCGTACGTCACCACGGTGAACCGGCGAGCCAGGCGCTCGGTGAGCGGTCCGAGCCCCATGGGGTGCCCCGCCCCGCCCGGCACCAGCAGGAGGACGGGACCGCTGCCCGTGACGTCGTGGTGCGGGGGCTCAGTCATCGCTCTTCTTCTCCCGTGGCCAGTGCGTGAGGGCGAGGTGCAGGGCTTCGACCGCCTTGTCCCAGGAGGCCCGGACGTCCCGGTCGGCACCGAAGCCGCCGGCGGACTCCAGGGCGCAGTAGCCGTGGAAGGTGCTGCGCAACAGGCGCACGGCGTCCGTCAGATCGGGCTCGTCCAGGCCGTAGCCGCGCAGCATGCCGCAGGTGATCTCGGCCGTGCGCCGCATGGCGGGGGAGTCGGCGATCAGGGACTGGTCGATGCGGATCCGGGTGGCCGCGTACCGGCCCGGGTGCCGCAGGGCGTAGTCCCGGTAGGCACCCGCGAACGCGGCCAGCGCGTCCTTGCCCGCGCGGCCGGCCACGGCCTCGGCGATCCGGTCGATCAGCTCGCCGCCCGCGTGCAGCGCGAGCCGGGTGCGCAGGTCGTTCAGACCCCGGACGTGCGAGTACAGACTCGCGTCCTTCACCCCGAACCGCCGGGCCAGCGCGGACAGACTGACATTCTCGAACCCCACCTCGTCGGCGAGCTCGGCGGCGGCCCCGACCAGCCGCCCGACAGTAAGCCCCGCCCGAGCCATGAGCCACCTCCGTGGATGCCTGTCCTTGGACACCTAGGAATTATCCCAGGGCATCTAGGAAGCAGGCATCCGGGAAGGGCGACGCCCGGAGGCCGGGGCCTCCCCGCCGGCCGGCCGTGGAAGCGTCAGGAAGCGGTCGGGTGGCCGGCTTCCGGGGCGGGGGTCTGTGAGAACACGAAGGAGAACTCCGTGGGCTCGGCCCGCAGGTGGTAGCGGGGTAGTGGGCCGGGGCCGCAGGACTGGGAGCCGAGGCCGTGTTGGGCGTGGTCGAGGTTGACCCAGACCTTGTCTCCGGGGGAGAGGTCGGTGCGGTGTGCCGCCGCGTCCAGTCGCTCGGTGGTCCAGCGGCGGGCGGTGAGGTAGAACTCCGGGTCGCCCTCGACGTGCAGGCCGCCGAGCTCCGCCCAGCGGACGTCGGCCCGGGCGCCGTTCTCCTGCGGACGCACGTACGGCGTCTGCAGGTCGTCCACGGTCGACTGCCAGCGGCCGACGGCGGACGCCAGCCTGCTGTCCGGATACGCCTCACCCGGGCCGCCGCCGTACCACCGCACCTCGTCGGCCGCGGACAGCCCGAAGCGGACGCCGAGCCGGGGGAGCGGCACGGTCCAGTCGCCCTCCGGTGCCACGGACACCGTCAGCCGCAGCCGACTGCCGTCCGACGTCCAGCGGTACACGGCCCGCAGTCCGATCTCCCGGGCCGCCGGGGCCACCCGGGTGCGGACCGTCAGCGCGTCGTCGGCCGGTTCCACCGCGTCGAGCCGGTGCCGCATCCGGTGCAGGCCGAGCCTGCGCCACAGCAGGCCGTAGCGGATGTCGGACTGCCAGGCGGCGCCGTCGTCGTTGTCGGTCGTGGCCCGCCAGACGTCCAGGCGCAGCCCGGTGACCTCCACCCCGCCGATCGACCGCAGCGCGCCGGTGCGGGCGTCGAAGGAGGCCGGGCCGAGGGTGATCAGCCCGCCGCCGAGCACCGGCCCGTCGGTCGCCGGTACCGCGGGCAGCCGGCGCGCGGACACCGCGAACTGGCCCCAGGCGACCGCATGGCCCTCCGGCGCCCACGGGGTGTCGGCGGCGAGCACCGCCCGTACCGTCCAGTGGGCCTCGTCGGCCGCCGGAGCCACCGGCGGCTCGGGCAGCTTCACCTCGGCCGACTCGCCGGGCGCGAGCGCGGGCACCGACAGGACACCCGTCCCGGCCGCCTCGCCGGTCACCTCGTACGACCAGGTGAACGCGAGCGCCGACAGGTCGGCGAAGTCGTACTTGTTGGTGATGCGGACCGTGCCGCCCGTGCCGTCGCCCTCGATCGCGACCGGCTCGAGCACCTTCTTGTACTCGACCAGGCCGGGGGAGGGCCGGCGGTCCGGGAACAGCAGGCCGTCGCAGACGAAGTTGCCGTCGTGCAGCTCCTCGCCGAAGTCGCCGCCGTACGCGAAGCCGTACCGGTCGTCCTTGACGCCGTGGTCGATCCACTCCCAGACGAAGCCGCCCTGGAGCCGGTCGTACGCCTCGAAGATCCGCTGGTAGTCGGCGAGTCCGCCGGGGCCGTTGCCCATGGCGTGCCCGTACTCGCAGAGGATGAAGGGGAGTTCGCGGCGCCGCCGGGTGCCGCCGTCCAGGCCGCGGCCGATCCGCTCGACCTCGGCGTGGTCCGCGTACATCCGCGAGTAGACGTCCGTGTCACGGCAGGTCGCATCGCCCTCGTAGTGCACGAGCCGCGAGGAGTCCCGGCCGCGGATCCACTCGGCCATCGCCGTCAGACCGCGGCCGGTGCCGGCCTCGTTGCCGAGGGACCAGACGACGACCGAGGGGTGGTTCTTGTCCCGCTCGACCATGCGGGCGGCGCGGTCGAGCAGCGCCGGGGTCCAGCGGTCGTCGTCGACGGGGTTGTCCCGCCAGTCCTGTTCGGTGAAGCCGTGCGTCTCCAGGTCGCACTCGTCGATCACCCACAGGCCCAACTCGTCGCACAGGTCGAGGAAGGCCGGGTGCGGCGGGTAGTGGGAGGTGCGCACCGCGTTGATGTTGTGCCGCTTCATCAGCAGCACGTCCTCCCGCATGGTCTCCAGGTCGAGCGCGCGGCCCTTCTCCGGATGCCACTCGTGCCGGTTGACGCCCTTGAACAGGACGGCCCTGCCGTTGACCTCGATCAGGCCGTCCGACAGCGCCACCGTGCGGAAGCCGATGCGCAGCGGCACCCGCTCGCCCTCGGTGGCCAGCACCCCGTCGTACAGCCGCGGGCGCTCCGCCGACCACGGCTCGGCCGGCACCGTGATCCGATCGCCGGTCGCGATGTCGATGCCGAGGTCCGGTACGGTCACCCGGCCGTCCACGTCGGAGTCCACGCGCAGGGTGCCGGTGCCGGCTGCATGGTCGTAGGAGGCGTGCACGAAGAAGTCGAGGGCGCTGCCCGCCGGGCGGTGCAGCAGGGTGACGTCACGGAAGATCCCGGGCAGCCACCACTGGTCCTGGTCCTCCAGGTACGAGCCCGCCGACCACTGGTGGACGCGGACCGCCAGTACGTTGCCCACGCCCCTCAGCAGATGCCCGACCGGGAACTCGTGCGGCAGCCGGGACCCCTTGAACTCGCCCAGATCCGTGCCGTTCAGCCAGACCCGGGCGCAGGACTCCACGCCGTCGAAGCGGAGCACCGCCCCGCCGTCGGCCGGCCAGTCCTCGGGCAGGTCGAAGACGCGCAGGTGGTCGCCGGTCGGGTTCTCGGTCGGGACCCGGGGCGGGTCGACCGGGAACGGGTAGAGGTGGTTGGTGTAGACGGGGGCGCCGTGCCCCTGCAGGACCCAGTGGCCGGGGACCGACACCTCAGGCCAGTCACGGGCGTCGTACTCCTCCCGCGCGAAGGAGTCGTCCTCGGCGTCTGCAGTGTCCGACAGTCTGAAGCGCCAGCGGCCGTTCAGCGAGAGGGACCTGGCGTCCGAGGCGGCGTACCAGGCGCGGGGCGGCAGAGCCCCGGACCCCGGTGAGACGTCCTCGACGTAATCGATGGCGGTGGTGGTGCGGAAGGACATCGGTCTCCCAGCTCAGCCCTTGATGCCGGTCTGCGCGATCCCCTGCACCAGCCGGCGCTGGAGGAAGAGGAACACGAACAGCAGCGGCAGGATGGAAATGGCGGTCGCCATGAAGTTCAGGTGGTAGTTGACGGTCTGGTTGGTCATGTACGACGACAGCGCGACCTGGACCGTCCAGGCGCTCGGGTCCTGGCCGATGACCAGCGGCCACAGGAAGGCGTTCCAGCCGTTGATGAAGGCGATGGTGGCGATCGCCGCGAAGAAGTTCAGCGAGTTCGACACCACGACACGCCAGTAGGCGCCCCAGTAGCCGAGCCCGTCCACGCGCGCCGCCTCCTCCAGCTCCTTCGGGAACCCGAGGAAGTACTGCCGGAACAGGAAGCAGGTGAAACCGCTGAAGCGCCCTGGGATGATCAGGCCCCGGTAGCTGTCCACCCAGCCGAGCGACGACACCGGCACGAAGCTGGGGACGAAGGTCACGGCGTCCTGCACACGGTCGGCACGCTGTTCGTGTGCTCCCTCGCCGGGTACGCCCTCGCCCGAAGCGTTGCCTTCGGTCCGGGATCCCGAACGGACGTGCGGTCGCGGGGAGGTGAGGGCCGCCGGGCCAGGGAGTGGCCGGCGACCCTCGGCCAGGGGGAGGGTGCGACTACTGCCCGGCTACTGCCTGTTCCAGGCCTCGTTGGTGCCGCCGTTGCAGCTGTAGAGGATGACCTTGCTGCCGTCGGCGGTGGCCTGCCCGCTGACGTCCAGGCACCTGCCCGAGGCCTCGTTGACGATCTGCCCGTTGGAGTTCAGCAGCCAGCGTTGGCTGCCGTCCCCGGTCGCGGCGGCCGCCGTGAGTCCCGAACTCCCCTCCGTCAGATACCCGTTGGTGCCCTTGAGCGTGCCGCTCGCGTCGTACGACCACGACTGCGCCGCCCCACCGGTGCAGGTGGCGATCGCCGCGCCCGAGGCGTCGGCGGTCAGGCACTTGCCCGACTGCCTGCCCACCAGCGCCCCGGTCAGCGCGGAACCGCCGTGGCCCTTCTGGTCGAAGACGTAGGTGGTGATCGAACGGGCCGCGAGCGTCGCGGAGATGCTGTCGGCACGCACCGACGGCTTCGCGGCCTTCGCCCAGTTCTCGTCGGCCGAGGTGCGCACCGCCCGCGTGGCCCGTACCGGCGTCCCGCTGTTGAAGTGCAGGTCCAGCGCGGTGTCGGTCGCGTTGTGGTTGTTGACCACGACCACCCAGGTGCCGTCCCGGTCGTACGCCGACACCTCCACACCGTCCGGCGCCCCGGTCACGTCGTGGGCGACCGAGCCCGGCCGCACGAACCTGCTGTACTGGCCCAGCGCGTAGTAGCGCTTGGTGAAGTACAGGGTCTGGTTGCCGTTCGTGGCGTAGTCCGGGTCGTAGTAGATCAGGCCGTCGTTCCAGCCGTCGTCGTTCCTGGCCAGCGGGTCGCTGCCGGACATCTCCGACAGTGCCACCCACCACTGGAACGCGGAGTCGTGGGCGGTCGCGAAGTCCTTGTAGATGATCCGGGACAGGTTCAGCCCGCCGTCGATCGTCGGGTCGTACTCCTGCGCCCAGCCGGTGCCTCCCTTGCCGAAGCAGCAGATCTCCGTCGACCAGGACTCCTTGCCCGCCGCCCGGGACGTCTCGTGGACCTTCGCCCGGTCCGCGTCGGACGGGTTGTCGTACGTGTGGTGGGCGAGCTTCGACACGTACTGGGCCGTCCCCGGCTGCGAGATCCACTGCGGGACCTCGGAGCTGAACTTGACCGTGCTGGTCGACTCGTCGGCGATGATGCCCGTCCGCTGGTGCCGGCGCTGCTGTTCGGCTCCGAGCGTGCGCACGATGTCGTCACGCTGGGCGGGGTCGACCAGCATCCCCTCCTGGCCGCAGGAGTCGAAGCTGTTCGTCGGCTCGTTGAAGGGGCTGATGTAGCCGAGCCGCACGCCCTGGCGCGCGAAGTGGTCGGTGACATCGGCGACGTACTTCGCGAAGTCCCGCTCGTTCTCGGCCTTCAGGTAGCCGCCGCAGCTCCTCCCGTTCGTCTTCCAGGCGGCCGGCGCGCTGTTGACGAACCCGATCAGGTCCTTGACGCCGTACTCGGCGGCGGCGTACAGGAAGTACCGGCCCGCCTCGTCCCTGCTCCAGTCGTAACCGCCGTCGGCGTTCAGGAAGTCCTCGGGGGCGCGCGGCGCGTACGTCACACCGGTGCCGCCTCCGCCGATGTTGTAGCGGTACGCGCTCAGGTCCAGGCCCTGCCTCGAGAACAGCAGCTTCGCGACCCGGGCCCGGACCGCGGGGTCGAAGTTCTTCAGGTCGTCGACCCACCAGGCGCCCGAGGCGCCGATGTCGTCGATGGTCTGGGCGGCGTGGGGGGAGACCTCGGCGACCACCGTGGTGCCGGCGGCGTTCGCGGACGGGGAGGTGAGCAGGGCCCCGGTGACGGCCAGTGCTGTCGCGGCTGCCGGCAGGAGGGATCTCCTGATACGGGGGTGAGCGGTGCGGGGGTGAACGGTGCGGGGGTGAGACACGTGCATCCCTTCCGTCGTCATGAAGGCGGTGCGGTACGGCTCCTAACGAGGGTGGTGCGCTTGGTGCCGGTCCTCTGCGCGACGGACTGCAGCGCGCCTTCCAGCGCGAACGTGGCCGCGCCCAGGGACACCGGGTCGGTGGGGATCGGGGAGAGGACGATCTCGGTGGCGGCCAGCGGCCGCCTCAGCGCGTGCCGGGCGACGGCCGCGCGAACCTCCCCGAGCAGCGGCTCGCCCAGCCGGGAGGCCACCCAGCTGCTGAGCACGACCACTTCGGGGTTGAGGAGGTTGATCAGGTCGGAGATTCCCGCGCCCAGATAGCGGGCGGTGTCCCGGACCACCTTGACCGCCACCGGGTCGCTCGCGGCGACCGCCCGGGCCAGCGCGTCGATGGTGGCCGTCTGGTCCTCGGGGTGCAACAGCGTGGACTGCGGGCTCAGTTCACGCAGGTTCTGCATGATGCCGGGCGCGCCCACGTACGTCTCCACACAGCCGTGGTTGCCGCAGTGGCACAACCGCCCGTCCAGCACGAGCGTGGTGTGGCCCCACTCGCCGGCGCTGTTGCTCACGCCCCGGTGCAGCCCACCGCCGAGGGCCAGCCCGGCGCCGACACCGGTGCCGAGGTTCACCACCACGGCGTCCCCGCGTCCCCGCGCCGCCCCGAACCACAGCTCGGCCACCGCGCAGGCGCGCAACGGATTGTCCAGGTACAGGGGGTGGGCGATGTGTTCGGCGAGCAGGTCGAGCAGCGGGACGTCGTGCCAGTTCCAGTTGGGCGCGTACTCGGCGACGCCGGTGTCCCGGTCCACCTGGCCCGGCACGCTCACCCCGACCCCCAGCACTCGGGCCGCCTCGACCCCGGCCTGGGCGACCACCGAGCCGACGGCGGCCGCCACATGGCCGACGACCTGCTCCGGCCGGCTCTCGCCCGGCCGCATGTCCTCGTCGGCGCGGGCCAGCACGCTGAGCGCCAGGTCGAACAGCTCCACGTGGACGTAGGTCTCCGCGATGTCGACGCCGATCAGCGCGCCCCCCGACGCGTTGACCGCGACCAGGCCCCGCGGCCGGCCCCCGGCCGAGTCCTCGAAACCGACCTCGGTGATCATGCGCAGGTCCAGCAGCTCGCCGACGAGGGTGGCCACCGTGGCCAGGCTCAGTCCGGTGGCGGCCGCCAGCTCCTGCCGGGAGGTGGGCGACTCGGCGATGATCTGGCGCAGCACCTCGTAGCGGTTCGCCGTGCGGATGTCACGTGATGTGCGCTTCACGGAGCTGCCCCTCCCGTCCCGTCAGGCCAGGCCGGGGCGGCGTGAGCCACCGGCGCGGCGCCAGGCTATGGGCCGGGAGGGGCTTTCGACAAGGGGTTAGGAAAGGGACTGTACAAAGTCCGATGGTGCGAGCGACGACCGGGTACGGCACCGCCCGGGCGCTCCGAGCCGGTCACGCCGTACAGCCGTCGTCAGCCGGCCATCGGGATCGGCGAGTCCGTGCGGCCGCCGGCGGCTGCCGTCACCCCGGCGGTCTCCCGCACACCGCCCGCGAGCACCGCGCACGTGAACGCGATCGCAAGGGCCTTCCAGTCCCAGGAGGCGAACACGATCAGCGGCAGGACGAACAGCGAATGGACGGCGGAGACGGCGAACGCCGCCCGCGCCCAGCCTCCGCCGGTCACCGGCCGGCGCACGGTCGCCCGGTGGTGCCACCACAGTCCGGCCGCCACCGCCGCGATGACGGCCATCACAACGGCGCCCAGCCGGGCCAGATCGGCATCGCTCACACTGCCGGGTTCCACCGCGGTCGAGCCGGTCGTGTGCACGCTCAGCGCGACCGCGGTCCATCCGAGGGCCGCCGCACCCAGCAGGGAAGTCAGGACCGCTGCGCGTCGCCGGTCCCAACTCGTCCCGGAATGCGTCAAGTTCGATTCCATGCCTCATCCTAGAGGCTGTTCCGCCCGACTGGAGAAGACCCTGCTCAGTCCCCCAGGACGTCCCGGACGAACGCGTTGGTGAACTTGCCGGTGGGGTCGAGGGTTTCGACCAGCGCCCGGAAGTCGGCCAGGCGTGCGTACCGCCGGCGGAGCGCCGCGGACGGCGTGGTGAACACCTTGCCCCAGTGCGGGCGCGGATCGAAGGCGTCCAGCGCCTCCTCCACCCGGCGGACCACCGGCAGCACGGCGGCCGTGTCCGCGATCCAGGTGAAGTGCAGGGCCACCGAGTCCCGGCCGTGGGCCGGACTGAGCCACTGCGGGTCGGCGGCCACCGCACGCACCTCGCAGGTCTGCAGCACGCCGGAGACCGCCGACCGGATGCCGTCGAGGGCGTGCAGCGCGTCGCCGGCCGCCGGCCGCGGCAGCAGATACTCCGACTGGAGCTCCTCGCCGCTGCTCGGGGTGAACTCCGCCCGGAAGTGCGGCAGCCGCTCGTGCCAGGGCCCCGGCACGCCGAACTGCTCGGTGCAGTTGACCGCGGGCATCCCCGGCACCGGGTGCAGCGCCTCGGTCGCGGGTGCGGCCCACGGGAAGTCCACCGGCGCCTGATCGGTGCGGCGTTTGACCCACACCTGCCGGAAACCGGGCTCCCGCCAGTCGGTGAACAGGCTCACGCTGTAGGCGGAGGCCGCCACCGCCTCGTAGTCCAGCCCGGCCAGGGGAAGTTCGGTGAACAAGTGCTGCTCGACCTCGTACGACGGCTCGACGTCCAGGGTGAGCGCGGTGACCACCCCGAGTGCGCCGATCGAGGTGACGGCGCCGTCGAAACGGGCGTCGTCCCGGCCGATCGACACCGTCGAGCCGTCCGCCGTCACCAGCTCCACCGCCCGCACCGCCGCCGCGAGCGGACCGTTGCCCACCCCCGAGCCATGGGTGCCGGTCGCCACCGAGCCGGCCACCGAAATGTGCGGCAGTGACGCCATGTTGGCCAGCGCGAGACCCTGCGCGTGGACCGCGCGGGCGAGTTCCGCGTACCGGACACCGCCCGAGACGCGCACCGTACGGGCCGCGGTGTCCACGTCGATCACCGGCGGCAGAGCGGCGAGCGACAGGAGCACGCCCTCGCCGCCCGGTTCGGCGATCCGGTTGAAGGAGTGGCCACTGCCCAGCACCCGCACCTTCGCGCTGCCGGCCACCAGGGCCCTGAGCGTGTCCAGCGTGTCCGGGCGGTGGAACTCCTTCGCCGTGTACGTGATGTTGCGCGCCCAGTTGGTGACCGTCTGCGCCGACTCCGTCATCCCTGCCGTCCCTCCGGAAGTGCCTGTTCGTTGACCCTCTCATTCGCCGAGACCTACCGTAGAGAACGGTTGCTGTCCGCGCGTCACCGAGCCGGAAGGTCACTTCCTTGTCCGAGCGTCCCCAGGCGCTTTTCGCCATGAAGGCCCGGAATGTGCCGCACCTCTTCCCGCCGGAGCTGCTCGACCGGCTGCGCGGGTCGGTGGAAATCGATTCCACTCTGGTGGCGGAGGACTTCACCGATCCACGGCTGCGCGAGACCCTCGCCCGCACCGAGGTCCTGATCACCGGCTGGGGCTGCCCCCGCCTGGACGCGGCGGTCCTGGACGCGGCCCCGGCGCTCCGCGCGGTGCTGCACGCGGCCGGCTCGGTCAAGGGCTTCACCACCCCGGAGGTCTGGCAGCGCGGCATCGTCGTCTCCTCGGCCGCCGCCGCCAACGCCCTGCCCGTCGCCGAGTACACCCTCGCCATGATCCTGCTCGCCGGGAAGGGCGCCTTCGCCTTCCGCGACCTGCTGCGCAGCCGCCGCACCTTCCCCTACGGCGACATCGTCCCCGGCATCGGCAACCACGGCCGCCGCGTCGGCATCGTCGGCGCCTCCCGCATCGGCCGGCGCCTGATCGAACTGCTGCGGCCCCACGACCTGAGGGCCGGTCTCACCGACCCGTACGTCGACCAGGCCGAGGCGGCTCGGCTCGGCGTACCTCTGCTGCCGCTGGACGACCTGCTGCGCACCTCGGACATCGTCACACTGCACGCCCCGCAGACCCCCGAGACCCGGCATCTGGTCGGCGCCCGCGAACTCGGCCTGATGCCCACCGGGTCCGTGTTGATCAACACCGCGCGCGGCGCCCTGGTCGACCACGACGCGCTGATCGCGGAACTGCGCACCGGGCGCCTCAGCGCCGTGCTCGACGTCACCGACCCCGAGCCGCTGCCCGCCGACTCCCCGCTGTTCGACCTGCCCAACGCCTTCGTGACCCCGCACCTCGCCGGCTCCCAGGGCAACGAGGTGGCCCGTCTCGGGCTGACGGTGGTGGAGGAGGCCGGGCGGCTGTCGGCGGGCGCCGGCCTGCTGCACGCCGTCGACCGGGCGGCCCTCGAGCGGACTGCGTGAGGGCGCACAGGAGGAACACGAGGCGAGGGGGGCGGCGCCGCCGTCCGCCCGGCCCCGCACCGCACCGGGCTGCCCGGCAGCCGGCACCCGGTCCTGGGCACGCACCTGGTGCTCCACGACTCCCCCCGACGCGCGAGCCGACCCCTGGCGGACTCCGTGGCCTCTCCCCTCCGGCACCACCGACCCCGAGGAGCAGCCGGAGGTGCTGCGCCGGGCCGGGGCTGCCGGGCCGGCACTCCCGTACCGGGACACACGGCCCGGCGTGCGGGGACCCGGCACGGCCGACGCCGACCCGGGGGCATACGGTGAGTGCTGAACGCCTGAGCCGGGAGGAGATTACGGATGGGCAGTCGCACCGCGCTGGTCGAGGATCTGATGGAGCGCTTCCCGCATGTGCCACGGGAGGCCGTCTTCAAGGAGGACCTGCTCCGGGGTGGCGTCGCCTTCGACCCGTCGGCCCTCAGTGACAACGAGAGCGGCGAGGTCAAGCCGAAGTCGTACTTCATCTTCTCCTTCGACCACGGCACCCTGCCCGAGCTGGGCGAGGCCGCGCTGCGCCGGCCCCCGGAGGAGATCATCCTCACCGGCGGCCCGTACGACCTGCGCCGTACCGTCGTCTCCGTACGGGTGAACCCGGCGTCGCCGTACCGGGTAGCCGCCGACGAGGAGGGGCTGCTCGGGCTGTACCTCGACGGCAGGCGGATCGCCGACGTCGGCGTGCCCCCGATGCCGGAGTACTACCGGCACACCCTCTCCAACGGGAAGTCCGTCATGGAGGTCGCCCCCACCATCCAGTGGGGCTACCTGATCTACCTGACCGTCTTCCGGGTCTGCCAGTACTTCGGCGCCAAGGAGGAGTGCCAGTACTGCGACATCAACCACAACTGGCGCCAGCACAAGGCGGCCGGGCGGCCGTACACGGGGGTGAAGGACGTCGAGGAGGTCCTCGAGGCCCTCGAGATCATCGACCGGTACGACACCCAGAAGGCGTCCACCGCCTACACCCTCACCGGCGGCGCCATCACCAAGACGGTCGCGGGCCGGGACGAGGCCGACTTCTACGGCCACTACGCCAAGGCCATCGAGGAGCGCTTCCCGGGCCGCTGGATCGGCAAGGTCGTGGCGCAGGCGCTGCCCAAGGCCGACGTGCAGCGGTTCAAGGACTACGGCGTGCAGATCTACCACCCCAACTTCGAGGTGTGGGACCGCCGGCTGTTCGAGCTGTACTGCCCCGGCAAGGAGCGGTACGTCGGCCGGGACGAGTGGCACAAGCGGATCCTGGACTCGGCGGAGATCTTCGGCGCGCGCAACGTGATCCCCAACTTCGTGGCCGGCGTGGAGATGGCCGAGCCGTTCGGCTTCACATCCGTCGACGAGGCCATCGCCTCCACCACCGAGGGCCTGCGGTTCTTCATGTCGCACGGCATCACGCCCCGCTTCACCACCTGGTGCCCGGAGCCCACCACCCCGCTCGGAAAGGCCAACCCGCAGGGCGCGCCGCTGGAGTACCACATCCGGCTCCTGGAGGCCTACCGCGCCACGATGGACGACTTCGGGCTCTCCTCGCCCCCCGGCTACGGGCCGCCCGGACCCGGCCACGCGGTGTTCTCCGTCAGCTCCTTCATGGACAGCCTGCCCGCCGCGGAACCGGCGGAGGTGTGACCCTCCCGAAAAACAGGGGGCGGGGGCGTTGAGCCGAACGGCGCCGTCATCCGTACCAGGGTTCGGAGCCGTCGTCCCGGGCACCCGCGGTCACGTCACGCGACCTCCCGGTCACCGAATTTGAATACGCCGCTTGTCAGTTGTGTCGAAGACGTGAAAGGCTCCTGCCCGCCGCGAGGTTCCCTCCAACTCCATTCCCCCTGAGGCGAGTTGACCTCGCACGTGGATGCAGGAGTCCCATGCCCGACCTGCCGAGCCCCCAGGACCCCACCGAGGCGGCGCTGTTCTCGGAGTGCTGGGACGCGGTGCTCTCCTACGCGGACCTGTGCACCTCGGGATCCCTGACGGCCCATCAGCTCGCGACCGAGGCGTTCACCGTCGGCATGCGCGAGGCGCGCGCCGCCGGGACGGTGCCGCAGCGTGGCCCCGGGCGGCGCGCCGGCCGGCTGCCGATGATCCCGGAACTGCTGACCGCCGTGCGCAACACGGCCGCCGGCTGGGAGGCCGACGGCCAGGGGCACAAGCTGGATCCCGAGCTGAGACTGTGGCTCAACTCCGACAGCGCCGCCCGCTACACCGGTCCGCCGCTGCAGCGCCCGGTCGCCCTGCGCGGAATGCGGGACATGCAGGAGGCGGACGCCTCGCTGCTGTGGCTCGCCGAGGTGGAGGCCCTGCCCCTGCCGACCGTGGCCCGCCGGCTCGGCCTCGACCCGGCCACCGTCGCCGAGGAACTCGACCAGGTCCGCTCGCTGTTCCGGGACCGCTGCCACCGTGCGCATCTGGACACCCCGATGGACGCGCAGTGCCGCAGCTACGCCCGGCTGCTGGACGCGGTCACCCGCTCGCCGGCCGCCGACACACCGGGCGACCTCTCCCGGCACCTCGCCACCTGCGTGCGGTGCGCCGAGGCCGCCGCCTGTCTGCGCCTGCACGGCGGAGGCCTGCCCGCCGCGCTGGCCGGCGGGGTCGTCGGCTGGGGCGGCCTCGCCTATCTGGAGCGCCGGCGCCGCGCCGCCGAGGTCCGGCTCGGTGCGGGTCGGCCGCCGGGCGCCGACACCGACGGCGGCGACCCGAAGGACCACTCGGGCCGCGGCCGCGTGCTGCGCAACGGCCTGCTCGCCGCGGCCGTCCTGCTGTCGGCCCTGGCCCTCGGCGTGTCGATGATGCCGTTCGGCGGCTCCGGCGACGACGAGGTGGCCGCCCGCGACGACGACAGCCGGCCGGTCGCCGCCCCCGCCACCTCCCGCCCCGCCGACCCGACCCCCTCCCACTCGCCCTCCACCACCCCGTCCCCGTCCGCCACGAAGGCCGAGCCGGACCGGAAGAACCCCGACCCCGAACCCCAGGGCACCTCCTCGGCCACCACCAGCGGCGGCCCGAGCCGCACGACCGCACCCGCACCCCCACCCGCCTGCCGGGTCGCCTACCACCTGGACAGCCAGTGGAGCGACGGCTTCCAGGCCACCGTCACCGTCACCACCGGCAAGCCGCTCTCCGGCTGGCAGGTCGCCTGGAGCTTCCGCGACGGCCAGCAGGCGGGCCAGATGTGGGACGCGACGGTCCACCAGAACGGCTCCCGCGTCACGGCCACCGCGGCCGACTACAACAGGGCCGTCCCCGCGCACGGCACCCTGACGTTCGGGTTCGTGGGGTCCTGGCAGGGGAAGAACCGGCCGCCGTACGCGTTCACCCTCAACGGCGCGGCCTGCGCGACGAACTGACGGGAGCCGCGTCCGCGACCGGCGCCGGAAAACGCGTTGACGCGGGGCGCCGGAGGCGGGCTAGAGTGATCGCGCACGCCGAGACGGTGTGCGTACGTACGAGCGGAGCGAGGAGGTGTCGACCGATGGCTGTCACTGTGCTGGGCGCTGCCCTCATTCAGGAACTCATCAAGTCCACCTCCGTGGCCACCGGCTGACCGACCTGCGCCGTACGCGCGCGCCGGGGCCACCCTTGTGAAGGGTCTCCCTTGACTTCCAGCTCCGCTGATTTCTCCGCGCTGGCTCCCTACGGCTGGGACGACGCCTGGGCCGACGCGTTCACCTCCTACGAGGCCGAAGGGCTGCTGCCCGGACGGGTGATCCGGGTCGACCGCGGCCGGTGCGACGTGGTCACCCCGGGCGGGGTGCTGCGTGCCGACACCGCCTTCGTCACCCCGCACGACCCGCTGCGGGTCGTGTGCACCGGTGACTGGGTCGCCGTCGAACCCGGCGGCAACCCCCGCTATGTGCGCGCGTGTCTGCCGCGGCGCACGGCCTTCGTGCGCTCCACCTCCTCCAAGCGGTCCGAGGGGCAGATCCTCGCGGCCAACGTCGACCACGCCGTCGTCGCGGTCTCCCTCGCCGTCGAACTCGACCTCGGGCGCGTCGAACGGTTCCTCGCCCTGGCGTGGGAGTCCGGCGCCCAGCCCGTGGTCGTGCTCACCAAGGCCGACCTCGTGCCGGACCCGGTGACCCTGGCCCATCTGGTCCAGGACGTCGAGACGAGCGCGCCCGGCGTGCCCGTGCTCACCGTCAGCGCCCTGCACGGCGACGGCCTGGACACGCTGGTCGCGCTCGTCGGCTCGGGCACGTCGGTGCTGCTCGGGCAGTCCGGCGCGGGCAAGTCCACCCTCGCCAACGCGCTCGCCGGCGAGGAGGTCATGGACGTACAGGCCACCCGGGACATGGACGGCAAGGGCCGGCACACCACGACCACCCGCAACCTGCTGCCCCTGCCCTCCGGGGGCGTGCTCATCGACACCCCCGGACTGCGGGGCGTCGGCCTGTTCGACGCCGAGAGCGGGGTCGGGCAGGTGTTCTCCGAGATCGAGGAACTCGCCGAAGGATGCCGCTTCCACGACTGCGGTCACGAGACCGAGCCCGGCTGCGCGGTCCGCTCCGCCGTGGACAGCGGCCGGCTTCCGGTCCGGCGGCTGGAGAGCTACCGCAAGCTGATGCGGGAGAACCAGTGGATCGTCGCCAAGACGGACGCCCGGCTGCGAGCCGAGATCAAGAAGGACTGGAAGCGCAAGGGTGCGCAGGGCAGGGCGGCGATGGAGGCCAAGCGGGGCCGCTGGAGCTGACGCTCCGTGCCCGTTGACGTCTTCCCGGCGGGCTGCCACGGCACCCGCCGGGATCGACCAGTGGGACGGCTCCGTCCGCCGGCCGCAGGGAACTGCACGTCCGATTTCCGCCAGACCGCCCCCTGCCCGGGGGCGACAATGGAACGCGTGATGGACGAGGACACCAGGTACGAAGCGGTGCGCAGCCGGGACGGGCGGTTCGACGGTGCGTTCTTCTTCGCCGTCGAGACGACCGGGATCTACTGCCGCCCCAGCTGCCCCGCGGTGACGCCGAAGCGGCACAACGTGCGGTTCTTCCCGACGGCCGCCGCGGCACAGGGCTCCGGTTTCCGGGCCTGCCGGCGCTGCCGGCCGGACGCCGTGCCGGGGTCCGCCGAGTGGAACGTCCGCGCGGACGCCGTCGGCCGGGCCATGCGCCTGATCGCCGACGGCGTGGTGGACCGCGAGGGCGTCGCGGGCCTCGCCTCCCGGCTCGGCTACAGCGCCCGGCAGGTGCAGCGGCAGCTCACCGCCGAACTCGGCGCCGGACCGGTGGCGCTGGCCCGCGCCCAGCGTGCGCACACGGCCCGGGTACTGCTCCAGACCACTGATCTGCCGGTCACGGAGATCGCGTTCGCGGCCGGGTTCGCCAGCGTGCGGCAGTTCAACGACACCATCCGCGAGGTGTACGACTCGACGCCGACCGAGGTACGGGCCGCCGCGCCCCGGGGCCGGGGCGCCCGCCGGGCCACGCCCGGGGCGGGCATCCCGCTCCGGCTCGCCCACCGGGGCCCCTACCAGGCCGCCGCCGTCTTCGACCAGCTGGCGCGGGAGGCCGTACCCGGCGTCGAGGAGGTGAGCGGCGCCCCCGGCGGCCGTACCTACCGGCGCACGCTGCGGCTGCCGTACGGCACCGCGCTCGTCGCCGTGGAAGAGCGCGCCGGGGGCCCGAAGCCGGGCCGGGGCACGCATCCGGGCGGCTGGCTCGACGCGCGGCTGCACCTCACCGACCCACGGGACCTGACCACCGCGGTGCAGCGGCTGCGCCGTCTGTTCGACCTCGACGCCGACCCGTATGCGGTGGACGAGCGGCTCGCGGCCGACCCGGTACTCGCCCCGCTGGTCGCCGCCCGGCCCGGACTACGCTCGCCCGGCGCCGTCGACCCGCTGGAGCCCGCGGTACGGGCGCTGGTGGGAGTGGCCGGGGCGGAGGAACTGGTCCGCCGGTACGGCAAGGCCCTCGACGCCCCCTGCGGCAGCCTGACCCACCTCTTCCCGGAGCCCGCGGCCCTCGCCGAGGCCGAGCCCGGCGGCCCCCTCGGCGCGCTCGCCGCCGCCCTCGCCGACGGCACCCTGCGGCTGGACCCCGGCGCCGACCGGGACGACGCCCAGCAGGCCCTGCTCGCCCTGCCCGGCGTGGACCCGGCGGTCGCCGCCACCGTCCGCGTCCGCGCCCTCGGCGACCCCGACGTGGCCCCGCCCGGCCTCGACGTCCCCGACGCCTGGCGGCCCTGGCGGTCGTACGCCGCCCAGCACCTGCGGGTCGCGGGGGAGTCGAGCGCCTGATGGAGACCATGTTCTGGACGGGCGTGGACAGCCCGGTCGGACGGCTGCTGCTCACCGCCGGCGCGGACGGCGCCCTCACCTCGCTGTCCGTGCCGGGACAGAAGGGCGGCCGAGTCGTCCCGGACGACCGGCGGCCCGACCCGGGGCCCTTCCGGGCGGCCGAGGACCAGCTCGCCGCCTACTTCGCCGGTGAACTCCGGGAGTTCCGGCTGCCGTTGCGCACCCACGGCACCGAGTTCCGGGAGCGGGTGTGGGCCGCCCTCGACTCGGTTCCGTACGGCGCGACCACGACCTACGGCGAGATCGCCCGACGCATCGGCGCACCGCGCGCCGCCGTCCGCGCCGTCGGCGGGGCGATCGGCGCCAACCCGCTGCTGATCGTGCGCCCTTGCCACCGGGTGATCGGAGCGAACGGCTCGATGACCGGGTACGCCGGCGGCCTCGACCGAAAGGTGCGGCTGCTGACCCTGGAGGGCGTGCTTCCGGCGGCCTAGCACCAACTCGTACGGGCCGAGCAGGAGTTCGGCCGCATCGCGGATTTCGACGCCGCGTACCCGCCAGGGCCGGCTCACCGCCCCGGGACCTTCCCAGGACCCGCGCCCCACGCCCCGCTGGGCCGAGCGGGTGGATCGGTGGTGGCGCTGCGCCGTCGCGCGGGGGGCGTGTGGCACGGTCGCCTCCGACGAGCCACGGAAGGCGGGCGCACCCATGGGCAAGACCGTACGCGGCGTCGCGGCACTTCTGCTCGCGATGCTGCCGGCCACCACGGCGCGGGCCGCCGCGGAACCCGCCCAGCCGCAGGCGCCGACCCTCACCGCACCCGCCCCGGGCTCGGGCGCCTGGACCGGCACCTGGGAGACCGCCCCCTCCGGCACCACCCCCGCGCTGCCCGGCGCCGCCATCCGCAATGTCGTCCACCTCAGCGTGGGTGGCACCGCCGTGCGGATCCAGCTCAGCAACCGGCTCGGCACCGCGCCCCTGCGCCTCGGCGAGGTCACCGTCGCGCTCCGGGGTACCGCCGGACCGGGCGCCGCGCCCGGCACCCTGCGCACCGCCACCTTCCACGGCGCCCGCACCGCCACCGTCGCACCGGGCCACGACCTGTTCACCGATCCCGTCCCGCTGTCCGCCCGGGACGGCGCCGACCTGCTGGTCACCGTCTTCACCCCGGACGACAGCGGCCCGGCCACCTTCCACCGCCAGGCCATGCAGACCAGCTACGTGGCCCCGGCCGGGGCCGGCCACGCGGACGACGAGGACGGCTCCGCGTACACGACGGCCACCGGCTCCTGGTACTACGTCACGGGCGTCGACGTCCTCGGCACCGCCACCGACAGCGTCGTCGCCTTCGGCGACTCGCTCACCGACGGCAACGGCTCCACCCCCGACGCCAACCACCGCTGGCCCGACCGGCTCGCCGAACGCCTGCGCACGAGCCGGCTCGGCGTCCTCAACGCCGGGATCTCCGGCAACCGCCTGCTGCACGAGGGCACCGGACCGAGCGGCCTCAGCCGCCTCGGCGCGGACGCCCTGGACCGGGCGGGAGTGCGGGTCCTGGTCGTGTTCGAGGGCGTCAACGACATCAACGGCTCGCCCGAGGCGAACGACCCCGCCGCCCTCACGGACGCGTACCGCACGATCGTCGCCCTCGCCCACACCCGGGGCATTCCGGTCATCGGCGTCACCCTCACCCCGTACCGCGGCCACCGCCTCTTCAACGCGGCCCGCGAGGCCGTACGGCAGCAGGTCAACGCGTTCATCCGCACCGGCGGAGCCTTCGACGCGGTCGCCGACGCCGACGCCGCCCTGCGCGACCCGGCCGACCCCCAGCGCCTGCTGCCCGCCTACGACCAGGGCGACCACCTGCACTTCGACGACGCGGGTCAGAACGCGGTCGCCGAAACCGTCGGCCACGCACTGGACCACTGACCGGCCCGCCCCGCCCCGGTCGCCCGCCGACCGTTCTTCAGGCCCACAGCACCGCCCCCAGCCACGCCCCCGCGATCAGCAGACACGCGAACAGCTCGGCGAGGACGCTGGAGCCGCCCGCCCGCATCGTGGTGCGCAGCGCGGCCATCGCCTCGCCGTGACCGCCGAGCCGCAGCCGTTCGTGCAGATAGATCCCGGCCATGAACCCGGGCAGCGCGCCCACCACCGGGACCAGCAGGAAACCGAGGAGCGCGCCGCCGCCGGCGTACACGCCCGTGCGGGGCGAGGCGCCGCTCGCCCGCAGCCGGCGCGGCGGCAGCGCCCAGCGCACCACCAGGGACAGCAGCAGCACCGCGGTGGCCCCGACCAGGACGCCCCACGCCACCGGACGGGGGTCCGTCAGCGCCCACCACAGGACCGCGGCCCACACCAGCCAGGACCCCGGAACCCCGGGCACCAGCACTCCGCACAGGCCGAGCGCGATCACCACGCCGACCAGCAGGAGTTCCCACGCTCCCATCCGCCCAGAGTGCCGCAGGAGCGAAGAAGCCGCAGGTCACGGGGAGCTTTCGCGCGACACCCAGCCCCGCTCGTAGGCGTGCCAGCCCAGCTGCAGCCGGGTCGTCACGCCACTCAGCTCCATCAGCCGCTTGACCCGCCGCTGTACGGTCCGCAGCCCCAGGTCGAGCTGCTTGGCCACGCTCGCGTCGGTCAGCCCGGCCAGCAGCAGCGAGAGCACCTCCAGATCGGTGGCGTCCGGGCCGTCGGGCTGCTGCTCGGTCACCCCGGACTCGCCCAGCCGGAGCGGCAGCGCCTCCCGCCACACCGACTCGAACAGCCCGGCGAGCAGTTCCAGCAGACCGCTCGCGTGCACCACCAGGGCGGCCGGCTCGGCCGTCCGCGAGGTCAGCGGCACCATGGCCAGGGAACGGTCGGCGATCACCAGCTTCGTCGGCACCCGGTCCACCACCCGCACCCGCTCCTCCCGGCCGAGCGCCGTCGTCAGCTCGGTGAGCCCGTTCGGCAGGTCGAGCACCGAACGCTCCACCACCACCCGGTAGCCGACCCCGCGCCCGGCCGCCTGCTCCTCGGCGTCGTTCTCCGCCCCCGAGACCACCACCGGGTTGCCGGTGACCAGCGCGCACACCTCGTCGGCCGCGCCCAGCTGCAGCTGCAGAAAGCGCTGGGCGACCGCCGAGGCGCCGGTCACCACCTCCACCAGGTCGTGCACTCCCGGTTCGGCTGCCGCCGCCCGGTACTCCTCGGCCAGCAGCGCCGCCGCCAGCTCCGCCTTCTCCAGTTCGTGCCGCTGCTGGGTGAGCAGTGCGCCCAGCGCCACCCCGGGTGGCGCCGCCACCCAGCGGCCCGGCCACGCGGGTGACTGGGCCGCCAGCCCCTGGCGTTCCAGCCGGCGCAGCGCACGTTCGGTGTCCGGCTCGGCCAGCGACAGGCGCCGCGCCAGATCGGCCACCTCGGCGGCGCCCACGGACACCAGCGCCCGGTACGCCGCCTCGTGCGTCTCGTCCAGGCCTATGGCTGCCAGCATCGACCCACGTCCCTCCCCTGAGAACAAGCCGTCCACGCGGAGCTCCCTGGCGGAAAACGGCCACGGCGCAAACCCGCCGCCGCACATCATCGCCGTACCGGTGGTGACTCTGCCAAGGTGGGGCCTCCCAACGACGCGCGGCATGGGCCGGACCCACAGCCGCCTCCCAGGAAACCAAGCCACAATCCGGCCAATCGACCGGCGCCTTCGGCGAGCCGGTCGTGCGTGACGGTGATCCGGGCCCGGACGTGCGCGAGCGCACGAAGGGGATGCGGGGCCGGGTCACACCGTTGTCGCCGGGCGGTCCTCCCGTGGGGGGTGGGACCGCCCGGCGGCCTTCGCCCTTTGCTCGTACGACAGTTCGGGCCGTCCCTCGACACGCCGTTCGAGGCGGTCGGGCGCGCCGGATTTTCCCGATGCCCCGTTTTCATACGGCGCGTGCGGTGGACAATTAGGGGCATGAGCCAGCAGGGGGGTAGGCCCACCCGTCACGAGGACGACTGGTGGGGGCAGCTGTACGGGGACTCCACCGGGGACACGGGCCCCACGGCCGCGCCCGACTCCCTGGACGACCGCTTCACCTCGGCGACGAACGCGGTGGAGGGACGGCCCGGGGGAGCGGGGGAAGCACGGCGGGACTCCGGGGGACCGGTGCCGGACGAACCACCCGAGCAGCCGCCCCAGCAGCCGCCCGGGGAGCGCGTGGTACCGGCGCAGCGCGCCCCGGCCCCACCCGACGCGCCCCCGGACCCCGCCGACCCGCCCGCTCCCACGGGCCCCGCCGCGCCCGCGGGTTCGCCGCCTCCGCCCCCGACGGCTCCGCCGGTTCCTCCTGTCGCGCCCGCGGGTTCGCCGCCTCCGACGGGTCCGGCCGCTCCGCCGGTGCCTCCCGTCGCCCCGGACACACCACCCGCTGGACGGGCCCCCTGGGAACCCCCGCCCGCCGAGCCCGGGACACCGGTGCCCTTCCCGCCCGTGGCCGGCGGCTCCGTGGGCCCCGCTGAGCCGGTGCACGCGGTGACCGGATCCTTCGTGCCCGAGGCCCCGGCCTCCCGGTTCGCCGTCGGCGACCGGCCCGAGGCCGTCTCCCCGGACCTCCCCGTCGTACCCCTGCCGCCCCCGCCCCTGTCCTCCCTCGACCACGTGGGCTCCGGACCACCCACCTACGACCCCGAGCCCACCGCCCTTCCCGCCGCCGACCCCGACGAGCTCGGTGAACTGGTCGCCGACACCGTGCTGGACGGCGCCCGGTACGGGGCCTGCACGCTGCGGGCCGTGTCGTCGCGCGGGGACTCCGCGCGCTTTCGGGGTGAGCCGCGCCGGGACGCGCTGCTCACCGCGCGGTTCGGGACGGGGGAGCAGGCCCTGCTGTTCGTCGCCACGGCGACCGGCGCGCGGGCCACACCGTATGCCCACCTGGCGGCGGCCGAGGCGTGCGAGTTGATCGGGCGGGCGGTGGGCCGCAGTCACCAGAGGCTGGCCGAGGACATCCGGGCCGCCCGGCGCGGCGACCTGAAGTCGGGACTGCACCGGCTGACCGCCCGCAGTCTCGGCAAGCTGCGCGCCGCCGCCGTCGAACAGGACCTGGACCCCGAGGGGTACACGGCGAGCCTGCGCTGTCTGCTGCTGCCCGCCGACCCCGACTGCCGCACCCGCGTGTTCTTCGGCGTCGGTGAGGGCGGCCTGTTCCGGCTGCGGGACGGCGAGTGGCAGGACATCGAGCCGCACGTCCCGCCTGCCGGCACCCCCGGCGAACCCGTCCTCGGCTTCGGCTCCCCGCCCTCCGAGACCCCCGAGGGCGACCGGCTCACCATGGACCTCGGCATCCCGACCCCGCCGAGCCCGTACGAGCCGGCCCCGGAGCCGCCCCCCGAACCCTTCCGGTTCCGCGCCTCGGTAGCCCGCACGGGTGACGTGCTCGTCATGGGCACCGGAGGCCTCGCCGAACCGCTGCGCGGCGAGCCCGCGCTCTGCGCCTACCTGGCCCGCCGCTGGTCCGGCCGCACCCCGCCCGGCCTCGCCGCGTTCCTCGCGGACGTACAGGTGCGGGTGAAGGGCTACGCCGACGACCGCACGGCGGCGGCCGTATGGGAGGCGTAACCGCGGCCCCTGTGGATTGATGGAACGGGAGGGACGGATCCCGGGACAGCGAAGGGGCAGACGAGAGCCATGGCCAAACAGAACGTCGCCGAGCAGTTCGTCGACATCCTCGTCCGCGCGGGTGTGCGGCGCCTGTACGGCGTCGTGGGCGACAGCCTCAACCCGGTCGTCGACGCCGTCCGCCGCAACGCCGCCATCGACTGGATCCACGTACGGCACGAGGAGACCGCCGCCTTCGCGGCCGGCGCCGAGGCCCAGATCACCGGAAAGCTGGCGGCCTGCGCCGGCTCGTGCGGCCCGGGCAACCTGCACCTCATCAACGGCCTCTACGACGCCCACCGCTCCATGGCCCCGGTGCTCGCCCTCGCCTCGCACATCCCCTCCAGCGAGATCGGCCTCGGCTACTTCCAGGAGACCCACCCGGACCGGCTGTTCCAGGAGTGCAGCCACTACAGCGAGCTGATCTCCAGTCCCAAGCAGATGCCCCGGCTGCTGCAGACCGCCATCCAGCACGCGGTCGGGCAGAGCGGCGTGAGCGTGGTCTCGCTGCCCGGCGACATCGCCGCCCAACCCGCCCCGGAGAAGGCGTTCGAGAGCGCCCTCGTCACCTCCCGGCCCACCGTCCGGCCCAGCGACGCCGAGATCGAGCGACTGGTGGAGATGATCGACGCGGCCGGCAGAGTCACCCTGTTCTGCGGCAGCGGCACGGCCGGCGCGCACGCCGAGGTCATGCGGTTCGCCGAGCTGATCAAGTCACCCGTGGGGCACGCCCTGCGCGGCAAGGAGTTCATCCAGTACGACAACCCGTACGACGTCGGCATGAGCGGGCTGCTCGGCTACGGCGCCGCCTACGAGGCGACCCACGAGTGCGACCTGCTGATCCTGCTCGGCACCGACTTCCCGTACAACGCCTTCCTGCCGGACGACGTGCGGATCGCCCAGATCGACGTACGGCCCGAGGTGCTCGGCCGCCGCTCCAGGCTCGATCTCGCCGTGTGGGGAGACGTCCGGGAGACGCTGCGCTGTCTGATCCCGCGGGTGCGGGAGAAGTCCGACCGGCGCTTCCTCGACAAGATGCTGAAGAAGCACGCCGATGCGCTGGAGGGCGTGGTCAAGGCGTACACGCGGAAGGTCGACAAACACGTCCCCATCCATCCCGAGTACGTGGCCGCGGTACTGGACGAGATCGCCGACGAGCAGGCGGTCTTCACGGTCGACACCGGCATGTGCAACGTGTGGGCCGCCCGCTACATCTCTCCCAACGGCCGCCGCCGGATCATCGGTTCCTTCTCGCACGGTTCGATGGCCAACGCGCTGCCCATGGCGATCGGAGCCCAGTTCACCGACCGGAGCCGGCAGGTCGTCTCCATCTCCGGCGACGGCGGATTCTCCATGCTGATGGGCGACTTCCTCACGCTGGTCCAGCACGACCTGCCGGTCAAGGTCGTGCTGTTCAACAACTCCTCGCTCAGCATGGTCGAGTTGGAGATGCTGGTCGCGGGCCTGCCCTCGTACGGTACCGCCAACGCCAACCCCGACTTCGCCGCGGTCGCCCGGGCCTGCGGTGCCCACGGGGTGCGGGTGGAGAAGCCCAAGCAGCTCGCCGGGGCGCTCAGAGACGCCTTCAAGCACAAGGGGCCGGCTCTGGTGGACATCGTCACCGACCCCAACGCCCTGTCGATCCCGCCGAAGATCAGTGCCGAGATGGTCACCGGGTTCGCCCTGTCCGCCTCGAAGATCGTGCTGGACGGCGGGGTGGGCCGCATGGTCCAGCTGGCCCGGTCCAACCTGCGCAACATCCCCAGACCCTGAACCGGGGGCCGGAGAACGGCGTTTTCCGGCCAGTTTCACGCCCCGTGACGGACCGTCCGCGGTAGGTGCGGGGTGTTCCGGTCCGTCCGTGCTGGGGCGCCCGGGGCGCCGTACGGCGGTCCTGCCGGGCGAGGCACCGGCGGGGCGGTGCCCGGGGGCCGGCTGAGGGGGGCGGACGGCCGTGGCCGAACAGAGGGAGGTCCGCGGGCCTCCATGAGTGCCCGGGGACTCGCTGGGCATGGATCCCCGTGAACATGTTCGACCAGGAGAGGCAGGGCCGAGCAGCGTGCGGGCGGGGGTCATGAAGAGGCAGGCGCGAGGGGGCGGTCCCGTGGCGATCGGGGCCTCCTCGGCGAACGCGGGGGAAGAGACCGACACCATCACGGACCGGGCGTACGCGCCCCAGCTCAGGCGCAGGCTGGGGCGGGCGGATCTCAGGGCGGTGCCCGAGGCCCGCCGGGAACTGCGCGAACTGCTGCGGCACTGGGGCAGGCCCGGCCGCTCGGAGATAGCCGAACTGCTCACCAGCGAACTCGTCACCAACGCGCTCGTGCACACCGACGACGACGCCGTCCTGACCGCCGTGGTCTCACCGCGCGGACTCCGTGTGGAGGTGCGGGACTTCGTGGCCCGCAGGCCGCGTCTGCGCGTACCGGACACGGGTGAGGACACCAACGGCCGCGGGCTGCTGCTGGTCCAGTCCCTCGCGGACGCCTGGGGCGTACGTCCGCACGGGATGGGCAAGTCGGTGTGGTTCGAACTGGGCGCGGAGGCTGCCTGAGCCGGATCGGTGCCCGAGTCGGATCGGCCGCAAGGACGGGAACGGGGCGGGGGCGTGACCCGTGTGGTCACGCCCCCGCCCCGATGTGAGCCGAGTTCTAGCCGAACTGCTGCTCGAGGTCCTTCAGCTTGCGCTCCAGGGAGTCCAGACGCGGCAGCGCCATCGTGTCGTCCTCCGCGGTGAGGTCGACGGTGAGCGGCTCAGCGCCCTTGCGGACCGGCTGAAGGGAGGGCCGTGAGCGCACGGGCAGCTGTTCCGGCGCGGATATGGCAGGCTCCGCGGTCGCCTGCGCGGGGGCACGCTCCACCGTCTGCACCTCCACCTGACGGCCGCCGCCGCGGCCGACGAAGCCGCGGTGCCCCCGGCTGATGGCCTTCAGCTGGGCGCGCTCCATCCGCTCCTGATCGCGCCGGCGCCGGCGCGTCTCCTCCTTCTGCCGGGTGTCCTCGCGGACCTCCTCCACCGCCTCGTCCAGGCTGCGCACGCCCTCCAGGAGCATCAGAGACCAGGCCTTGTAGGTCTCGCGGGGGGCCCGCAGCCAGCGGACGATACGGATCTGCGGCAGCGGACGCGGCACCAGGCCCTGTTCCCGCAGCGCGGCCCGGCGGGTCTGCTTCAGCGCCCGGTCGAACAGAACGGCCGCGGACAGCGACATGCCGGAGAAGAACTGCGGGGCGCCCGCGTGGCTGACGCCCCTGGGCGCGTGTACCCAGTTGAACCAGGCCGCCGCCGCGGCGAACATCCACACGAGTATCCGGGAGCCGAGGGCCGCGTCGCCGTGGCTGGCCTCGCGCACCGCGAGGACGGAGCAGAACATCGCCGCGCCGTCCAGGCCGAACGGCACCAGGTACTGCCAGCCGTCGGTCAGCCCGAGGTTCTGTTCGCCGAAGCCGACCAGACCGTGGAAGGAGAGCGCGGCCGCCACCGCCGCACAGCAGAACAGGAGAACGTAGGAGGCCGTGCCGTATATGGCCTCCTTGCGCCTGCGACGCTCCTCGCTGCGCTCCCACGAGTCGTCCGCGCTCGCGTCCCCGGAGGAGCGCTTGCCGCGCGCGAGTACCGCCACCGCCGCCAGCATGCCCAGGAGCAGTACGGCGCCGGGAAGCAGCCAGTTCAGCGATATGTCGGTCAGTCTCATCAGGGGTCCCTTGCATTGGGATAGGGCGTAACGCCCGCCATAGTGGCCCACTCCCGACGGCCCTCAGGGGGTTTCGGGGCAAGAGGCCGCCAAGGAGGTGCAAGGGGATGCCCAGGGCGGCGTTCTGCTCGAACTGCCGCGTGAGGGGCGGGAGTTGAGTTCGAATAAGACTACCCGTACGGATGGTTCCTCGGAAAGTTCCCGAGACGGGTGAGGAAGATGTGAATTACCTGTCCGGAGGCGGGAGGTCCGACGGCGGTGATCTTAGTGGACGGGCGGGTGGCCCACGGACTGAGGGACCGTCAGGCGGCTGCGGTGGCAGTGAGTTTGGCGATGCGATCCGTGTCGCAGGTGTGCGGGCAGGTGGCGCAGGTGTCCTCGGGTCGCACGGTGTAGAACATGCAGCAGCCGGTCCGGTCCCGGGTGGCCGGCGGCTCCCCCTCCGGCCCGGTCGGCACGCGGAACGCGGCCGAGCCGGCATACGGTCGCGTCGCCCCCGGCAGCAGCAGCTCCAGCTCCCGGACGGCCCGCGCCTGCTCGGCCGCGCCCAGCAGGTGGGCGACGTACCACAAGCCCCTCCACCACCTCGTCGGTCGCCATGCCCCACGCGCCCGCCCTCCCCCGCTCTCGGCTCCGCTCGAGCGGGGGACCCCCAGCCGCATTCGCGGCCGAAGGCGGCGAGCACCGGCTCCAGGTGCTCGGCGACGGCCGCGCGCACCTCGGCCCGCAGTGCCTCCTCGCCGGGTACGACGACGGCTCCGGGCGGCGCGGCCGCCGGGTCGCCCGGCAGGCAGGCGAAGGAGACGGGGCGCACCGCCATGCGGCCGGCGGCACGGTCGTACGAGAGATGCGTCACGGGCAGCCGGGGGGCCCGGCGGTGCAGGAACCACGGGACGGTGATCAGCAGGCAGGCCGGCCAGGCGTGGCGGTGCAGGCCGAAGCACGCGACGACGTCCGGGCGGGCCCGCCGTCCGTAGTCCCGCAGGACCTGCGCCCCGTCCCGGGCGAGAAAGGCGTCGAGGTCGGCGGCGCCTCGCGCGAGCCCGGCGCCGGTGAGCCGTCCGTCACCCTCCGGCAGCGGCTCCGCAGGGTCCAGGACCGTCACGTCCAGGCCCGCGCAGGCGGCGGTGAGGCGGGCGTACGCGGCGGTGAGCGGCGAGGCCGCAGCGGGCATGGCGGGACCACCGATCCCTGATCGCGGGAAGGCTGGAGCAGGTAAGCCTAGCCTTACTAAGCCTTCCGGAGAATTTGAACCGCCGCCTTGTGCGCCTAAGGTGCTTGACGGACAAGTAACAACCCGCCGTTAATGACCCCTAAGTGCCGACAGCCCGGAGGAGGGCCCCGTGAAGCAAGGCGTGCAGGGCTCCGCCGGGACGCAGGGCTCCGCCGGGACGCAGGGCGCCGCCCGCGTGCCGGCGCAGCAGCGTGCGGCCGAAGTGGCCCGTGAGCGCGGCGCCGCCCTTCCGGGCGCGCGGGGCGAGCACACGCACTGTGAGCCTCCCCTCCCGCAGCCGCGGGCCGTCGTGCAGCGCGCCTCGGTGCGCGGGCAGATCCTGGACGCGCTGCGGACGGCACTGGTGGCGGGCGAGCTGAAACCCGGCGAGGTCTACTCGGCGCCGGTCCTCGGCGACCGCTTCGGGGTGTCGGCCACACCGGTGCGGGAGGCCATGCAGCAGCTCACCCTGGAGGGCGCCGTCGAGGTGGTGCCCAACCGCGGCTTCCGGGTCGTCGAGCGCGGGGCACGGGATCTGGCCGAGCTGGCCGAGGTGCGGGCGCTGATCGAGGTGCCGGTGATGCTGCGGCTCGCCCGTACCGTGCCCGTCGAGCGGTGGACCGAACTCCGCCCGATCGCGGAGGAGACGGCGCGCGCCGCGTCCTCCGGCTGCCCCGCGACCTACGCGGAGTCCGACCGTGCCTTCCACCGGGCGGTGCTGTCCCTGTCGGGCAACCAGCAACTGGTGCAGATAGCGGATGACCTGCACCGGCGGGCGCAGTGGCCGCTGGTCGGCGGCCCGGTCCGGCAGCGCCGGGCCGACCTGGTGGCGGACGCCGCCGAACACACGGCGTTGCTCGAGGCGTTGATCGCGCGGGACCTGGACGTGGTGCGCGGGCTCGTCGGCGAGCACTTCACGGGCGCGGTCTGACCGCCGCCCAGGCCCGCGGGAGCCCGTCGACCGGGCCCCGCACACCTTCCTTCCACGACGACGGTCAGGAACCGTCCCGCTCGCCGTGCGCGCTCTTCGAGAAGCTGTCGTGCCAGGCGGCCTTCGCGCCGGAGTCGCCGATCCGGTAGACGTCCACGACCGCTCCGGCCCCGACAGCGAGCGACAGGACCGCCACCACGATCCGTACCGGCAGCGAGGCCGTCCGGGCGACGCGTGCCGCGCCGCCGCCCTCCACGCCCTCGGCCGTGCCGCGCGCCGCCCACCACACGAGCGCCGCCAGGACGAACAGGCCCAGCGCCCAGGGCAGCAGCCCGTCGCCCAGCTCGGTGTGCCGCCGTACCAGGGCGTCGTCGTCCACGTGCCGTTCAAGCCACTCGCCGGCCTGGGTGGTCAGGGGCACGCTGGCCAGGGCGACGAGGGCGAGCACGGGCAGCAGCACGCCCAGCCGGCGCGCGGCCCGCGGCCACAGCGCGGCGGCCACCAGGGCCAGCGCGGTCAGTGGTATCAGCACGACGACGACGTGAACCAGCAGTACATGGGCCGGCAGGCCGTTGACCAGACTCATCGGAGCGCTCCTGAGGGGGGTCTCGGGGCGCGCCAGCCTGGCACAGGATCCTCTCAGTTCCCTCTGAGCGCGCCCTCAGGCGGCGGCACCGGAGCTGGGCCGTGTCCGCAAAGTCCCGCCTGCCCCACGACGCCTGGCACGCACTCTCGCCGCACCGGGCGAAGCCCCGGGTCCATCCAGTACGAGGGCCTCCACACCTACAACCACCACCGCTGCCACACCGCACTGGGCGGACACCCGCCCATCAGCCGCGTCAACAACGCTGCGGGTCAATACACCTAGGCCGTCGCCGCCCCCGGTGCCGGGGGCGCCAACTGGCGGGCCAGCCAGGTCGGTACGCCGCCGAGCAGCCGGAACAACCGCCGGGCCTCCTCCCGCAGCCGCGACGCCTCCGGCTCGGACTCCGCGTCCGCCAGCGAGGCCAGCGCGGGTGCCGTACCCACCAGGTAGCCCAATTCCTCGCGGATCCGCAGCGACTCGGCGAAGCCGTGCCGCGCCTCCGTCAACTCGCCGTCCCGGAGGGCGAGTCCGGCGAGATGGCGCCAGGTGAACGACAGCAGCAGCGGGTCGGCGTGGGCCGTGGCGCCCGCGTGGGCCCGGCGGTACGCCGCGCGGGCCGCCTGCGGGGAGCGGGCCAGGTTCTCTGCCAGCAGGCCTCTGCGGAAGTCCAGCAGCGCCCTGCCCGCGGCTCCCGGGGGGATCAGCGCCGCCGCCCGCCCCAGCGCGGCCCGCGCCTCGTCGGCCCGGTCGCGCACCCCGTGCAGCGTGGCCGCGTAGGCCAGTTGGCCGCGCTCGCAGGCGGCCGCCCCGCGCTCCTCGTCGGTGTGCGCCAGCGCCTCGGCGGTGCGCAGGGCGTCCTCCGCCTCCTCCCAGCCCCGCTCGGTGTACAGGCACCGCTCCACGAGCAGCGTGGCCCGCTGCAGGGTCGTGGCCGGGGTGTCCGGTGGCAGCAGGGCCGCCGCGTCGGCCCAGCAGGCCCGCGAGCGCAGCCGCCATACCGCGGTCTGGAGAGGATCGTCACCGGAGGTCGTTCCATTACCAGACATGGCGGAATGCGCCACGTTGCCCTCCCCGAGCACGCCGTCGAGCTGTTGAGTGGTGGCGGCATTCCAGCACCAATGCCCGGCCCGGGCCAAGAGGGTGGGTGAAAGTTTTCACAAAGTAGTGGGGCCTGGGCGTGACTTGATCGGGTCCCGACACACCCGTCCGGCCCAGGCGGCCGGCCAGGAGACGCCGTGGCTCGAGGCCCGCCTGATCCGGAAGAAAGGCCCTAGCTCATGCGCAGCGCCAGGAAGAAGTCGAGCTTGTCCTCCAGGCGCGACAGGTCCCGTCCCGTCAACTGCTCGATACGGCCGACCCGGTAGCGCAGCGTGTTGACGTGCAGGTGGAGACGGGTGGCGCAGCGGGTCCAGGAGCCGTCGCAGTCGAGGAACGCCTCCAGGGTCGGGATCAGTTCCGCGCGGTGGCGGCGGTCGTAGTCCTTCAGCGGGTCCAGCAGGCGTGCGGTGAAGGCGCGGCGGACGTCGTCCGGGACGAACGGGAGCAGCAGGACGTGCGAGGCCAGCTCCTGGTGTCCGGCCGCACAGACCCGGCCGGGGCGGGCCGCCGCGACCCGGCGGGCGTGCCGGGCCTCCTCCAGGGCGCCGCGCAGTCCCTCCGCCGAGTGCACGGCCGCGCTGACGCCGAGCGTCAGCCGCCCGTCGTCGTTCAGGCCCGCCGAGAGCGACTCCCGCACCGCCTGCAGCAGCGCGTCGGCGAGCAGGCCGGTCTCCGAGCCGTCGTGCTCGGAGGAGACCGCCGGGAGCGGGACCAGGGCGATCGCCTCGTCCCCGGTGTGCGCGACGGCGATGCGGTCCGAGGGTTCCGGACCCGTGGCCAGCGGGTCGACCAGCACCTCCTCCAGCAGCGACTGGGCGACCGGGCCGCCCTCCACCTCGCCGCCCTCCCAATCGACCCGGGCCACCACGACCTGCCAGTGCGGGGCGGCGCCGAGCCCGGGCAGCAGCACCGGCGCCGCCACCCTCAGGCGCGCGGCGATCTCGGCGGGCGCGGCACCCGTCTGCACCAGCTCAAGCACCTCCTGCGCCAGCCGGCGCCGCACCGTGCGCGCCGCGTCGCGGCGGTCCCGCTCGACGGCGATCAGTTGCGTGACGCCCTGGAGCAGGTCCAGGCGCTCCTCGGGCCAGTCCCCGGCGTCCGCCTCGACGGCCAGCAGCCAGTCCGACAGGACCGACTCGCGCACATCGCGGGCGGCCTGCGGGGAACGCCCGGAGGAGCGGATCGGGAAGAGGGAGTACGTCGACCCGTCGAGCAGGAGGCGGTGCGGCCCGCGCCGGCCCGTGCGGGCGGCGGCCAGGTGCTCGGCGGCGAGCCTCGCGCAGGTCTCCGGGGGCAGCGCCGGGCCCGCGACCTTCGAGCCCGCGATCAGCCGGCCGGTGGGCGAGAGCACCCAGGCACGCAGGTCCAGGTCGGAGCCGAGCAGGTCCAGGACCACGTCCGGGCCGCCGCCCGCCGGGCCCGAGGTCATCATCCGGCGGTGCCGGTCCACCACCGCCGCCAGGTCCCCGGCCCGCTCGCCGGACACCTGCCGTACGACGTGCTCGGTGATCGACGCGAACGCCACCGACTCGTGCACGGCGAACAGCGGCAGCCGGTGCCGCGCGCAGGCCAGCACCAGGTCGTCCGGCACATCGCCCAGCTCGGCCTCACCGGCCGCCAGCGCCGCCACCCCGGCCTGCACCAGGATGCGTACGAAGGGCTCGGAGTCGTCGGCGTCACGGCGCCAGGCCAGGCCCGTCAGCACCAGCTCGCCGCCGGAGAGGTAGCGGCTCGGATCGCGAAGGTCGGTGGTCATGACCCCGCGCACGGAGCGGTCCAGCTCGTCCTCGCCGCCGAGTAGCCGCAGCCCCAGCGCGTCGGTGTCCAGCAGTGCGCGCAGCCGCATCTCGTCGCCGCCGTTCTTTGTCTCGAAACCTACGATGAATCTTGGTGGGGGTCCGTGAAGCGCCCGGAACGCGGGTGCACGGGCCGTCCGACCGGGCCGTCAGGCTGTTTCCTGCGTTTCCCCAGGAAAACGGAGAGGTTACCGATGACCTCCGTTCATACGAATCTACAAGATGCCCGCCGTGGCCAGCCAACTCCTTCATGGTTTCGGTGACTGACCCCGCCGGAGTACGGAGCGGTGTACTGAGTCCACTCCGCGTTAACAGCACATGAACGAGCCGGGCCCGCCGCACACGGATTGGCTCAATCTGAACGACCCACGAGACGAAGAAGAGAGCCGGTCATGGACTTCCTTCGCCCCGCCAGCTGGGAGGAGGCGCTCGCCGCGAAGGCCGAGCACCCCACCGCTGTGCCGATTGCGGGTGGCACCGATGTGATGGTCGAGATCAACTTCGACCACCGGCGGCCCGAGTACCTGCTCGACCTCAACCGCGTCGGCGACCTCTACGAGTGGGAGGTCGGCGAGGACACCGTACGGCTGGGCGCCTCCGTCCCGTACACCAGGATCATGGAAAACCTCCGTGCCGAGCTGCCGGGCCTCGCGCTCGCCTCGCACACGGTCGCCTCCCCGCAGATCCGCAACCGCGGCGGCGTCGGCGGCAACCTCGGCACGGCCTCGCCCGCCGGTGACGCGCACCCCGCCCTCCTCGCGGCCGGCGCGGAGGTCGAGGTGGAGTCGGCGGCCCGCGGCACCCGCCTGATCCCGATCGACGAGTTCTACACCGGGGTCAAGCGCAACGCCCTGCAGCCCGACGAGCTGATCCGGGCCGTGCACATCGCGAAGGCCGACGGCCCGCAGCAGTACTCGAAGGTCGGCACCCGCAACGCCATGGTCATCGCCGTGTGCGCCTTCGGTCTCGCGCTGCACCCGCGGACCCGCACGGTGCGCACCGGCATCGGCTCGGCCGCACCGACCCCCGTCCGGGCGAAGGCCGCGGAGGAGTTCCTGAACGCGGCGCTCGAAGAGGGCGGCTTCTGGGACAACGGAAAGATCATCACTCCGTCGGTCGCCAAGCAGTTCGCGGACCTGTGCTCCGCCGCCTGCAACCCGATCGACGACGTCCGGGGCACCGCGAGCTACCGCCGCCACGCGGTCGGCGTGATGGCCCGCCGGACGCTCACCTGGACCTGGGAGTCGTACCGCGGCACCCGCCGCGCATCTGAGGGAGCTGCGTAATGCGCGTCAACTTCACCGTCAACGGACGCCCGCAGGAAGCGGACGACGTCTGGGAGGGCGAGAGCCTGCTCTACGTCCTGCGCGAGCGCCTCGGCCTGCCCGGCTCCAAGAACGCCTGCGAACAGGGCGAGTGCGGCTCCTGCACCGTGCGCCTGGACGGCGTCCCGGTCTGTTCCTGCCTGGTCGCGGCCGGTCAGGTCGAGGGCCGCGAGGTCGTGACGGTGGAGGGCCTCGCGGACTACGCCAAGCAGCGCTCCTGCGGCACGGGCGCCTGCGGTACGACGCTGCAGGAAGCCCAGCAGTGGCAGGCCAAGGGCACCGACTCGCAGACCGGCGAGGGTGCCGAGCTCTCGCCGATCCAGCAGGCGTTCATCGACGCCGGCGCCGTCCAGTGCGGCTTCTGCACCCCGGGTCTGCTCGTCGCCGCCGACGAGATGCTGGAGAACAACCCGAACCCGACCGACGCGGACATCCGCGAGGCCCTGTCGGGCAACCTGTGCCGCTGCACGGGCTACGAGAAGATCATGGACGCGGTCCGCCTGGCGGCCGCCCGCCAGTCCGAGGGGGTCTGACCATGCCGACCAACGGCGCACCCACGAAGATCACGCAGGGGTCGCAGACCAAGGGCGGCATCGGCGAGTCCACGCTCCGCCCGGACGGCACCCTCAAGGTCACCGGCGAGTTCGCGTACTCGTCCGACATGTGGCACGAGGACATGCTCTGGGGCCAGATCCTGCGCTCCACCGTCGCGCACGCCGAGATCGTCTCCATCGACACCGGCGAGGCCCTGGCCACACCCGGCGTCTACGCGGTCCTCACCTACGACGACCTGCCCACCGCGGTGAAGAACTACGGCCTGGAGATCCAGGACACCCCGGTCCTCGCCCACGGCAAGGTACGCCACCACGGCGAGCCGGTCGCGCTCGTCGCCGCCGACCACCCGGAGACGGCCCGCCGCGCCGCCGCCAAGATCAAGGTCGAGTACCGGGAACTGCCCGTCATCACCGACGAGGCCTCCGCGACCGCCCCGGACGCGATCCTCGTCCACGAGGGACGCGACGACCACCACATCGGCCACGTCCCGCACCCGAACATCGTGCACCGCCAGCCGATCATCCGCGGCGACGTGGAGGCGGCGCGCAGGCGTGCCGACGTGATCGTCGAGGGCGAGTACACCTTCGGCATGCAGGACCAGGCCTTCCTCGGCCCCGAGTCCGGCCTCGCCGTGCCGGAGGAGGACGGCGGCGTCCACCTCTACATCGCCACCCAGTGGCTCCACTCCGACCTGCGCCAGATCGCGCCCGTCCTCGGCCTGCCCGAGGACAAGGTGCGCATGACGCTGGCCGGCGTCGGCGGCGCCTTCGGCGGCCGCGAGGACCTGTCGATGCAGATCCACGCCTGCCTGCTCGCGCTGCGCACCGGCAAGCCGGTCAAGATCGTCTACAACCGGTTCGAGTCCTTCTTCGGGCACGTCCACCGCCACCCGGCGAAGCTCTACTACGAGCACGGCGCCACCAAGGACGGCAAGCTCACGCACATGAAGTGCAAGATCGTCCTGGACGGCGGCGCCTACGCCTCCGCCTCCCCGGCGGTCGTCGGCAACGCCTCCTCCCTCTCCGTCGGCCCGTACGTCATCGACGACGTCGACATCGAGGCCATCGCCCTCTACACCAACAACCCGCCCTGCGGCGCCATGCGCGGCTTCGGCGCGGTCCAGGCGTGTTTCGCCTACGAGGCGCAGATGGACAAGCTGGCGAAGAAACTCGGCATGGACCCGGTGGAGTTCCGGCAGCTGAACGCGATGGAGCAGGGGACCGTCATGCCGACCGGGCAGCCGGTCGACTCCCCGGCCCCGGTCGCCGAACTCCTGCGCCGTGTCAAGGCGATGCCGCTGCCGCCCGAGCGCCAATGGGAGTCCAGCGAGGGCGCCGACGTACGGCAGCTGCCCGGCGGTCTGTCCAACACCACGCACGGCGAGGGCGTCGTACGCGGGGTCGGCTACGCGGTCGGCATCAAGAACGTCGGCTTCTCCGAGGGCTTCGACGACTACTCCACCGCCAAGGTGCGCATGGACGTCATCGGCGGCGAGCCCGTCGCCACCGTGCACACCGCGATGGCGGAGGTCGGCCAGGGAGGTGTCACCGTCCACGCGCAGATCGCCCGCACCGAACTCGGTGTCGCCCAGGTGACCATCCACCCCGCCGACACCCAGGTCGGCAGCGCCGGCTCGACCTCGGCCTCCCGGCAGACGTACGTCACCGGCGGCGCCGTGAAGAACGCCTGCGAACTCGTCCGCGAGAAGGTGCTGGAGATCGGGCGCCGCAAGTTCGGCACCTACCACCCGGCCTGGGCCACCGCCGAACTCCTGCTGGAGGGCGGCAAGGTCGTCACCGACGGCGGCGAGGTCCTCGGCGATCTGGTCGACGTCCTCGAGGGCGAGACCGTCGAGATCGAGGCGGAGTGGCGGCACCGGCCGACCGAGGCCTTCGACCTGCGCACCGGCCAGGGCAACGGACACGTCCAGTACTCCTTCGCCGCGCACCGCGCGGTCGTCGAGGTCGACACCGAACTCGGCCTGGTCAAGGTCATCGAGCTGGCCTGCGCCCAGGACGTCGGCAAGGCGCTCAACCCGCTCTCCGTCGTCGGCCAGATCCAGGGCGGTACGACCCAGGGCCTGGGCGTGGCGGTGATGGAGGAGATCATCGTCGACCCGAAGACCGCGAAGGTCAGGAACCCCTCCTTCACGGACTACCTGATCCCCACGATTCTCGACACGCCGACCATCCCGGTCGACGTGCTCGAACTCGCCGACGACCACGCCCCGTACGGGCTGCGCGGCATCGGCGAGGCCCCGACCCTGTCGTCCACCCCGGCCGTCCTCGCGGCGATCCGGAACGCGACCGGGCTGGAGCTCAACCGCACTCCGGTGCGGCCCGAGCACCTCACGGGGACCGCGTAACACCCCAGCTCCCCGGGCGGCGTGAGGGAACGTCACACACTCCGCCGCGCCGCCCGGGGGAACCCCTTTGAGTTCCGCACCGCTCGCGGTCCTTGAAGTACCTGGAAATTCGTTCGTCTCGGGCCGTCCCCCGGGTCGTCCATTCCCAAATCCCGTGACCGTCAGGGCGGTTGCACGGGTGCCCCTGTGAACCTTGGGAGATGGCACCATGACCCAGCAGTCAGTGGAGCCGAGGACCGCAGCCGAAGACGCCGGTGATGGCACCCGCGTCCCGGCAGGGCGGTCCTGGCTCGACCGGTACTTCCACATATCCAGAAGAGGATCCACGGTCTCGCGAGAGGTCCGCGGCGGCATCACCACCTTCATGGCGATGGCCTACATCCTGCTGCTCAACCCCCTCATCCTGTCCGGCAAGGACGCGGCGGGGGACACGCTCGGCCAGAAGGCGCTGATCACCGCGACCGCGTTCGCGGCGGCCTTCACCACGCTGCTGATGGGTTTCGTCGGCAAGGTGCCGCTCGCCCTCGCCGCCGGCCTCTCCGTCTCCGGCGTCCTGTCCTCGCAGGTCGCCCCGGCGATGACCTGGCCGCAGGCCATGGGCATGTGCGTGATGTACGGCGTCGTCATCATGCTGCTGGTCGTCACCGGCCTGCGCGAGCTGATCATGAACGCCATCCCGCTCGCGCTCAAGCACGGCATCACGATGGGCATCGGCCTGTTCATCGCCCTCATCGGTTTCTACAAGGCCGGCTTCGTACACCAGGGCAAGGCCACCCCGGTCGCCCTCGGCCCCGCCGGTGAACTCGCCGGCTGGCCGGTCCTGCTCTTCGCCGGCACCCTGCTGCTGATCTTCATGCTGCAGGCCCGGAACATCCCCGGCGCCATCCTCATCGGCATCATCTCCGGCACCGTCGTCGCCGCGGTCCTCAACGGGCTCGGCGTCATCGACCCCAAGCAGTGGGCGAACGGCGCCCCCGAACTGCACGGCAGCGCGGTCTCGATGCCCGACTTCTCGCTCTTCGGGCACGTCGAGTTCGGCGGCTGGGGCAAGGTCGGCGCGATGACCGTCGGCATGATCGTCTTCACGCTCGTCCTCGCCGGCTTCTTCGACGCGATGGCCACCATCATCGGCGTCGGCACCGAGGCCGACCTGGCCGACGACAAGGGCCGGATGCCGGGCCTGTCCAAGGCGCTGTTCATCGACGGCGCCGGCGGCGCGATCGGCGGCGTGGCGGGCGGCTCCGGCCAGACGGTGTTCATCGAGTCGGCGACCGGCGTCGGCGAGGGCGCCCGCACGGGCCTGGCCTCCGCGGTGACGGGCCTGTTCTTCGCGGCCTGCCTGTTCTTCACCCCGGTCACCGCGATCGTCCCGCAGGAGGTCGCCTCCGCCGCCCTGGTCGTCATCGGCGCCATGATGCTGATGAACGCCCGGCACGTGGACTGGGCCGACCGCGCCACCGCGATCCCGGTGTTCCTGACCGTCGTCCTGATGCCGTTCACGTACACCATCACCACCGGTGTCGCCGCGGGCGTCATCTCCTACGTGGCCATCAAGACAGCCCAGGGCAAGGCGCGCGAGATCGGCGCCTTCATGTGGGGTCTGACGGTCGTCTTCCTGATCTACTTCGCACTCCATCCGATCGAGGGCTGGCTGGGCGTGCACTAGCCGTCCTGCCGAACGCCCCCTACGCAACCCTGTTAGGAGACCGAGAGATGCTGGACATCGCCGAGGAGCTGAACCGGTGGGTCGAGCAGGGCCGTGACTTCGCCGTCGCCACCGTGGTGGCCGTCGGCGGCAGCGCCCCGCGCCAGCCGGGCGCCGCCCTCGCGGTGGACGCCGACGGCACCGCCATCGGCTCGGTCTCCGGCGGGTGTGTGGAGGGCGCCGTGTACGAGCTGTGCCAACAGGCGCTGGAGGACGGGGAGACCGTCCTCGAACGCTTCGGGTACAGCGACGAGGATGCCTTCGCCGTCGGCCTGACCTGTGGCGGCGTCATCGACATCCTCGTCACCCCGGTCCGGGCGGACGGTCCCGCCCGGCCGGTGGTCGCGGCCGCGCTGGCCGCCGCCGCACGAGGGGAGGCGGCGGCGGTCGCGCGGATCGTCGAGGGACCGGCCGACCTGACGGGCCGGGCCCTCCTGGTCCGCCCCGACGGCTCCTTCGACGGCGGCTTCGGGGCCCACCCCGAACTGGACCGCACGGTCGCCGCCGAGGCCGGCGCCTTCCTGGACGCGGGCCGCACCGGCACCCTGGAGATCGGCGAACAGGGCTCACGCTGCGGCGCCCCGCTCACGGTCCTGGTCGAATCCTCGGTCCCCGCCCCCCGGATGGTCGTCTTCGGCGCCATCGACTTCGCCTCCGCCCTGGTGCGCGTCGGCAAGTTCCTCGGCTACCACGTCACGGTGTGCGACGCCCGCCCGGTGTTCGCCACCCGTACCCGCTTCCCGGAGGCCGACGAGATCGTCGTCGAGTGGCCCCACAAGTACCTGGAGGGCACGGAGGTGGACGGCCGTACCGTCCTGTGCGTCCTCACCCACGACGCCAAGTTCGACGTCCCCCTGCTGCGGACGGCCCTGCGCCTGCCGGTCGCCTACGTCGGCGCGATGGGCTCCCGCCGCACCCACCTGGACCGCAACGAGCGCCTGCGCGAGGTCGGCGTCACCGAACTCGAACTGGCCCGCCTGCGCTCCCCGATCGGCCTCGACCTCGGCGCCCGCACACCGGAGGAGACGGCCCTGTCCATCGCGGCGGAGATCGTCGCGGGCCGCCGGGGCGGAAGCGGTCGGTCACTCACCGGCGCACACACCCCGATCCACCACGACACGGCCTCCGTGCCGGCGGGGCGGATCGGGTCGGTGGCCTGAGCGGTCAGGCCACCCGGGCCCGCAGCGAGGCCGTCGCGCGCCGGACGTGACCGAGAAGGTCATTCATCGTGTTCACAAGCCGTTCGCGGGCTGCTTCGTAGCCGGACCGTGCCGCCTCGCTCGGGAACCGGTCCGAGGGGGCCCCGGCAATCCTCAACTGCCTCAGCTCGTCCGTATGCAGTACGACTTGGCCGAGCTTGCCGAGGACCTGGTCGAGGTCCCAGGCTGTGTCGCCGGTGAGCGCCCCGTCCGAGATGTCGAGCCGCTTGCCGAGGGTGGTCCTGAACTCACGAGCTCTGCGGCCGATGATCTCCACCCGTTCCTGTGTGACCTCTGACGCCGGTGCCAGGGAGAGCCATTCCAGCGGCCGCTCGAAGGTGTCGAGGACCTCCGCGAGCACCTCCATGACGGGCTCACCGTCGGCTGTCGCGGGGGACCTCGCCGGGGTGTGCACCGGCGGTGCGGCGGGCGCCGGAACCTGGGGGACCGTGCCCTTGCTCAGCAGCGGCGCGCTGTCGGGGCGGGGCACCCTCGCCTCGTCGCAGTACGCCCCGCAGGCCTCCGCGGCCAGCCGGAAGAACCACCGGCGGTCGGCGTCCGGGTACCGCTCGCGCGCGGTGAACATCAGCGCGCAGGCCTGGAGCGCCAGGTACCACTGCTGCTGCCAGCCGGCGTTGATGTGGTGACGCGCGCCCCACTCCACCATCGCCCGGCGCACCGTCTTCACCGTGTCGGCCAGGCCCTGCGGGACCAGCGGTCCGGCACAGTGCGAACCGACCAGCCCGGCGATCAGTTCGTCCCGGGCGTCGCCCGACATGTGAGGGAGAAAGGCGTCGGCCACCAGGCACAGCAGCAGATGGACGGGATCACGGGCCAGCAGCGCGTGCTCGTCGAAGCGGGACAGGTCGATGAGGGTGAAGTCCTCGGTGGAGGCGTCCACTCGGACCGGCACCATGATGTTTCCCGGGTGCAGGTCCCCGTGAGCACGTCCCCGCGCGGTGTAGCGGACGTTGGACCGGCCGAGCAGGCAATCGTCCGTCAGGAGGAGGGGGTTCGGCAGCGGGCGGGCACCCTCGGCCGACCTGAACCACTCCAGTGACTCCAGGCGCGTGCCGAGGCGGTCGCGGACCCAAGTGCGCAGCGGGGCACCGGCGTCCAGACGTCTGCCCAGCAACTCCCTGACGAACGCGGCCGCCGGCATGGTGTCGACGTCCGGTGCCGACGGGTTCCACTGCCCCAGCACCCCGGTGACGATCGCCTTCGAGATCCCGGGCAGCCGCAGCGGCCGACCGAGCCCGGCCAGCGTGTCGGTCTCCTCTGTCCCGTCCCCCGCGGGCTGTTGCAGCATCAGCCAGGAGTCACCCACCGGCCAGGGGTTGTCGGCCAGAGCCACCAGATGCCGGTCGATGAACGTCTCGTTGCCCGGTTCACGGCTCAGCAGGGCGGAGTTGTGGTTGTGCGGCTCGGCGGCGGCATCGGGTGACGGGGCGACCCGCTTGATGATCAACCGTCCCCCGGTCCGCCGGGGATCACGCCAACGGACGTAGGCGGAGACGAGTTTCCCGCCGCTGCCGCCTGTCTTGAGCGCCTCCACCTCGGACAGCTTGACGTGGTTGGTGTGCAGCCATTTGGCGAGTGCCCGATCGACGGCTTCGTCGCCGAACACGGCCGGAACCTCGGAAGGAGAACGCTCCATGACCTCAGTATGGACGGCCCTGCCCGGCTCCGATCGCGCGTGCGAGTCGCGGGCGGCGCATGGTATCCCCTTGCGGGGAGAAGGGGGATCAACATGGTGCGTCACAGGGGAAGTCGGCGTCGGCGCCGTGCCGCGGTACTGTCCGGTACGGTCGACGCCTCCGCACTCCGCTCCGCGATCACCGCGCACTGTCCGGACGACGGACCGGCGCCCCGGTACGAGGGCCTGCGCGTCACCGGCGTCCTGGATCTCCGCGACTGCCGCCTCGCCACCGCTCTCGCGCTCATCGACTGCGTCTTCGAAGAACCCGTCGACCTCACCCAACTCACGGTCAACGCCCTGGACCTGTCCGGCAGTTCGATGCCGGCGCTGCGTGCCGACCGCATGGTGGTCGACGGTGAACTCCGCATGTCCGGCGCCTGCCTGGGAGACGGCCACGACGAGCCGCGGCCCCTGGCCGACCCGGCGGCGAGTGGCGACGGGACACGGGCGCCGCGACGTGTCCGGGAAAGGGACACGACAGGCGTCCTGCGGTTGGCCGACGCGCGGATCGGCGGCAACCTCGTGGTCGAGCGGCTCACGGTGACCGGCACCTGTGCCTGGTCCTGGCTCGCCCCCCGGCTGAGCGTCGGCGGCTCGGTGGAGGCTCGCGAACTGAAGGCCTCCGGCGCCCTCTACCTGAGGCAGGCGCGCGTCACGCATGCCGTCAACCTCCAGTCGGCCGACGTCGGCGGCATCGACGCCACCGGGCTCGTGTGCGGCGGGGGCTGCTACGCCGACTGGGGTTTCCGCAGTGCGGGGCAGGTGCTGCTGCGGGCCGCGGAGGTCGGGGGAGTGGTGACCTTCCACGACAGCCTCCTCACCGAGCCCGCCGGCTCCCTGCTGCTCAGCAGGCTGCGGGTGCCCCGTCTCCGCCTCGACCTGCGCGCGGCCCCGGCGGGGCGGGTGGTGCTGCAGGACGCGACGGTGGACGTCCTCGTGGACGCCGAGGCCACCTGGCCGGCCGCCGGGAAGCTTCACCTCGAAGGCTTCGCGTACAAGCGTCTGGAGACCGACGAGCCGGTCGCCGTCCGGTCCCGCATCGCCTGGCTGACCCGCGACACCCACGCGGGCGCGGGTTCCTTCGAGCAGCTCGCCAGAGCGTACGAAGGCGCCGGCGACGAACGCTCCGCCCGCACTGTCCGGCACGCTCGCGAACGCCATCTCCGCCGCACCGACCGGCTGTCGGGCCGGGTGTGGGGAGTGGTGCAGGACGTGCTCTTCGGCTACGGCTACGCACCCCGGCGAGCCCTTCTCTGGCTGCTGTCACTGGTGATCGCAGGCTCCCTGTGGTTCTCGTACAACCGGCCGCGCCCGGTCGGCGGAGGTACCGGTCGCAGCTGGGACCCCGTCCTGTACAGCCTCGACCTCCTGGTCCCGGTCGCGAGCCTCGGATACCGCGGAGCCTGGGACCCGGTCGGCATCGACAAGGCGGTGGCCGTCTTCCTCGTCGTGTCCGGCTGGACCCTGGCCACCGCCGTCGTCGCCGGCGCCCGGCGGGTGCTCGGGCGGGGCTGACCCGCTTGCGATCCACGCGTTCCGTGGTGTGCGCGGAGGCGTACGGGGACACGGTCCCTGCTCCTGCCGGTACGCTCGTGCGAGGCGTCGCCGGCGAGCGGTACGCGAACCACGGCTGCGTCAACGCGTGTGTGAGGACCGGGCGTTGGGGACGAGCGGGACCTGAGGTACTTCATGGGGCACGACGAATACTGGGTGGCCATATCCCGTGACGACGCCCTGCTCGGCGGCGGATTCTTCGTGACCCGCTACTTCGCGCTCACGGCGACGACCTGCCTGCCCGGCTTGACCACGGGTGACACGATCGACCTGCACACCGCTCACGGGCTCCCGCTGAAGGCGATGGTGTACGAGGTCGCCGACGACGTCGGGCTCGCCCTGATCTGCGTCATGCCGACCTCCCTCGCGGACTACGCCACACCGCTGGCCGACCACGCCGTCAAGGGAGACGTGTGGCACGCCCCTTACCGACCCGGCCCGAACCGTGCCCTGCTCGGCGGTACCGTCGACGACGTCAGCGAGGACAGACCCAGCGGCTCCGCACGGGCCGTCGCCGTCATGGAACTCGCCACCGACCACACCCCCCACGAGTACGCCGCGTACGCGGGCGGGCCGGTCGAGCGGCGAACCGAGGGGCACGACCAGGCGGTGGTGGGGATCCTCCTGGAGCCGGAACTGGCCCGCCGGCTGCGGGACGGAGCCGAGAACTCGCTGGCGGCGGGCGCGATCGGGAGCGTCATCGAGGTGTTCGAGGGGCTCTCCGCCCAGAACCTGCTGGGACTCCTCCGCACGGGCCTTCCGGACCCTCCGCCGCTCAGCGAACCGGCGGACCACGAACCGCCGTCGGCCGTCGACCCACCCGGCGATCCCGTCCCGACGTTGACCGACGGTGCCGGGGCCGGTGAACGGGTCACACAGGCGCTCGACACGGCGCGGCAGGTGCTGCGCGGATTCCAGGACCTGGCGGCCGAAGGGCTCGTGGACCCGAGGGATCTGCCGCCCTATCAGATACGCATGCTGGACGAGGTCGTCAGGGCGGCGAAGGGGGTGGACATCCGTGATTGAGTCCTTCGACGCCGCAGTGGAATGTGCCGAGGAGGCGCTGCGTGATCCCGGAGGGCTGCGCTTCACCCACGTCCCGAGCCTCGTGGGCTTTGTCCTCACCCTGTGCCCCGACAGCCGCCCCGCCGACTGGAGCCCTCCCGCGCTGGCGGCGGCGATCCGGCTCGACCGGATGCTGTTGGAGCTGGGACTGCGGGACGAGGCCGGGCGACTGTTCGAGCACCTCGAGACCCGTCTGATCGGGAGCCGGGGCGGCGAGCGCGGCGGTCGGACGGCGGAACTCGCCAACGCGCTAGCGGCGGTGGGTGTGTCACTGGGGCTGCTGGACAAGGCGCGCCTGCTGCTCATGGTGTTCGCGGGGGACGAGGACCAGCACCTCAGGGCGGCCACACTGGTCAATCTCGCCGCGGTGGAACTCGGCCGGGGCGACTTCTCCACGGCCGCGCACTGGGTGGCGGCGGCCCGACCGCTGTTGGCCGGCCTGGACGGAGAGCGGACTCGCGAGTTGCGCGAGCTTCTGGCCACGGTGGAACTGCACCTGAGCCGGACCGGCAGCGGCATGGGAAACAGCACCCGCAAGCTGGCCGAACTCGCCCACAGCACCGGGAGTTTGCTCGCGGGTCTGGACGGCAGCACCCCGCGTGCCTTCCTCGCCGTGGCCAACCTGGCCGTGGCGCGTGTCGAAGCCGCGCTGGAGGCGGACGACCGGCGGGCGCTCGATACCGCGATGAAGGCCCTGGAAGTCGCCAGTCAGCGGCTCGCCGCCATGCTCGGTGCCGATCACCCCCAAGCGCTCGGGGTGCAGGCCGATCTCGCCGCGACCCAGGTGGAGTCGGCGCGCGTCGCCCGGTCACCCCTGCGGCTGGAGCGAGCGGTCCGCTCGCTGGAGTCCGTGGCCCGACGGCTCGAGTCCCGGCTTGGGCCCGAGCATCCACGCTCCGTGGCGGCTCTCGCCAACCTGGTCACCGCTCAGGTGGAGGCGGTCCGGGCTACGGAGGTGCCGGGCAGGGCGGACCGGTTGGCCGCGACACTGGACGAGCGCGCCCGGAGCACCGGCGCCCTGCTCGGTGAGGGGCACCCCGTGACCCGCCTGGTGCGCGCCTCATCGGCCACCTGCCGGAGGATCGCCTCGGGTGAGGAGGAGCGGTCCGGTGGCGGCAGCACCATGCTGCTGACGCTGAAGGACGCCTTCGGCGACTGGGCGAAGGAGGGCAGCGTCTACCGGTCGTTCCGGGAGACGCTGCGCGACCTCGGACGTCCGCGCATCGCCGAGAGGCTGGAACGGGAGAAGATCCTGGGGGCTCTGGAGGAGCTCGAACGCATCGCGCCCGAGGTCGCACGGCTCCGGGCCGAGGACGCGGACGCACTCGAGGCCAGGGAGAGATTCCTGCAGTACCTGCGCGACAGCGTGCGAGGCCTCGACATCGATGCCCGCGCCGCGGTCACCAGGAACGAGATGCCCCACACGGCGATCGACGGGACGAGCATGCGTTTCCGCGAGGGCGACATCGTGGACGGCGTCGTCGTCGTGGTGAGCCGGGACCTGGTCCTGGTCAGCATCGGCCCCGGAACGGAAGGCGTCGTCCCGAGCGGCGAACTCTCGATCGTCGACGTCGCCGACCCCCACGAGATCGTGGCCGTCGGCGACGCGATCGAGGTCCTGATCCTTCGAGAGGCGGACGAGCGGGGCCGCCCGGTCCTGTCGAAGAAGCGGGCGGGGCACGCCCGCGCCTGGGAGATGATCCGGCAGGCCCAGGCCGGCGACGGCACTGTCACGGGGACGGTCGTCGAGGTCGTCAAGGGCGGCCTCGTCGTCGACGTCGGCCTGCGCGCCTTCCTGCCCGCCTCGCTCCTGGAGATGCGACGGGTCCGCGACCTCGGGCCGTACGTGGGAAAGGAACTGCAGGCGAAGGTCGTGGAGGCGGACGAGTCGCGCGGCAACGTGGTCCTGTCCCGGCGCGCCCTGCTGGAGGAGACCCTGGGCGAGGCCCGTCGGAGGTTCCTCACGACCCTCCAGAAGGGGCAGGTCCGCTTCGGGGTGGTGTCCTCCGTCGTCGATTTCGGCGCCTTCGTGGACCTGGGGGGCGTCGACGGTCTGATCCACGTGTCCGAGCTGTCCTGGAGGCACATCGACCACCCGTCCGAGGCGGTCGAGATCGGTCAGGAGGTCTGCGTGGAGGTCATCGACATCGACCTGGAGCGCCAGCGCGTGTCCCTGTCGCTGAAGGCGACCCAGGAAGACCCGTGGCGGCAGTTCGCCCGCATCCACCGGATCGGGCAGGTGATGACCGGCGAGGTCACGAAGCTGGTGCCGTTCGGCGCCTTCGTCCGCCTCGACGAGGGCATCGAGGGCCTGATCCACATCTCCGAACTGGCAGAGCACCGCGTGCAGAGCCCGGAGCAGGTCGTCCGGGCCGGCGACGAGGTCTTCGTCAGGGTCGTCGACATCGACCTGGTACGCCACAGGATCGCGCTGTCCGTCAGACAGGCCGACCAGATCTTCGCCGGTGATCCCCACGGGGCCGAGTTCGATCCGGCCGTGTACGGCATGACCGAGTCGTACGACGATCAGGGCAACTACGTCTACCCGGAGGGCTTCGACCCCGTCATCGACGACTGGAAGCCCGGTCACGATGCGGAACGCGAGGAGTGGGAGCGACGGTACGGCGAAGCGAGTCGGCTCTTCGAACGGCACCGGGCCCGCTTCCTGCGGTCCGACGGAACCGGCGCGTCCGACGGTCGGCCGGAGGGAGATCCGGACGGGATGCCCTGACCGGTGCGTGCCGGACCCGTCAGGACTTCCTCAGCAACCGGTTCACCAGCCGCCCGAACACCACCCGCGACGTCCGCTGCACGACGCCGTCGAAGCAGCGCGGCAGGAAGTTGATGCGCAGATCCTCGCGCCAGACCACGCGGCTGCGGCCGCCCGGGCCCGGCCGGACCTCGATCTCGGCCCAGCCCAGGATCACCCGTCCCCGCTTCTCCAGACGGCACAGGCCGGGCTCGCCGTCCTGCGGGGGCCGCCAGCGGGTGACCTCCATGGGGTCCTCGAAGCCGAGGGGGCCGAGGCCCGAACGGGCCACGACGCGGGTGCCCTCGCGGGTCGGGGCGGGTGTGTCCACGGTGACCCGGGTCAGGGGAACCGCGTCACCGTGGCGGGGCCACTCCGTGAGCCGGCGCCAGGTCTCCTCGAGCGGGAGCGGCACGGTGCGTTCGAAAGAGAAGAAGGGCACGGCACGATCGTAGGGAATCCGCGGCGGCCACCTGTGCCTTCGGCCCCGCCTCACCTGTCCGGCCCACAACTCGCCCCTCCCGGTGCCCCGGTGGCTCAGGGCCGGTACACCTTCCCGGGCACCGCCTTGCCGGGGGCCAGGAGCTGAGGCACCGTCACGAAGACGTAGCCGCGCGCCTTCAGCGCGTCGATGATGCCGGGTACGGCGGGCACGGTGCCCTTGTAGATGTCGTGCAGCAGGATGATCCCGTCCCGGGACACCTGGGCCAGGACCCGCTTGGTGATCAGGGCGGAGTCGTCGGTCGTGTAGTCCTTCGCGGTCACGCTCCACAGGACCTCCGCCAGGCCCTCCTCCTTGGCGATCCTGTGCACGTCGGCGTCCGTGCGGCCCTGCGGCGGGCGCATCAGGGTGGGCTTGCGCCCGGTGAGCCGCTCTATCGCGTCGTCGGGCCGCTTCAGTTCCTCGCGTATCTGCGCGTCCGAGACCCGGGTGAGGATCTTGTGGTCCCAGGTGTGGCTCGCGACCTCGTGGTCCTCGGCCGCCATCCGCTTGACCAGCTCCGGATACGTGTCGATGTGCCGCTTGCCGAGCAGGAAGAAGGTCGCCGGGACCTTCTTCTCCTTCAGGATGTCGAGCAGCCGCGCCGAGTTCTCGCTCGGCCCCGCGTCGAAGGTGAGCGCGATGCACTTCGCCTCGCGGCAGTCGACGGTCCCGAACCGCGCGGGTGCCCCGTGCGCCGCCGCGGCGCGCGCCGAGCTGGGCGACGTCGTGTCGACCTGCGCGCAGCCGGACAGTGTCAGCGCCAGGCAGGCGGCGGCGGAGGCGAGGCCGGACAGACGCAACCTTCGGGCACGCCCGCGCATCTTCATGAGCGTGCGCTGCGGGACCGCGGTCTTCTCGGGCGAAGTCGAAAGAGGCATGCCGGGACTATACACTCAGTGTATAGCTCATGTGTGCGAATTAAAGGGGATGCCTGGACGGCGTGACACACCGCCGTAGCACCATGGAGGTAGGGGGGAGGAAGGCACCCGGCGAGAGGACCAGCCCATGCGCTTCAAGGACCGGGCCGAGGCCGGACGGACACTCGCCGGCCTGCTGAGCGAACTGCGCGACCAGGGTGAACTGCCCGACCCCGTCGTCCTCGCACTGCCGCGCGGCGGGATCGCCGTCGCCGCACCCGTCGCCCGGGCTCTCGACGCCCCGCTCGACGTGCTCGTCGTACGCAAGATCGGCGCGCCGCACCACCAGGAGTTCGCCGTGGGCGCCCTCGCCGCCGACGACCCACCCCTCTTCGACGCGGACACCCTCGACCAGCTGGGTCTCACCGAGGAACGGCTCGCCCCGGCCGTGGAGCGCGAACGGCGCGAACTCGACCGGCGCGAGCACCGCTACCGCGGCGACCGCCCGCCCCTGGAACTGCGGGGCCGCACGGTGATAGTCGTCGACGACGGGCTGGCCACCGGCGCCACCGCCCGCGCCGCCCTGCGCCACGTGTGGCGCCGGGCACCCGCCCGGGTCGTCCTGGCCGTCCCGGTCGGCGCCCCGGACTCCCTCGACCAACTCGCCGCCGAGGCCGACACGGTCCTCTGCCCGTACCGGCCGGCCGCCTTCAGCGCCGTCGGCCAGTGGTACGACGACTTCGAGCAGCTGACGGACGCCGACGTGCTCGACGTACTCGACGCGCTGCACGCCCGCTGACGGCCGGGGGAGCGAGGATGCCGGAGCTGGAGGAGGCGGAGGCGCGGCGCCGGTTCGATGCCGCCCGGGTGGCCCGTTTGGCCACGGTGGACGCGGCGGGCCACCCCCACCAGGTGCCGGTGGTCTTCGCCCGGCACACCCTCGACGGCACCGACCGGCTGGTGACGGCCGTGGACCACAAACCGAAGACCACCGCCCGCCTCAAGCGGCTCCGCAACATCGCCGCGCACCCTCCGGTGTGCCTGCTCGCGGACGCCTACGACGAGAACTGGGACCACCTGTGGTGGGCCCGCGCCGACGGCGAAGCCCGCATCCTCCCGCCCGACGCCGCAGAACCGGCCGTACGGCATGCGTACGAGACCGCCGTCGGCCTGCTGTGCGAGAAGTACCCGCAGTACGGGGACCATCCGCCGGCCGGACCGGTGATCACCGTCACCGTACGGCGCTGGAGCGGCTGGCAGGCACGCGAGGAGCTTCCCGGCCGCTGAACCCCGTGCACACCAGTGGTACCGGAAGGGCACGCGGAGTAACCTCGGGTGACATGACGCGCACGGGGGAGCGAGCCGTCAAGTCACGGTTACGGACGCCACCTTGGGTGGCCCGCATCGAGGAGCCGGAGGGGCGGGTCCTGGGTGCGGGGGTGCTGCTCGCCCCCGACCGGGTGCTCACCGCGGCCCATGTGGTCCGTCCCGGACGGACCTACGTCGTCCACTTCGTCGGCGTGCCCGGCGTACCCGGTGTGGCGGCCACGGCCCGCGCGGACGAGCACGTGCCGCAGCGGGAGGACGCCTTCGGCGACCGCATCGGCGATCTGGCCCTGCTGCGGCTGGCCGAGACCCTGCCCGCCGAGCACACCACCCGGCTGTACCGGCTCGCCTCGCCGCACGGACCGGTGAGCATGTACGGCTTCCCGGAGGGCGACGACGGCGGCCGCTGGCACGGCGCCACCCTGGTCGCCGCCCGCGGCCGGGACAGCCAGGTGCAGCTGCGCCCACAGACCCCCGAGGAACGGGCCGAACCCGGCTTCAGCGGCGGGGGAGTGGTCGACCACGAGACCGACGAGGTCATCGGGATCGTCCTCAGCGTGGACGAGCGTCCGGGCTCCGTCTTCAGCTACATGAGCCCCACCGAGACCATCCTGAGTCATCTGCCGCAGGTCGCCGCCTGGACCGACGGCGCCGAAGCCGTCGACCCGGCGCTGCGCACCGGCGCCCCGGTCGCCGCCGGGCGGCTCGACGTGCCGTTCGCCACCGAACTCGCCTCCTGGTTCCGGGGCGAGGGCTGGCCGGTGCTCGTCACCGTCGTCCCCGCCCGCAGCGCCCGGGCCTGGACCCTCACCCGCGCCATCACCCTGGCCGACCGGGAGCTGCGCACCGTCGGGAACACCAGCGCCTTCGGCGACGACCCGCCCGAGACCGTGCCCCCGGCCGGCGGCCACGACCTCGCCCTGGACGTCAAGGGAATGACGGCCACCCAGGTCATGGACCGGATCGCCGAGCGGCTGGGCATCCGCGGCGACCCCCGGCCCGAACGGCTCGGCGCGCTGCGTGTCCCGCTCGCCGCCGTCCTGGTCGGCGTCGACCAGGCGGCCGAACCCGACGCCCTGCTCGGCCTGCTGGACCGGCTCGCCCAGCAGGGAGCCCGGCTGCTACTGGTCTTCCGGCGCAAGGGCGGCCGCGCCGCCCAGGCCGCCGAGTCCTTCGTCCGGCGCCCGCTGCGCGAGCGCTGGATCCGGCTGCATCGCGAACTCGACCACGTCGTCGACGAGTTGGGGCCAGCGCTCGACGAGCGCCGGGACCGCGTGGCGCCGGACCCCGGCACCCGGGACCTGCTGGACCGGGCCGAGGCCGGCGTCCGGCGCACCCGGATGCTGCGCGCCTGGGTCGCCCACACCCCCGAACGGGAGCGGGAACCCCGGGGCGCGGACCTGCTGTTCACCTTCGAGGACGCCGCCGAGCGCCGCCGGCTGCGCCTGGAACAGGCGGTGGCGCTCCTCGACGCCCGGCTGCGCCGCCGCGAGGAACTCCTCGGTCGTGTCACCGCCGAGTGGCCGCTGTGCCGGGAACGGGCCGCCGCCCAGGGCGGCGACCGGGTCGTGGAGGCCTACCGGCTGTACGAACTCGCCCTGTCGTCGCTGCGGCAGACCCCCTGCGACGTGGACGAGGCGGAGACCGCGGCCCGGCGGTTCGTCGGCTTCTGCTCCGGCACGGCACCCGGACGGGAGGACGCCCGGTGACCTCGTGCATCCGGCCCGGCTGCGCGGGCCACATCATGGCCACCGGCTACTGCGACACCTGCGGCCACCGGCACCACGAGCCGCGGACCGAGCCGCGGACCGAGCCGGGGACCGGGCCGCGGACCCAGCCGCCGCCCCCGCCGTACGACCCCCGCGCCGACGAGCCGCCGGGCCCGCAGCCCACCCACGCCGTCGCCGGCGTCGGCGAACTCGACCAGCACGGACTGGTCAGACTGCCCGAGGTCCCCGCCCCCGAGGGCGGCCTGGTCGAGGACCCCCGGCCGCCCACCGGCGGCCGCCGCTGCGGCGCGAACGGCTGCACCATGACCATCGGCGTCGGCTACGGCGGCCAGCCCGCCCGCGTCACCGGCCGCTGCCCCCGCTGCGGCACCCCCTACTCCTTCCTGCCCCAGCTGTCCGAGGGCGACCTGGTCGACGGCCACTACCGGGTCCTCGGCTGTCTGCCGCGCGGCGGCCTCGGCTGGGTGTACCTCGCCGAGGACACCCGGGCCGACGGCCACCGCGTCGTCCTCAAGGGCCTGATCGACGCGCAGGACGCGCTCGCCCGCCGCAACGCCGTGGAGGAGCGCCGCTCCCTGACGGACCTGCACCACCCCGACGTCGTCCGCCTCATCACCTACGCCGAACACCAGGTCCCGGGCCGCTCGCCCACCGGCTACCTGGTCATGGACCACATCGCCGGCCGGGACCTGCAGCGGCTCTTCGACGCCCGGGACGCCGAGCGGATCTTCCAGGGCGGCCCCCGCCTCGACCACGTCCTCACCTACGGCTGCAAGATCCTCGGCGCCCTGCAGTACATGCACGAACGTGGGCTGCTGTACTGCGACATGAAGCCCTCCAACGTCATCCACTTCGGGCGGGCGGTCAAGGTGGTCGACCTCGGCGCGGTCCGCGCCATCGGCGACCGTGCCTCCGCCTACGTGTACACCAGGACCTTCGCCCCGCCCAGGGAGGAGATCCACAGCCGCGGCTGGCACGTCGACAGCGACCTCTACACCGTCGGCATGACCCTCCAGGCCCTCGCCGAGGGCGCCGAACCGGCCCGCGGCCTCACCCCGGACTCCTTCCGCCGGCTCATCGGCCGCGCCACCCACGCCGAACCCCGCGCCCGGTTCCGCTCCGCCACCGAGATGTCCCGCCAGCTCTGGGAGGTCCTGCGCGAGTACCGCTCGCTGCAGTTCGGCGAGCAGCTGCCCGAGAGCTCCACCCGGTTCCGCGCCACCGACGCCAGCCTCGACGCCGGACTCGGTGCCATCCCCTCCCTGGACCACTGGACCATCCGCCCCGGCACCCACCCCGCCGAGCTGGACGTCTCCCCGCCCCCGGCCACCGAGGTCGCAGGCGCCCTCCCGGCGCCGGTACCCGACCCCGACGACGGCGCCGCCCTGCTGCTCGACACCTTCCCGCCCGACGCGCCCGACCGGGTCGCCCGGCAGTGGCCCCGCGAGTCCCGTCTCGGCACCCCCGAGACCGCGCTGTGGCTGTGCCGCGCCTACCTCAGAAGGGGCGAGCAGGGCGAGGCCGCGAGCTGGCTGGCCGAGGCGGAGACCCAGCTCGGCGAGCGCGCCGCCGCCCACGACTGGCGCATCGCCTGGCACCGCGGCGTGCTGCACCTGAGCAGGGCCGAGGTGCGGGAGGCCGGCAGCTGCTTCGAGGCCGTCTACCGGGCGCTGCCCGGGGAGTACGTGCCCAAGCTCGCCCTCGGCTACTGCGCCGAACACGGCGGCGAGCAACGGACGGCACGCGCGATGAGGTTCTACGAGGCCGTGTGGGCACGGGACTTCGCCCACACCGCCGCGGCGTTCGGCCTGGCCCGCGGCCACCTGGCCACCGGCGACCGGGACGCGGCCGTCCGCGTCCTCGACGACGTACCCTCCACCTCCCGCCACTACGACGCGGCCCGCATCGCGGCCGTCCGCGTCCGCGCCGGTCTCCTGCACGGCCGCGCCCCGTCGCCGGCCGACCTGCGGGACGCGGACCGGCGGTTGCCCGAGCTGCACCTGGACGGCGGGGCCGCGGACGGCGAGTCGCGGGCCCGGCTGGTCGCGGAGGTCCGCGAGAACGTGCTGCACTGCCGCCAGAAGCCGGGCGAGGGGCCGGAGTTCCCGACCGGTGACCTGTTCGGATCCGGCGCCGAGGGCACCCTGCGCACGCTGCTGGAGCAGTCCTTCAGGCAACTGGCCGCGCAGGCGCGCACCGCCGGCGAACACGGCCGGCTGCTCGACCTGGCCCACGCCGTGCGGCCGATGACCACGTTCTGAGAACGCCGACACGGGAAGCGAGGGGGACGCAGCCATGAGCGTGGCCGGGAGCGCCGGAAACACCGGAAACATCGGAAACGCCGAGCACGGCGGGAAGACCGAGCACGGCGGGCACGGCGGGAACGCCGGGCAGGACATCGCGGTGACCCTCGCGGTCGGCCAGCAGAAGGAACTGCCCGCCGTGCCGACCGCGCCCGGGCAGCCCCGCGACCGGGAGATGCACGCCATCCTGGAGATCGGGGTGACGCACAACGGCGCCCCGCGCCCGGTCACCGCGGCCGCCCGCGGCTCCGGGCCCGCCCTCGCCGAGGTGCTGATCGTCGACACCTCCCGCTCCATGCTGCACCCGGCCGCGAAACTGCACGCCGCGAAGGACGCCACGGTCGCCGCCCTGCGGCTGCTGCCGGAGGGCACCGCGTTCGCCGTGGTCTCCGGCCGGTTCGACGCCACTGTGGTCCACCCCGGCACCGACCGGGAGGTGATGGCCGTCGCCGGGCCCGCCGAACGCGCCGCCGCCGAACGCGCCGTACGGATCCTGGACGCCGACGGCGGCACCGCCATCGGCCACTGGCTCGACCTGGCCCGGCGGCTGCTGAGCAAGCAGTCCGCGCCCGTCAAGCACGTCCTGCTGCTCACCGACGGGCGCAACGAACACGACCACCGCGCCACCATGACGCTGGACACCGCCCTGGAGGCCTGCGACGGCCGGTTCGTCTGCGACGCGTGGGGTATCGGCGACGACTGGGACGCCGACCTCCTGCTGAACATCACCCGGCGGCTGCACGGCCGGGCCGGCGCGGTCCGCCGCGAGTCCGAACTGTCCGCCGCCTACGAGGAGCTGGTGAACGGACTGCTCGGCACCGCGATCCCCGAGCTGCGCATCAGGCTCACCCCGACGCCCGGCACCGTGATCCGCCAGGTCAAGCAGGTCGTGCCGAACGAGCAGGAACTCCTGCCCACAGGAACCGAGTTCGGCGACCGGGGCGCCGAGTACGTCACTCGCGCCTGGGGCGAGGAGACCCGGCACTTCCAGGTCGTGCTGACCGCCGACCCGACCGGCCGCGAGACCGGCGAGGACCTCCAGCTCGCCGCCGTGGAGGTGGTCGTACCCGACTTCGGGCCCACCGTACGGCTGCCCACGCCACGGCCGATCCTGGTCCGCTGGTCCGACAACCCGCTCGACGCCTCCCGGCAGCACCCCGGGGTCCGCCGCCACGAGCTGTACCAGCAGGCGAGCGCCGCCGTGGCGCGGGCGCGCCGGGCCTGGCTGCGCCGCGCCGAGGGCAGGGCGGAGGCGGACCGCGAACTCGCCCGGGCACTGTCCCTGGCCGAGGAACTCGGCGACGCCCAACTGCTGGGCGCCCTGCGCCGGATCGAGGCCGCGCCGGGCACGGGCCGGGTCCGGGACGGCCTCAAGGACGTCGACTGGCAGCACCTGATCCTGTCCAGCGCCATGACCACCCCGCCGGAGCAGCCGGCCGCGTCCGGTCCGCCCGCCGCCGGAGCACCGGAGCGGCCCGGCGCCGAGGGCCCCCAACCGGCCGGTGCCGACGATCTCGTCGAGTGCCCCGACTGCAAATGGATCGGCCCGGCGGACTCCGTGTACTGCGGGGGCGACTGCGGGCGGTTGCTGAGGAGGGCCGTATGAGGATCGACACGGGTGCGCGCGCCGGTGCCGGTGGGGACGCACGGCCCGGGACCGGCGGCCCGGCGCGCGCCGGCGCGGCCGCCGGCCCCGCCCCCGGTCTCCGCGATCCCGCCCCCGTGCCCCGTCTCCTCGGCCGTCTCCTGGCCGCCGGGCGGAGAGCGCCGGACGAGGGCAGTACGACCGCCCACGAGCTGGCCGTGCGCCGCCGGCTGCTGCTGGCCCTCTCGGCCGTGCTGACCCTCTCGCTGTTCCTCTCCTACCAGGGCGTGCACGGTGACGCGAACCCGCTGCGCACCTCCAGCGCGCCCGCCGTCCTCGCCATCGACACCGCGCTGTACGCGCTCGAGGAGGCGCAGGCGGACGCCACCGGTGCGCCCCCCTCCAGCAGCGGGTTCCAGACACAGATCTCGGTGGCCGCGCAGAGCGTCTCCGTGGCCGCCGCCGACGACGTCGGCGGCCCGGCGGCCCGGCAGGCCGTGCAGACGGTCGCCGGGCTGATCACCGGGTACGCGGGCATGGTCCAGAGGGCCCAACCGGAGCCCGTGGGAAGCGTGTTGCGCGAGGCGTACCTCAGCTACGCGACCAGCATCCTGAAGGCCGAGGACTCCGGCATCGAGGCCAGGCTCGAGGCGCTGCGGAGCGAACAGCTGGCGGCCGTGAAGCGGCAGACCTCCTTCGGGCCGCTGCTGTGGCTCGGCTGGAGCGTGGCCGCGCTGCTCGTTCTCGCCCTCGGCGCGGCCCTGGCGGAGACCCAGCTCTTCCTGCGCCGCCGGTTCCGGCGCAGGTACAACCGCCGGCTCATCGCCGCCGGAACGCTGCTGGCCGCGGGGTTCGTGTCCCTGCTGCTGTTCACGGTGTGGACCCATCAGGGCATGGCGGACACCCGCGCCCTGCTCGACGGGGCGCCGCCCGGTCCGGACATCCCCCGCGCGGGGCGGGACGCCGCCTCGTACCTGGAGCACACCGGCTTCCGCGCGGCGGCCGCGGTGTGGATCGTGATAGGAGGCGTTCTGCTCATGGCACTGGCCGAGACGGGACTGCGGCCGCACATCAACGACTACCGGTTCAGGCCCCGGTGAGCGCGCCCGGCAGCGGCCCCGCGACGGCCGCCCCCGGCGCCCGGCGGCGCCCCTCCCGCCACCTCGTGCGTGTGGTCACCGTGGTCGCGAGCTGCCTCGCCGTGCTCGCGGCGGCCGTCGTGGTGGGCGTACGCGCGCTCGGGCAGGAACCGACCGTCACCCTGCTGGCCAACTGGACCGGCGACGACGCCCGGCACTTCCACGACGCGGTGATCGCCCCGTTCGAGCGCAGGCACCACATCCACGTCGACTACCAGGGCAGCTCCGCCGAGAGCCAGGTGCTCAGCGCCGACGTGGAGGCCGGCACACCACCCGACGTGGTGGTGCTCACCGGCCCGGGTGAACTCGCCGACTACGCCGGGCGCGGGCAGCTCCACCCCGTCGAGAACCTCGTCCCCGACCGCGCGTTCGGCACGTCCTGGGCCACCCCGCTGAACGGGCACGTGTACTGGTTCCCGCTCAAGGCCGACGTCAAGAGCCTCGTCTGGTACCCGGGCGGCACCGGCGACCGGCAGCTGCGGCAGGCCGCCGGGCGGCCGGACCAGTGGTGTCTCGGCATGGGCTCCGGCGCCACCAGCGGCTGGCCCGGCACGGACTGGGTCGAGGACATCCTGCTGCAGCAGTCCGGCCCCGGGATCTACCAGCGATGGGCACGCGGCCTGCTGCCCTGGCAGTCCAAGGAGGTGGAGCGGGCCTGGCGGACCTGGGGGCGGCTGGTCGGCGCGGACAGGTCCCCCGAACTCGTGGCACGCGCGCTGAAGACCGACTACCAGGACGTCTCGCGCCTCCTCGCGCAGCGGCCGCGGCAGTGCACGCTGGAGCACCAGGCGTCGTTCGTGCGCACCTACGCGCCCTGGAGGGCCGCGCACGGCGGTTACAAGCCCTCGGCCGCGCTGATCCCCGGAGCCAGGGCCAGGAACACCTGGGAGGTCTCCGGGGACCTGGTGGCCCTGCTGCACGACACCCCGCAGGCCCGGGAACTGATCGGCCACCTCGCCTCCGCCGACGCCCAGCGGGCCTGGAACACCGAGGAGTCCGGCTTCTCCGTCGACACCCGGGCACAGCCGGCCACCGACGCGGGCGGTTCCTGGCACCGCTCCCTGGCCGGCCGGCTGCTGGACCCCGAGGCGGTCCACTGCTTCGACGCCTCCGACGCCATGCCGCCGCCGGTCCGCGACGCCTTCACCCAGTCCACCATCGAATTCCTCGCCGACCCGGGCCACTTGGACGACCTGCTGAAGAACCTCGACAGCCTCAGCAGCAACGAGGAGCTGACCTGGGTGCCGTCGGTCTGCGACCACGGAAGCTGACGCGGGACGCCGGCCGACGGCAGCACGGTTCAGTGCCGGCCGCTCCACGGGAGCGACAGCCCCCGCCCCTGCGCCCGTCCCGCCACGGCGGCCGGGCGGCGGGTGGCCGGGTCGAGCGCGTTGTCACCGACCGCGGCCAGCGAGGCCTCGTCGGGCGCGACGACCACGACCTCGGCGCCCCGGGCCCGCAGGTCCTCGACGGCCCGCTCCACCGGGTGCTCGCTCGGGAACGGCTCGGTGGTCCCCATCGGCACGATCACCAGCACCCGGTCGGCGCCACCCGCGTAGTCGACGTTGGCGATGGACCGCACGCCCCCGTCGACGTACCGGCGGCCGCCGATCGTCACCGGCGGCCACACGCCCGGAACGGCGCAGCTCGCCGCCACGGCGTCGACCAGGGGCACACCCGAGTCCCTGTCGAACACCCGCGCCTCGCCGCTCTCGGCGTCCACCGCGACGACCTTCAGCGCCCGGTCCGGCCAGCTGTGGGACGGCAGCCGGGACTCGATCACCGCGCGCCGCTCCGGCTCCGGCACGGTCCGCGCCCCCAGCGCCACCCGCCCCACCGCGCGCCGCAGCTCAGGCACCGAGGCGGCGGCGCCCGTCGCGGCACCGATCTCCGCGGCGAACTTCTCCAGGTCCATCTCGGCCATGATCTCGGCGGCCTGCAGTTCCGGGTCGACCTGACGGGCGTACAACTCCGCGAGCCCCAGCCCGCTGCCCAACTGCGCCGCGACGGTCGACCCCGCGGAGGTCCCGAGCAGCAGATCGGCCCCGGTGACGTCCTGCCCGGTGTCGGCGAGCCCCGCCAGCAGCCCGGTGATCCACGCGATACCGCCCACACCGCCGCCGCCCAGCACCAACGCCTCGGTCATATCAGCTCCTTGAAGTCCGTGATCCATGAGGAACGACACCCGGTGGGCCGCCGGCATTCCCCGGGGGCCGCGCTGGACGTGCCGGGCCGGGTGCCCCCTCGTAGCCTGAAATGGGCGCCGGTGCCCACATCGGCCGGGACACCGGCTCACGGGAGGTAGCCCATGAACAGGCGCTGGACCGCTCGTCTGGCCCTGCTGGCGGGCGCGGCGGCGGTGGCGGTGCTGTTGGTCTTCGCCGGGCTCACCGGCGTCGTCCTGGTGGCGGTGGGAGCGGCGGGGCTGGTGCTCACGGCGGCCGGCGTGTGGTGGATGCTGACCCGCACCGGGTGGATGAGAGGTCTGGCCGCGCTGCTCGTGTTCGCCACGCCGCTCGTGGTCCTCGCCTGGTTCGCGACCGCCGGGCTGCTGTGGGTCGTGCTGGTCTCGCTCGGACTGTGGACGCTGGCCGCCTCCGCGGGCCGCGCCGCCCTCGTCGACGACACCGCGCCCGGCATGCCGGAACGCTCCGTCGACCGGGCCCGGCGACCCTTCCTGATCATGAATCCGCGTTCCGGCGGCGGCAAGGTCGGGAAGTTCGACCTCGCGGAACGCGCCCGGGCCCTCGGCGCGGAGGTCGTCGTACTGGACCCGGACCACCGTCAGGACGTGGCCGAGCTGGCACGGCAGGCCGTGCAGCGGGGAGCCGACCTGCTGGGAGTGGCGGGCGGAGACGGCACCCAGGCGCTGGTCGCCGCAGTGGCCGCGGAGTACGACGTCCCGTTCGTGGTGATCAGCGCGGGCACCCGCAACCACTTCGCCATGGATCTGGGCCTGGACCGGCAGGATCCGTCGACATGCCTGGACGCGCTGACCGACGGCGTCGAACTCCGTGTCGACCTCGGCCGTATCCGCGCCGGGAGCGGGCCCACCGACGACGGCACCGAGCGCGTCTTCGTCAACAACGCCTCGTTCGGCGTGTACGCGGCCGTGGTGCAGAGTCCCGCCTACCGCGAGGACAAGGCCCGTACCACCCTGGAGATGCTGCCGGACCTGCTGACCCACCACAGCGGCGCGCGGCTGACGGTCCGTGCCGGTGCGCGGGTCCCGCCGGATCCCCAGGCCGTCCTGGTGAGCAACAACCCCTATCTCAGGGGCGACTCGGCGGGACTGGGACGCCGGGAGCGGCTGGACTCCGGCGAACTGGGGGTGCTGGTCGTCGAGATCGGCACCGCGGCGGAGGCGACGGACCTGCTGCTGCGCGGTGAGCGCAGCCGCGGACTGACCGCCGTCACCGCCCGCGAGGTCGTCGTCGACGCCGACACCTCCGTCGTCCCGGTCGGCGTCGACGGCGAGGCCCTCACGCTGCCCACTCCGGTGCGCTGTGTCATCGACCCCGGCGCCCTGCGGGTACGGGTGCCGCGGCACCGTCCCGGGGCGCCACGCGTGGCGCCGCCGCTGGACTGGCGCAGGGTTCGGCGCCTCGCCCTGACGATGGGCCGGGTCGCCGCGGGACGTGAGGCCGGCTGAACGCCGTCAGGGCTCCCCGCGGTCGGGAGGCGTCCACCGTGCTCCGGTGCGCAGCCGGAAGGCGGTGACGGCGGCCTCCACGGTGGGGAAGAAATGGTCCGGGTCGATGGTGCGGGTGAGTTCGTACCGTTCGATCTTGCGCCGCACGGGGTCCTTCACCTCGGCGAAGACCAGGTGGATGTGTTCGGCGTTCAGGGCCTCGTCCAGCTCCTCCAGCACGTCGGCGGCCGTGGTGTCCACGTCGGTCACCGGCTCGGCCGCGATCAGGATCCAGCTCGGCGGCGGATCCGTGCGCGCGAGGCGTCGTACCGCGTCGCGGAACGTCTTGGCGTTGGCGAAGAACAGCGGGGCGTCGAACCGGTAGATCACCAGCCCCGGAAGGTGCTCGGCCCCCGGATACGACCGCACGTCGTGGTACCCCTCCAGGCCTGGCACCCGGCCCAGCACGGTGCTGTACGGCCACCACGCGCGCCGGAAGACGTTGAGGACGGACAGGGCCACGGCGATCGCGATCCCCGCCAGGACGCCGAGCAGGGCCACCCCGAGGAAGGCGGCGACGGACAGCAGGAACTCCGTCCGGCGCTGCCGCCACAGCCGCACCGTCCCCGGCACGTCGGCCAGGGACAGCGAGGCGGTGATGACGACGGCGGCGAGGGCGGGCTGCGGCAGGTTGCGGAACATGCCCGGGGCCAGCACCAGCATGAGGGCGATCAGCACCGCTCCGACGACTCCGGTCAGCTGGCTGCGGGCACCGGCGCGCTCGGCCACCGCCGTACGGGATCCGCTCGTACTGACCGGGAAGCCCTGGAAGAACCCCGCCGCCAGGTTCGCGGCACCGATGCCGGCCATCTCCTGGTTGCCCCGGACCTCCTGCCCGGTGCGGGCCGCGAAGGCCGACGCGTTGGAGATCGTGTCGGCCAGGGAGACCAGGGCGATCCCCAGCGCGCCGCCGAACAGCGGCGCCAGGTCGGCGAGCCCGACGCGCGGGATCGTGAACGGCGGGAACCCCTCGGGCAGTACACCGACCAGGCCGACCCCGTGCTCGCCCAGGTCGAAGGCCGCGGTCGCGGCGATCGCCAGGACCACCATCACCAGGACCGCGGGGACCTTCGGCAGCAGCCGCTGCACGACCAGGAGCAGGACGATCCCGCCGATGCCCACCGCGGCCGCGGCCGGCACCACCGCCCCCTCGGCGAGCTTGCGCGCGAGCCCGACGCACTCCCCGATCAGGTTGTCCGCCTCGACCTTGAACCCGAGCAGCTTGGGCAGCTGGCCGATCAGGATGGTGAGGGCCAGGCCGTTCAAGTAGCCGATCATCGTCGGTTTGGAGATCAGGTCCGCGACGAAGCCGAGCCGCGCCACCGAGGCCAGGATCATGATCCCGGCGACCATGAGGGCGAGTACCGAGGCGAGGGCGACCGCCCGGCGGGGATCCGCGCCGGCCGCCACCAGCGGCAGCACGGTCGCGGCGATCATCGGACCCAGCGAGGAGTCCGGTCCCAGCACCAGGATCCTGGACGGCCCGCAGACCGCGTAGCCGAGCAGGCACAGGATCGTCGTGTACAGGCCGGTGATGGACGGCAGGCCGGCCAGTTCGGCGTAGGCCATGCCCTGCGGAACCAGCAGGGTGGTCAGCACGACGCCCGCGACCAGGTCCTTCGGCAGCCATTCGCGCCGGTACGTGGAGACGGCGCGGATCCCGGGAACGTCCCGGAGGCGGGAGGGAGCGAGGCGTCCGCTCACCCGAGGCCCCTCGCCCGGCGTGCCAGGAGCTTGCCCAGCTCCCACACGAGCAGCAGCGCGAGTGCCGACAGCAGCGCCCAGCCGAACTGCCGTGCGTTGATCTCGGTCGTCCCCAGGATGCGGCGGAAGCCGTCCAGCTGGGTCACCATCGCGGCGAGTACGAACTGGCCGAACGCCACCCAGTTCATCTGCTTGCTGTCGAACGTGGACGGCGTCAGGACGGACGCCGACTCGCTGCGGCACTCGAAGGCGGCCACGATCAGACAGAGCGCGAAGGCGGTGAACGCGATCGACTGGCCGATCGCGGTGCTGTCGTAGAGGACCCCGCCGAGCTTGATCAACCCCAGCAGGACGACGGTGAGCGCGAGCCCGGCGAGCCCGACCGTGGCCAGCAGGGGACGGGTGAGCACCGACTCCCCGCGCGGCCGCGGCCTGCGGCGCATCAGTCCGGGGCTCTCCCGGTCGAAGCCCAGGGCGAAGCCGAAGGAGGCGTTGACCACGAAGTGGATCCACAGCACCTGCGGCGGGGTGAAAGGCTCGCCCGCCGCGATGTCGAACACGGTCGCGCCGAGGAACGTCAGGACGAAGGTGACCAGCAGGAGCAGGACGAACCGGATGTACTTGGTGAGGTTGTCGTAGATCGTGCGGCCCTGTTCCACGGCGTACACGATGGTGGCGAAGTTGTCGTCGGAGAGGATCATGCGGCCCGCGTTCTTCGCCACGTCCGTGCCGCTGCCCATGGCGATGCCGATGTCGGCGGCCTTGATGGCGGGCGCGTCGTTGACCCCGTCCCCGGTCATCGCCACGACGTCGCCCTTCTTCTTGAGCGTGTCGGCGAGCAGCACCTTGTGCTCGGGCGCGACCCGCCCCACCACTCCGATGGCGTCGATGCGGGCGAGCCGCTCCTCCTCGCCCATCGCGGCGAAGTCGGCGCCGAGGATCGCCTCGCCCGGGATGCCGATCTGCCGGGCGATCGCCGCTCCCGTGGTGACGTCGTCGCCGGTCACCAGGCGGACCCTGATGTGCGCGGCCCGGGCGTCCGCCACCGCCGCCCTCGACTCCGCGCGGGGCGGATCGACCATGGCCACGAGACTGGTCACCCGCAGCCCGGTGACGTAGGCGAGCAGGTCGGCGTCCGGATCGAAGCCGGCCGGGTCCAGATCGCGGGTGGCCGCGGCCATCACCCGCAGCCCCTCGCCCCCCATCCGCTCGGTCTGCGCCTGGGCGCGCTGCCGCAGCTCGGCGCCCCACGGGACGGTCCCGTCCGCCGCGAGGGCCTCGGCGGCCCGCGCCGTCACCGCGGGGGCCGCGCCCTTGACGAAGCACCGGACCACCGGCCGGCCGGAGGCGTCGACCGCCGAGTTGAAGGTGGCCATCAGCTTGTAGGCCGGGTCGAACGGCAGGGTGGCGAGCCGGGGCAGGCGCTCCCGGGTCGCGTCGGTGTCCAGTCCCGCCTTGTGCGCGAGCACCAGCAGGGCGCCCTCGGTGGGGTCGCCGACCACCTCGCCGTCCACCAGCTTGGCATCGCTGGCCACGATGTACGGCAGGACCGCTTCCTCGAGGGCCGGGGCCGAGCCCACGGCGTGGTGGATCCTGCCCTCCAGGCCGTAGCCCGTGCCCGAGACGGTGTACCGGTCGGTGGGGGTGAGCACCTCGACGGCGGTCATCTGGTTCATGGTCAGCGTGCCGGTCTTGTCCGAGTTGATCGCCGAGGTGAACGCGAGTGTCTCGACCGACGGCAGCTCCTTCACGATGGCGTTCCGCCTCGCCAGCTTGAGGCTGCCGACGGAGAGGATCGCCTGGGTCACGGTCGGCAGGGCCTCCGGGATGGCGGCGATCGCGAGGGAGACCGCGCTGACGAACAGCGTGTCCCAGGCCTGGCCGCGGCTCCGCCCCAGGGCGAACATCACGATCATGGTCAGCCCGGCCGCCCCGGTGATCCACAGGGTGAGGTGGTCCAGCTCCCGGGTGAGTGGCGGCACCTCCTTCTCGGTGGCCGACAGCATCCCGGAGATCTTGCCCAGCTCGGTGCCGGTGCCGGTGGCGGTGACGACGAGGGCGCCGCTGCCATGGGTGACCGGCGTGTTCATGAACGCCATGTCGGTCTGGTCGCCGGGCGGCAGCCGGTCGCCCGGCACCGGCTGCGCGTCCTTCGCGGCCGGCACGCTCTCCCCGGTGAGCGCCGACTCGTCGATCTGCAGGGCGCTCGCCTCGATGATGCGTCCGTCCGCCGGCACCTGGTCCCCGGCGGCGATGAGCACGATGTCCCCGACGACGAGCCCGTCCGCGGGAATCTCCGCCTCCACCCCGTCCCTGCGCACCCGCGCCGTGGCCTCGAGCATCGACTTCAGCGCGTTCATCGCGCTCTCGGCCTTGCCCTCCTGACGCAGGCCCACCACCGCGTTCAGCAGGGTCAGCACGATCAGCAGGATCGCGGTGGCCCACTCCCGGATGAGCAGCGAGACGACGGCCGCGGCCACCAGCACGAGCTGCATGTAGCTGCGGTACTGCGCGAGGAACCGGCGCCAGGCCGCGGGGCGTTTCTCCTCGGGCAGCGCGTTCGGGCCGTGCGCGGCCAGCAGTTCGGCGGCCCGGGCCGCGGAGAGCCCGACCGCCGGATCGACACCGAGGGCCGCCACGACGTCCGGAGCGGCCCGTGCGTACCAGGCCTCCTGCGCCTCCCCGGACCGTGCCCCCACGGAATCCGGCTGCACCGTCATCGCCTTGCCTCCGATCCGGGCGGGCCGTGCCCCGGTCCTTCACCCTCGGCCGGGTGCCTCCCGCTCCAGTTCCCGCCGGGCGGACAGCAGATCCTTCCGCGTCTCGTCGCCGACCTCGGGGTAGCGGGGGTCGATGTCCATCAGGGTGTGCGCGAGGACCGCCGCCGTGCAGATCCGCGCGAACCACTTCCGGTCAGCGGGTACGACGTACCAGGGAGCCCATGCCGTACTGGTCGCCGAGAGCATCTCGGAGAACGCCGCCTGGTACTCGTCCCAGTGACGCCGTTCGCGGACGTCGGCGGCGGAGAACTTCCAGTTCTTCTCCGGCAGGTCGATCCGCTTCAGGAAGCGGACGCGCTGCTCCTCCCTGGACAGGTTCAGGAAGACCTTCACCACCTTGAACCCGTTGTCCGTGAGGTAGCGCTCCCAGTCGTTGATCTCGCGGTAGCGCCGCTCCCAGACGTCCCCGCGGCGCGCCCGGTCCGGCAGCCGCTGCCGGACGAGGTTCTCCGGGTGCACGCGTACGACGAGGACCTCCTCGTAGTGGGAGCGGTTGAAGATCGCGATCTCGCCGCGCGACGGCAGCCGCTGGGCGTAGCGCCACAGGTAGTCGTGGTCCAGTTCCTCGGCGGAGGGCACCTTGAAGCTGCTCACCTTCACGCCCTGCGGGTTGACGCCGCTCATCACGTGCCGGATCGTTCCGTCCTTGCCGCCCGCGTCCAGCGCCTGCAGGCACAGCAGCACGCCGTACGTGTCCTGGGCGGCCAGCCGTTCCTGGTACTCGGCCAGCAGGGCCACCCCGGAGCGCAGCAGCTCCGCCCCGTCCCGCTTCTTCATCCCGGCCCGGTAGCGGGGGTCGAAGTCCCGGCCGAGGCGCACCTTCGAACCCGGCGCCACGCGCAGCGGCTCGATGAACTCCGCGACACGCGCGGCCCTGTCGTCCACACGCCCATTCTCCGGTCGCCCGCACAAGATCGCCCGCCGAGGCAGGGTAGGGGGGCGGGAGCGGGGGGCCGGGCAGCCGGACGAGCGCCTAGAGCCAGTCCCGGCGCTTGAAGATCACGTACAGGCTGACGCACACCACGCCCATCAGCGCGATCGCGAAGGGGTATCCGAACCCCCAGTGCAGTTCCGGCATGCGGTCGAAGTTCATGCCGTAGATGGTGCCGACGAGGGTCGGGGCGAACAGAATGGCCGCCCAGCTGGAGATCTTCTTCACTTCCTCGTTCTGCTCGAACCCCGCCTCGGCCAGGGCCCGCATCTCCGCGTTCTGCTGCTGGGTGACCAGGGTCGCGTTGACGGTGAGGATCTCGGTGAGGGCCTGCCGGAAACCGTCGACGCGTTCGCTGGTGTGGGTGACGTGGTCGGCGACGTCACGGAGGTAGCGCTGGAGTTCCTCGTCCGTCTCGTACTTGGCGAACCCCGCCATCAGACCGTGCAGCATGCCGACCAGCGGGCGGGTCGCGCGCTGGAACTCGACCATCTCGCGGGACAGCTCGTAGATGCGGCGGGAGACCTCGGGGTCGCCGCGGAAGACCTCCGTCTCGATCTCGTCGATGTCGTTCTGCACACCGGAGACGACGGGCGCGTAGCCGTCGACCACCGCGTCGAGGATCGCGTACAGGACCGCCTCGGGGCCCAGTTTGAGCAGCTCGGGGGAGTCCTCCATGCGCCGGCGGACCGCGGACAGGTCGGGGGCGGCGCCGTGCCGGACGGTGATGACGAAGTCGGGGCCCACGAAGACGTGCAGCTCACCGAAGTCGACCTCCTCCGGGGCGTCCAGGTAGCGGGCGGCGCGCAGGACGACGAACAGCGTGTCGCCGTAGCGCTCCAGTTTCGGCCGCTGGTGGGCCTCCATCGCGTCCTCGACCGCGAGCGGGTGCAGGTCGAACTCGGCGGCCAGGGAGAGGAGTTCCGCCTCCGTGGGGCGGGCGAGGCCGATCCACGCCATACCGGAGGGCTGCTCGCGCAGCTCGCGGTAGGTCTCGGCGAGACCGGCGGGGGAGGAGACCCGTACGCCGTCCCGGTACAGCGCCGCCTGCACGACGCTCGCCGTCTCGGCCGGTTCCGGGGACGGGGTGGTGGCGGGCTCGGCGGGGAGCGGCTGCGGCGCGGCGGAGGCGCGGCGCCAGACGGACCTGCGGCCGCCGTTCCGGCCGCCTCCGTTGCCCTTGCCGCCGTTCCGGCCGCCCACGGCGCTCGCGCCGTTGACGCCGTTCGCGGGGTCGGGGGAACCGCCGGGCTTCGCGGAGCCGCCGGAGGGGCCGGATGCCCCGGCGTTCTTCGCGGCCGGGCGGGCGGGGCGCTCGGACATCGGCTCCCTCTCGGTCGAGCCTGCGCACGGCGTGATCACGCGGTGGGTACGAGAAGGATATCGAGGGCATACCCGCCGGGCGTCCGGAACCGGGCCAGGGTTCGGTGAGAGATGCGGACGGAAGCTGTCCGCAAGGCACGCTAGCGTGCGGGCATGACGAAGAGCAGCGCAGCGACGGCTCCCCTCCTGGACATCCGCGCCCTGAACCGCGCCACCCTCGACCGGCAGCTCCTGCTGCGCCGCTCCCCGCTGTCCGCCCCGGAAGCGGTGCGTCATCTCCTCGGTCTCCAGGCCCAGAACGTCAAGCCGCCGTACTACGCCCTCGCCGCCCGCCTCGACGGCTTCGCCCCCGAGCGGCTGTCCGGGCTCATGGCCGCCCGCGAGGCCGTCCGGATCGTCACCCTGCGCTCGACCATCCACACCCACACCGCCGAGGACTGCCTGACCCTGCGGCCGCTCGTCCAGCCCGCCCGGGACCGGGAACTGACGAACTTCCGCACGGGCCTGGACGGGGTCGACCTCGACCGGCTGGCCGCGTTCGCCCGGGAGCTGGTCGAGGGCGAGCCGCGGACCATGGCCCAGCTCCGGGCGGCGCTGAGCACCCGGTGGCCGGACGCCGACCCGCAGTCCCTCGCCGTCGCCGCCCGCTGCCGGCTCCCCCTGGTTCAGGTGACACCGCGCGGCCTGTGGGACCGCAGCGGCCAGGTCGCGCTCACCACCGCCGAACACTGGCTCGGCCGTCCGGCCCGCCCGGTCCCGTCCCCCGACGCCGTGGTGCTGCGCTACCTCGCCGCGTTCGGCCCCGCCTCCGTCAAGGACATGCAGACCTGGGCCGGACTCACCCGGCTCCGGACCGCCTTCGAACGCCTGCGCCCGCGGCTCCTCACCTTCCGGGACCCGAACGGGGTCGAGCTGTTCGACCTGCCGGACGCCCCCCGCCCCGACCCCGCCACCCCGGCCCCGCCCCGCTTCCTCCCGGAGTTCGACAACCTCCTGCTCTCGCACGCCGACCGCACCCGGGTCATACCCCCGGATTACTGGGGCCGCAGCTGGCAGGGCAACCAGGCGTACCGCACCCTGCTGGTCGACGGCTTCCTGGCCGGCCTGTGGAAGCTGGACGGCGACACCCTGGTCGTCGAGCCCTTCGGGAAGCTGACGAAGGCACAGCGGGAGGACGTGACCGCCGAGGGTGCGCGGATGCTGGAGACGATGCACCCCGGAACGCCGTACGACATCCGCTTCGGCACCGTCGTACGGCGGTGAGCCGCCCGCCCGGACGGGTGACCCCTCTACAGTCGGGCCCATGGAACTGCGGCAGCTCACCTATTTCGTCGCCGTCGCCGAGGAGTTGCACTTCGGCCGGGCGGCCGAGCGGCTGCACATCGTGCAGTCCGCGGTCAGCCAGCAGATGCAGCGCCTGGAGCGGCAGCTGGGCGCCGAGCTGTTCGACCGCTCACCGCGCCGGGTGCGGCTGACCGCGGCGGGGGAGCGGCTACTGCCCGAGGCGCGGGCGGTGCTGGCGGCGGCGGAGCGGGCACGGGCGGCCGTGGCGCCGCCCGCCGGGCTGCGCATCGGCACCAGCACCGGCCTCGGCGCCCATCTGGACCGGGTGCTCGCCGCGTTCGCCGAGCGGGCGCCGGACGTGCCCGTCGAGCTGTTCTCGCTCCCGGCCGCCGAACGGCTGGCCCGGGTCGCGGCCGGCCGGCTGGACGCCGCGTTCGTCCGGGCGGCCGAACCACCGCCCGGCGTACGGATACTCCCCCTGTGGCCCGACCCGCTGGTGGCCGCCCTTCCGGCCACGCACCCGCTGGCCTCCCGCGCGGAGGTCGCGCTCGCCGACCTGGCCGACCTGCCGCTCGCGCTCACCCCCCGCCGCACCAACCCCGCCCTGGTCGACCTGGTCGTCGGCGCCTGTCACGCGGCCGGGTTCGAGCCCCGGCCGGGGCCCGTCAACGGCTCCCTGCAGGACACCCTGGCCACCATCGGCTCCCGGCCCCTGTGGACGGTCGTCTACGCCTCCCACGCGCGCGTGCTGCACACCCCCCGGGTGGCCTACGTCCCCTTCCGGGCGCCCGGGCTGGCCCTGTCCACAGGCCTCGCCGTGCCCGCGGCCGACCCGCCACCACACCTGGAGAAACTGCTGCTGGCCTGCGACGATCACGAAAGCTGATCGTTACGGTCGCGAACTGCTCCTTGGTCGGCGGTCCGCCGCGCGATGGACTGGTTCCCGAGGCGATCACACGCGATCGCACGAACGAGGGAGTCAGTCATGCCGATCGTCACCATCCAGCAGGGCCCCCGCGACACCGAGCTGAAGCGGGACCTCGTCAAGCGCGTCACCGACGCCTTCGTGGACGCCTACCGGATCCCGGCGGAGAGCGTGCAGGTGTGGATCCACGAGGTGCCGGCGGACAGCTGGGGCGCGGCCGCGAAGCTCACGGCCGACAGGTAGCCGGATGTGGAGAGGGGGGCGCTGCGGGCCGCTCGTGGTGGCCCGCAACGCCCCCCTGGCACATACCTGAGGGGTGCTCAGGTGATCTTCTTCCGGGTTACGAGTCGACCTGCGTGGTCACGAGGTTCGAGAAGGTGGTCAGCCGGGTGTACACACCCGGGTAACCGGCCTCCGCGCACCCCTCGCCCCAGGAAGTGATCCCTGCCAGGACGCCCCCGATGAGCAGGGGACCGCCGCTGTCGCCCTGGCAGGTGTCTACGCCGCCGGACGTGTATCCGGCGCAAACCATGTCGGACTGGACGTAGTCCGAACCGTAGGAGCTCTTGCAGCTGGAGTCGGACACGATCGGGACGGTCGCGGTCCGCAGCTGGTTGGAGGAGCTGCCGTTCTCCGAGGTGGTGCCCCAGCCGAGGATGCGGGCCGTGGTGCCGGCCGCGTACACGCCCGTCTGGGACGAGGAGACGTACGACGCCGTCTTGTAGGGCATCGACGTCGAGAGAGTCAGGACGGCCACGTCGTCGCCGTTGGTGGCGTCGGTGTAGTCCGGGTTGATCCAGATCTTGCTGACCTTGCTGACCGTGCCGTTGGTGCCGTTCAGGTAGGTGCGGCCACCGACCACGCGGACACTGCTGGTCGTCTCGCCGACCATGCAGTGGGCGGCCGTCACGACCTTCTTGGCGGCCACGAGGGTGCCGCCGCAGAACTGGTTGCCGGACGCATCGGTGATCTGCATCACGAAGGGGTAAGCCGTCGTGGTGGTGGTCGTACCGCCCACGATGGGCTGGGGTGCGGCGGTCGCCGTGGGGGAGGCGATCAGCGCGGTCGTCGCGGCGGCGGCGGTGGCCACCAGAACCGCGGCGGTCTTTCTGGCACGTCTGAGCCCGAACATGAGTCTCCTCAGTGGGGTTGCCGGTGGGGGTCGCGCGGGTGTGGGGGTGATACACGGGGATCGCGGGACCGACCCCTGTATGCCCGGGCGAGCGGCACGCCCTTTACGCTAGGACCCGGAACCCCGTCTCCCAATGAGGGAACCCCCTAGGAGGGTTGGGGGAGGGAAAACCCTCGGTCCGGCTCAGTTAACCTGGCGAATCGTCACTTCGCGCGCCGCGCCGCCGCCAAACGGACGATGTCCACGCGCGATCGGATCCCGAGCTTGCGGTAGACCCGGGTCAGGGTCGCCTCGACCGTCTTCACACTGACGAACAGCCGGCCCGCTATCTCCCGGTTGGTGGCGCCCTCCATGACGAGTGCGGCGACCTGACGTTCCATCGAGGCCAGGCCCGCCAGCGCGTCCAGCGTGTCCGGCACGGCGAGGGCCGGCTCCGGCTCCTGGCTGCTGAGGGCCTCGTCCACCTGGCGCAGCCACGGCAGGGCGCGGCAGCGGCGGAACAGCCGGGTGGCCTCGTCGTACGCCGAGGTCCGGCGCGGGCCGGGCTCCGCGCGCCGGGTGCGCAGCTGGGCCAGCGCGAACGCGGCCCTGGCCTCCTCCAGGCCGTAGCCGAGCTTGGCGAGCCGGTCCTGAGCGGACGTCAGCTGGGCGACGGCACCGTCCTGGTCGCCGAGGGCGGCACGCACCAGCGCCTCCGCGCGGTCGAGGACGGCGAGCACACTCGCCCGGTCGAGCCGGAGGGCGTGCTCCCGGCTTGCGTCGATGACATCCTGTGCCTCGGCCGGTTCACCGATACGGACCAGCGCCTCGGCGAGGTCGCCGTGCCAGCGTCCGCGCGCCGGATCGGTGATGCCGAGGCCCAGCTCCAGCCGGCGCACCCGGCGCAGCGAGCGGACCGTGCCCGCCGGGTCCCCGGCCACCAACTGGGCGTACCCCAGCGCGCCCAGTGCCCGGGACAGGTACATCTGGTCGCCGTCCTCCTCGGCGTGCTCCACCGCCTCCCGGGCGAGCGCCAGCGCGCGGTCCACGTCCCCGCCCGAGGCCTCCGCGAGCGAGGTGAGCATCGCCGAGGCGGTCTCGCCGATGCCGGAGTCCCGGGCGAGCCGGAGGCTGTCGCGGGCCAGCTCCAGGGCGCGGCCGCAGTGCCCGGCGCGCAGCTCGGTCTCCGCGAGGCCGCGCAGGAAGTGCACCTCGCTCTCCACCGAGCCGCGCCGGCGCACCTCGCGCAGCAGCGCGGTGACCGTCGCCCGGGCCTCGGCCAGCTGGTCGCCCATGACCAGCCAGCGGAAACGGGCGCTGCCCGCACCGTTGTGATGCCAGGCCACCCGGGGGTCCTGGGGCTCCTTCAGGGCGCGCTTGATGGTCCGGGGGGCCTCCGGATGACCCATCAGGGTCTCGGTCTGCGCCTGGAAGGCGAGGGCGAGCAGCTCGGTGCGCCGGTCGCCGCCGCGCTCGGCCAGCTCGGCGGCGTGCGCGGCCTCCTCCCGGGCCTCGGTGAAGTCGCCCTCCACGATCAGCCCCCGCCACGCCAGCTGGTAGTGGACGAGGGCCAGCAGCCGGGGGTCGTCGCCCGCGTCGGCGAGGGCCTGCGGGAAGACGGCGTCGACCTCCGCCATGGTGTGCCCGGCGGTGTCGATGACGATGATCCAGGCCCGCACCCGGTCCGCGGGCACGGTCGCCCGGGTGAGCACCTCGCGGGCGATGTCCCGGGCCAGGTCGACCTCGCCGGCCGTGATCGCGTCCTCGGCCGCCTGCAGCCGCCGCTCGTCGGGGCTGGGCACACCGTCGGCGGGGGTGTGCCGGGCCGCGAGGAGCCCCAGCTGGGCGGCGACCGACGGGGCGCCCCGGTCCCGGGCCAGGGCCGCGGCCTCGGCGAGCCTGGCGGCCACGTCGGGGTCGGTGCCGGTGGTGGCGAGGGCCAGGTGCCGGGCCCGTTCGATCGGGTCGGAGGCCGCGGTCGACAGGGCCGCGTGCGCGGCCCGCCGCTCCTGGGCGGGCGCCTCGGCGTAGAGCGCGGCGGAGATGAGCGGGTGCGCGAACCGCACGGCCGGCGCCTCCTGCTCGGTGGCCAGCAGCCCGAGCTCGGCGGCCTGGGCGCACTCCGCCTCGGCGTTCTGCCGGCCGGCCGCGTGCAGCAGCGCCGGGGTGGGGCGGGCGCCGGCGCTGGCCACCAGCAGGGTGCGGCGGGCCTCCACCGACAGCATGTCCAGACGGCTGAGCACCAGGGCGCGCAGCGAGGTCGGCACCGGCAGCGGCTCGCCCGGCCGGGGCCGGGCCGGGCTCTCGGCGAGGGCGCGGCCCAGCTCCAGGGCGAACAGCGGGTTGCCGCCGCTGGTGCGGTGGATCTCGCGGACCGTGGAGCGCGGCAGTCCGCCGTGACCGCGGTGGTCGAGCAGCTGCGCCACCTGGGTGCGGTTGAGCGGGCCGAGCCGGACGGCCACCGTGTCCGGCGGGCAGGCGCGCAGATGGCGGTCGTACTCCTGGCTCCCCTGGCCCTCGGTGCGCACGGCACACAGCAGCTGCACCGGTGTGCCCTCGAGGCGGCGGGCGGCGAAGCCGAGCAGTTCGGCGCTGGCCGGATCCAGCCACTGCAGATCGTCGGCCACGACCAGGACCGGGCCCTGCGCGGCGAGCACGCGCAGCGCGGAGAGCACCGCGAGGCGCAGCGCGAGGCCGTCGCGCAGCAGGCTGGACTCGCCACGTCCGGTGAGCGCCGACTCCAGTGCGGTGCGCTGGGCCGCGGGCAGCCGCGGGGCGACGTCGTCGAGGACCAGACCGAGCAGGTCGGCGAGGGCCAGGAAGGGCAGGTGCGATTCGGACTCCGTGGCGGAGCAGCGCAGGACGGTACGCGCGGTGGCGCCGTATTCCTCGGCCAATGACCGCAGGACGGTCGATTTACCAATTCCGGCGGGGCCGTGCAGCAGCACGCTGCCGCCCGAGGCGAGCTGGTCACGTCCGGTCGCGAACAGGTCCTCGCGGCCGATGAGCAGGTCGGGGCGGCATCGGGCAGGCTCCTGGAAGTCCCGTCGCACGGTCACCGCTCCCCTCCTGTGTCGCGTACGGGCCAAATTCTAGGCAACGATCCTTGAAATCAGGATGGAAGCCGTGGTGAGGGAGATAACAAACGGTCACGCATAGGGAAATTCAAAGCATCGTCGCATGAATGGGCAGGTTTCCTTCCGGGTGTGGTGGCCGGCCCTCCGGACGGGGCCGGCCCGGGCCTACGGCAGCAGTCCCGCCCGGCGTGCCGCGGTCACCGCCTCCCCTCGCGTGTGCGCGCCCAGCTTCCGCATCGCCGAGCGCAGGTACCCCTTCACCGTCTCCGGGCGCAGGCCCAGCCGCTCGGCCACGGCCGCGTTCGTGGCGCCCGCCGCCACCCAGGACAGCACGTCCAGCTCGCGCGGCGCCAGGCTCGCGCCGCCGGCCGGGCGCGGCGCGGTCAGCAAACCGCAGGCCAAGAGCAGTTCCGCGCGCAGGTCCGGGTCGGCGATCCGGGCCGCCAGCGCGCGCAGCGCCGCGTGGGCCTCGCGCACCTGCTCCCAGCCGGCGTCCGGGGCCGGCCGGCCCCCCGCGGGCTCCTTGCGGGCGGAGGCCAGCAGCCCCCGTGCCTCGTCGCGCACCACCAGCGCCTGCTCCACGTCCCGTGCCGCGGCCACCGCGGCGCCCAGCGTGCGGTCGCCCAGCGGCTGGGCCGAGCGCAGCGCGCCGTACAGCACCCCGCGTACCCGCCGCCGCACCACGACCGGCACCGCGAGCACCGAGCGGATGCCCTCCGCGGCCACCGGGACGTCGTACTCGTGGCTGATCTGCCGGGAGCTGGAGTAGTCCGTGACCGCGCACGGCCGGGCCAGTGCCACCGCCTTGCCGCCCAGCCCGTTGCCGGAGGTCACCGCGAGCGAGCTGAGGGCCGCCGTCGCGGTGCCGCTCAGCTCGCTGATGCGGATCTGCGGCCGGCCGGACTCGACGAGGCCGCCGAAGGCGACAGGAAGCCCCGTGCTGCGTCGCAGCCGAGCCAGCGCACCACGTATCTCAACCGCCGCCACGGCCTCTGCTGCCACCTCATCGCTCCTTCGGTGCGGCTCCCGTGCTGCCCACACCCCCGTTCGCGTGGACCACACCCCCGTTCGGGGGTAGTGAGACCTGCATCACGGATTAGACGATGCCAGAGAGCCGCCCGGCAATGGTCCGGAACCTAGGAGGACAGATGACGACGGCGACCGAGCTCTTCCGCGGAGCACGGGATTTCCTGCTGGAGCACCGCGAGGACTACGCCACCGCCCACGAGGGCTTCGCCTGGCCGCGACCCGAGCACTTCAACTGGGCGCTGGACTGGTTCGACGTGATCGCCGACGGCAACGACCGGACCGCCCTGCACATCGTCGAAGAGGACGGTACCGAGATCCGGCTCTCCTTCGCCGAGATGGCCGAACGCTCCGACCGGGTCGCGAACCATCTGCGCGCGCGGGGCGTCGCCGCCGAGGACCGCATCCTCGTCATGCTCGGCAACCAGGCCGAGCTGTGGGAGACCGCGCTGGCCGCGATGAAGCTGCGCGCGGTCGTCATTCCGGCCACCCCGCTGCTCGGCCCCGCCGACCTGCGCGACCGGGTGGAGCGGGGCCGGGTCAGGCACGTGCTGGTGCGGGCCGAGGACACCGCGAAGTTCGCGGAGGTGCCCGGCGCCTACACCCGGATCTCGGTCGGCGGGCTGCCGGAGGAGGGCTGGGAGCCGTACGAGGACGCCTACACCGCGCCCGCCGAGTTCGTGCCCGACGGCCCCACCCTGGCCGACGACCCGCTGATGCTGTACTTCACCTCCGGCACCACCGCCCACCCCAAGCTGGTCGAGCACACCCACACCTCGTACCCGATCGGGCACCTGGCCACGATGTTCTGGATCGGTCTGCAACCCGGTGACGTGCACCTGAACATCTCCTCGCCCGGCTGGGCCAAGCACGCCTGGTCCAACCTGTTCGCCCCGTGGAACGCCGAGGCGACCGTCTTCATCCACAACTACACCCGGTTCGACGCGGCCCGGCTGATGGCCGAGATGGACCGGGCCCAGGTCACCACCTTCTGCGCGCCGCCGACCGTGTGGCGCATGCTCATCCAGGCGGACCTCGGCCAGTTGCGCACCCCGCCGCGCGAGGTCGTGGCCGCGGGCGAACCGCTCAACCCCGAGGTCATCGAGCAGGTCCGCCACGCCTGGGGCGTCACCGTCCGGGACGGCTTCGGGCAGACCGAGACCGCCGTCCAGGTCTCCAACAGTCCCGGCCAGCTCCTGAAGACCGGCTCCATGGGGCGGCCCAGCCCCGGCTACCGCGTCGAACTCCTCGACCCGGTCTCCGGCGCGCCCGGCGCCGACGAGGGGGAGATCGCCCTGGACCTGTCCGAGCGCCCGGTGGGCCTGATGGCCGGCTACCACGGCGACCCCGACCGCACGGCGGAGGCGATGGCCGGCGGCTACTACCGCACCGGTGACATCGCCTCCCGCGACGAGGACGGCCATCTGACGTACATCGGCCGCGCGGACGACGTCTTCAAGGCCTCCGACTACAAGATCAGCCCGTTCGAGCTGGAGAGCGCGCTGCTGGAGCACCCGGCGGTGGCCGAGGCGGCCGTCGTCCCCGCCCCGGACGAGCTGCGGCTCGCCGTGCCGAAGGCGTACGTCGTCCTCGCCGAGGGCTGGGAGCCCGGCGCCGACACCGCGAAGGTCCTCTTCGAGCACTCCCGCGAGGTGCTGGCGCCCTACAAGCGCATCCGCCGGCTGGAGTTCGGCCCGCTGCCCAAGACCGTCTCCGGCAAGATCCGCCGCATCGAGCTGCGCGAGGCCACGGCCGCCGGCTCCGGAAACGAGTACCGCGAGGAGGACTTCCGGTGACCTCGGAGCTGTCGTACACCCACGGGACGGGATCCACCGCCCTGCTCGGCGACACCATCGGCACCAACCTCGACCGGGCCGTCGCCGCCTGGCCCGACCGGGAGGCGCTGGTCGACGTCCCGTCCCAACGGCGCTGGACCTACGCCGAGTTCGCCGCCGACGTGGACCGGCTGGCCTGCGCGCTGCTCGCGAGCGGGGTCGCCAAGGGCGACCGGGTGGGCATCTGGGCGGTCAACTGCGCGGAGTGGGTGCTCGTGCAGTACGCCACCGCACGCGTCGGCGCCATCATGGTCAACATCAACCCGGCCTACCGCACGCACGAGGTCGAGTACGTGCTCAACCAGGCCGGGATCTCCCTGCTGTTCGCCTCCCTCAGCCACAGGACGAGCGACTACCGGGCGATGGTCGGGGAAGTCCGCGGGAAGTGTCCGCAGTTGCGGGAGGTCGTGTACATCGGGGACCCGGGCTGGGCGGCGTTCACCGCGCGCGGCAGCTCCGTGCGGGTGGAGGAACTGAGGGCGCGGGAAGCGGAGCTGTCCTGCGACGACCCCATCAACATCCAGTACACCTCGGGCACGACGGGCTTCCCGAAGGGTGCCACCCTCTCCCACCACAACATCCTCAACAACGGCTACTTCGTGGGCGAGTCGATCGCCTACGGCGAGCAGGACCGGATCTGCATCCCGGTGCCCTTCTACCACTGCTTCGGCATGGTGATGGGCAATCTGGCCGCCACCTCGCACGGCGCGTGCATGGTCGTGCCCGCCCCCTCCTTCGAGCCGAGGGCGACCCTGGAGGCGGTGCAGCGGGAGCGCTGTACGTCCCTGTACGGCGTCCCCACCATGTTCATCGCGGAGCTGAACCTGCCCGACTTCGCGACGTACGACCTCTCCACCCTGCGCACCGGGATCATGGCGGGCTCGCCCTGCCCGGTGGAGGTGATGAAGCGGGTCGTCGCCGAGATGCACATGGCGGAGGTCTCCATCTGCTACGGCATGACGGAGACGTCACCGGTGTCGTTGCAGACCCGCATGGAGGACGATCTGGAGCACCGCACCGCGACCGTGGGCCGGGTCCTTCCGCACCTGGAGGTCAAGATCGTCGACCCGGCCACCGGGGTCACCCAGCCGCGCGGCAGGGCGGGGGAGTTGTGCACCCGCGGCTACAGCGTGATGCTCGGCTACTGGAACGAGCCCGAGAAGACCGCCGAGGCCGTCGACCCGGGCCGCTGGATGCACACCGGGGACCTCGCGGTGATGCGGGAGGACGCGTACGTCGAGATCGTCGGCCGGATCAAGGACATGATCATCCGGGGCGGCGAGAACATCTACCCGCGCGAGATCGAGGAGTTCCTCTACGCCCACCCCGGGATCCGGGACGTCCAGGTCGTCGGGGTGCCGCACGAGGCGTACGGCGAGGAGGTCCTGGCCTGCGTCATCCCGCGCGACCCGGCCGACCCGCTCACACTGGACGACCTGCGCGCCTTCTGCCGGGGCCGGCTGGCGCACTACAAGATCCCGAGCCGGCTGCAGATCCTCGACTCCTTCCCCATGACGGTGTCGGGGAAGGTGCGCAAGATCGAGCTGCGGGAGAAGTACGGGGCTTGAGCCCACCTGTCCAGGGGCCGGCCGCCGCAGGTTCAGGGCGTGCCCGATGCGGCGAGTTGCCGTCCGGGGGCGTTGACCGGGGTCGGGGTGCCGGTGAGGTCGAGGACGAACAGGGGGACGCCCAGCGTGTCGGCGCGAGCGCGGGCGTCCTTCGTGTATCCGGCCAGGGAGAAGCAGGCGCACTCGGCCGACTCCGTCATGGCCGTCAGCCACAGGCACTCCACGTCCCGTGGAGAGGCGGGGCGCAGTGTCGGGTCCACCTGGGCGACCAGACCGTACGCGGTCAGGCCGATGCCGGACGGGGGCGGCCGGCCGGCGCGGCGTATGTCGCGGTAGCCGAGCCAGCGCAGATAGCGCGCGGCGGCGGTGACGGCGTCCCGGGCGGTGCGGATCGCGACGGGCTGGAAGGGGGCCCGGCGGGCCGGGCCGGCCGCCGGGGGCGCCTCGCTCACCGCAATGCGCAGGACCGTACCGCACGGGCAGCCCAGTTCCGGGTGCGGCCACTGGTTGCCGCGACCGCAGGCGGCGCAGCGCACGGTGATCCAGTCCTCTTCCCAGGCGCGGTGCGCCAGTACGGCCGGTCCGGCCGCCGCGTCCGGCAGCAGCGCGGTCGGCGTGCCGCAGGCGCAGGGGTACGACGGCGCCGTGTACACGTGCTCGCGCCGACAGGCCGGACAGCGCACCGGCACGCTCTCGGGCATGGCCCACTCCCAGGCGTCGCTTCGGGACAGCGGTCCCATCGTCCTCCTGCCGGCCACCGCTTGTCCGCCGCTTGCGGGTCTTGCCGTCTCTTGACGGCATTCGCCCGCCCCCCTACATTGCTTCCAGATAGTAGAAGTTGGATTCCGTAATGCGGAAATTCTGGAAACCCTGAAGTTCAGAAATCTGGAGACTGTGCTCACCGCGGGGCGCGACGGGAGTACGCATCCGACAGCCGAAGCAGGAGTACTCGATGGCTCGTATGACCGCTGCCCGCGCGGCAGTTGAGATCCTCAAGCGCGAGGGCGTCACCGACGCCTTCGGTGTGCCGGGCGCGGCGATCAACCCGTTCTACAAGGCCCTCAAAGAGGGTGGCGGCATCAACCACACCCTCGCCCGCCACGTCGAGGGCGCCTCCCACATGGCCGAGGGCTACACCCGCACCAGGCCCGGCAACATCGGCGTCTGCATCGGCACCTCCGGCCCCGCCGGCACCGACATGATCACCGGCCTGTACTCGGCCATCGGCGACTCCGTCCCGATCCTGTGCATCACGGGCCAGGCGCCCACGCACGTGATCCACAAGGAGGACTTCCAGGCCGTCGACATCGCCTCCATCGCCAAGCCGGTGACGAAGATGGCGGTCACCGTCCTGGAGGCCGCGCAGGTCCCCGGCGTCTTCCAGCAGGCCTTCCACCTGATGCGCTCCGGCCGCCCCGGCCCGGTCCTGATCGACCTGCCGATCGACGTCCAGCTCACCGAGATCGAGTTCGACCCGGAGACGTACGCGCCGCTCCCGGTCTACCGGCCCACCGCGACCCACGCCCAGATCGAGAAGGCGATCTCCTTCCTGCTGGCGTCCGAGCGTCCGGTCATCGTCGCCGGCGGCGGCGTCATCGGCGCCGACGCCTCCGACCTGCTGGTCGAGTTCGCCGAGCTGACCCGGACCCCGGTCGTTCCCACCCTGATGGGCTGGGGCACCCTGCCCGACGACCACGAGCTGAACGCCGGCATGGTCGGGGTCCAGACCTCGCACCGCTACGGCAACGCCAACTTCCTGGAGTCGGACTTCGTCCTCGGCATCGGCAACCGCTGGGCCAACCGCCACACCGGCTACAAGCTCGACGTCTACCGGGGTGACCGCAAGTTCGTCCACGTCGACATCGAGCCCACCCAGATCGGCAAGATCTTCCCGCCGGACTACGGTGTCGTCTCCGACGCCAAGGCCGCGCTGGAGCTGTTCATCCAGGTGGCGAAGGAGCTGAAGGCCGCCGGCAGACTGCCCGACCGCGCCGACTGGGTCGCCTCCACCCAGGAGCGCAAGGCCACCCTGCTGCGCCGCACGCACTTCGACGACGTGCCGATGAAGCCGCAGCGCGTGTACGAGGAGATGAACAAGGCCTTCGGCCCGGAGACCCGGTACGTCACCACCATCGGCCTCTCCCAGATCGCCGGCGCGCAGATGCTGCACGTCTACAAGCCGCGCCACTGGATCAACTGCGGCCAGGCCGGACCGCTCGGCTGGACCATCCCGGCCGCGATCGGTGTCGCCAAGGCCGACCCGGACGCCCCGGTCGTCGCGCTCTCCGGCGACTACGACTTCCAGTTCATGATCGAGGAGCTGGCGGTCGCCGCGCAGCACAAGATCCCCTACGTCCACGTGCTGGTGAACAACGCCTACCTGGGCCTGATCCGGCAGGCGCAGATCGGCCTGGACATCAACTTCCAGGTCAACCTGGAGTTCGAGAACATCAACACTCCGGAGATCGGCGTCTACGGCGTGGACCACGTCAAGGTCGCCGAGGGCCTGGGCTGCAAGGCGATCCGGGTCACCGAGCCGGACCAGCTGGGCGCCGCCTTCGAACAGGCCAAGAAGCTGGCCGCCGAGTACCGGGTGCCGGTCGTCGTCGAGGCGATCCTGGAGCGCATCACCAACATCTCGATGAGCCGGACGATGGACATCAGCGACATCTCCGAGTTCGAGGACCTGGCCACCGAGCCCGGTCACGCGCCGACGTCGATCAAGCCGCTGAAGGTCTGACACCGCCGATCGCGCGGAAGGGGCGGCCCGTCCCGAGGGGGGACGGGCCTGCCCCTTCGTCGCGTTCGAGGGGCCGCCGCAACGGCTCGCAGGGGCCGCCGGAGAGGCCTCACACCCCGCAGCTGAAGCCCCCGCCGCCCGAGCTGCCCCACGAGCGCAGCTCGCGTTCCGTGGTGCCGCCGCGGCCCGTCAGGCCCGCCTCGCGGGCGAAGCGCGGGGCCAGCAGGGTCAGCGCACTGTCGCCGTGCAGGGCCACCAGGAGCACCTTGTCCCCGTCGGACAGGCCCGAGCGCCGGACGGGCAGCGGATGCCGGGCGCGCAGGTCCCTCAGGGCCCGGCGGCCGGTGCGGGTGCGGCCCGGCAGGACGGACCGCAGCAGGCCCGCCGCGACCAGGTCCGCGCGCAGCACGCGCAGCGCCTCCCGCACGCCCTGCCGGTCCGTCAACTGCCCCATTCCGGCAGGCCGGTAGAGGGCGGCGTGCACCGCCCTGGTGAGGGCCGGCAGCGGCGCTCCGGGCGCCGGCCCCGAGGTGCGCATCGTGCCCGCCCGCCCGGCCTGCACCGCACCCCGCAAGTGCAGGTCCAGCACCGTCGCCGCCACCGCGGCCCGGGCACCCCCGCGCAGCAGGGCGAGCGCGTGCGGCTCCGTCGGGATCCTCGTCGTACCGGCCATGACACACCCCCGGACGGGGGCCCGCCGTCCCCGTGCCGGCGGGCCCCGTGTGCCGGTGTTGTGCCCGCCGGCGACGGTGGCCGAAGCCTCCGCGGCGGTGTTCAGAGGTTGATTTGAGGATGGCGTAGGCCGGGTACGGCCGCTGTCCCACCCGGAGTCGTCACCACTCGTGCTCCGACAGGCCCGGCCAGTCGTCCGGCCCGCCGCCCTGCCATTCGATGAGGTCGCTCTCCTCGACCTCGATCCGGTCCAGGTCGGCCAGCCGCAGGATCTCGACGACGTCGTCCAGGTGGGAGGCGAGTCCCAGGGTCACGTCCCCCTCGGTGACCCGCCGGGAGCCGTCGAGGGCCGGAGCGTGGACCACGATGTGCGGGTACTGCGTCGGATTGCCCATGGCTTCAGCGTCCTGCGGATACGGCGGACCCGCACGCCGGAGCCGGGACAGCACGAAGGCGCCCCCGACCAGGGGGCGCCTTCGTGTCGTGTGATGGCCGTCCGACGGCGCGAGGCTGGGCGCGACAGGACATTCGCGCCGCCGGACGGAGTCGGGAACCTCTCATCGAGGTCGTGGCTGGGGACCGCGGCGGATGCGACGGAGCCGGGAATCCTTCCCTCTGGTCGAGAAGGGGACTCGGGTCCTTCACCACCGCACTGGCTCGCACACCGCCGCGGTCCTCGCCCTGCCCGCGGAGCCGGGCGATCACCCCTCATCCGGATCGCTCGGCGGCGGGTCGTACGCGTCCGGGGCCGGACCTCCCCGTCGGGTCCCGGACGCAGCCCGTGGGATCAGTCCTCGCGCAGGGCGCGGACCGTCTCCTCCACGCGCTTGCCGTACTCCGGGTCGGCGGCGTGGAAGTGGGCCAGGTTCTTCTCGATCACGTCGTCGCGGGAGACCTGCGAGAGGCCGCCGGCGATGTTCGCCACCAGGCGCTGCCTCTCCTCCTCGGACATCAGGCGGTACAGCTCGCCCGCCTGGACGAAGTCGTCGTCCTTGGTGTGCAGCGGCGCCTCGTGGGTGCCGGTGTGGCCCGTCACCGCCAGCGGGGCGGACAGCGGGCGGCCGGTCTCCACCGGGCCGTCGTAGGAGTTCGGCTCGTAGTTCTTGGCGCCACGGCCCTGGCCGTTGACCGCCATGACGCCGTCGCGGCCGTAGTTCTGCACGGTGGTCGCCTTCGGGGCGTTCACGGCGAGCAGGGTGTGGTTGACGCCCAGCCGGTAACGGTGGGCGTCCGCGTAGGCGAACAGGCGGCCCTGGAGCATCTTGTCCGGGGAGGGGCCGATGCCGGGGACGAAGTTGTTCGGGGAGAACGCGGCCTGCTCGACCTCGGCGAACACGTTGTCCGGGTTGCGGTTCAGCACCAGCCGGCCGACCCGCTGCAGCGGGTGGTCCCGGTGCGGCCACACCTTCGTCAGGTCGAACGGGTTGAAGCGGTAGTCGGCCGCCTCGGCCGCCGGCATGATCTGCACGTACAGGGTCCAGGACGGGTGCACGCCCCGCTCGATCGCCTGCAGCAGGTCCGTCTGGTGGGAGTTGGGGTCCTTGCCCGCGAGTTCCGCGGCCTGCTCGCTGCTCAGGGAGCGGATGCCCTGGTTCGACTTGAAGTGGTACTTGACGAAGAAGGCCTCGCCCTCGGCGTTCGTCCACTGGTAGGTGTGCGAGCCGTAGCCGTTCATGTGGCGGTAGGACGCCGGGATGCCGCGGTCGCCCATCAGCCAGGTCACCTGGTGCGTGGCCTCGGGGGCGTGCGCCCAGAAGTCCCAGACGTTGTCCGGCTCCTGCCGGCCCGTGAACGGGTCCCGCTTCTGCGAGTGGATGAAGTCGGGGAACTTGATCGGATCCTTGATGAAGAACACCGGGGTGTTGTTGCCGACGAGGTCGTAGTTGCCCTCCTCGGTGTAGAACTTCACCGCGAAGCCGCGCGGGTCGCGGACCGCGTCCGCGCCGCCGAGGGAGTCGGCGACCGTGGAGAAGCGCAGGAACACCTCGGTGCGCTTGCCGATCCGGCTCAGGAAGTCGGCGTGGGTGTAGCCGGTGACGTCGTCCGTCACCTCGAAGTGGCCGTACGCACCGGAGCCACGGGCGTGCACCACACGCTCCGGGATCCGCTCGCGGTTGAAGCGCGCGAGCTTCTCCAGGAGGTGCTGGTCCTGGAGCAGGAGCGGGCCGCCGGCGCCGGCGGAGGCGGAGTTCTGGTTGTCGGCGACCGGGGCGCCGGACTCGGTGGTGAGCACGCGCTTCGACATCGTGGACCTTCCGTGCGTGTGTCAGCGGAAACCTGTTTCCGCTTCGTGGAGCCTAGAAGTGGGGCGATCTGGGCGTCAACAGTTTGTTGAATCGAATCAACGGTTTGTTGAGGGTGATTCCGGACGGCGCCGGCGCCTGGGCGCGACAGGACAGGTGTCAGCGGCGGCGCCGCCCGGAAGTCTCTGGGGTCGCGTCAGACCTGGGCGCCGGACAGGCGCTCCACGGCCCGCAGCAGGGCCGAGTGGTCCAGGCCGCCGTCACCCTGGGCGCGCAGGGAGGCGACCAGCTGGGCGACCGCGGCGCCGACCGGCAGCGCGGCGCCGACGTTGCGGGCGGCGTCGGTGACGATGCCCATGTCCTTGTGGTGCAGGTCGATGCGGAAGCCCGGCTTGAAGTCGCGGTTCAGGAAGTTGTCCTTCTTGCGCGTCAGCACGGTCGAGCCCGCGAGGCCGCCGTTGAGGACGTCCAGCGCGGCCCTCAGGTCCACGCCCGACTTCTCCAGGAAGACCACGGCCTCGGCGCACGCCTGGATGTTCACGGCGACGATCAGCTGGTTGGCCGCCTTCACGGTCTGGCCGGAGCCGTGCGGGCCGCACAGCACGATGGTCCTGCCCAGCGCCTGGAAGATCGGCTCGGCCTGCTCGAAGTCGGACTGCTCGCCGCCGACCATGATCGACAGCACGGCCTCCACGGCACCGGCCTCACCGCCGGAGACGGGGGCGTCGAGGACGCGGACGCCCTTGTCCGCCGCGGCCTTCGCGAGGTCCACGGAGGTCTGCGGGGTGATCGAGGACATGTCGATCAGCAGGGCGCCCTGCTTCGCGTTCTCCAGGATGCCGTCGGGGCCGTAGGCGATGGCCTCGACCTGCGGGGAGGCGGGCACCATCGTGATGATCACATCGGCGTCCCTGACGGCCTCCGCGATCGAGCCGGCCGCGGTACCGCCGGCGGCGGCCAGCCGGTCCAGCTTGTCCTGCTCCAGGGTGAAGCCGGTGACCTGGTAACCCGCCTTGACCAGGTTCTCGGACATGGGGGAGCCCATGATGCCGAGGCCGATCCAGGCGATCGCCGGGCGGGAAGAAGCTGCAACGTTGCTCATGGTTCGGGGGTGCCTCTCTAACTGCTCTGCGGAGTCGGGGGGTTCAGCGCGCGTCGCGCGGGAGCCAGTCGAAGGCCTCGGCGCTCGGGCGGTCGCCCGGCTTGTACTCCAGGCCGACCCAGCCGTCGTAACCGGCCTTCCTCAGCCGGTCGAGCAGCTCCTCCAGCGGGAGCGAGCCCGTGCCGGGAGCGCCGCGGCCGGGGTTGTCGGCGATCTGCACGTGGCCGGTCTTCGCCGCGTACTGCTCGATGACCGACGGCAGGTCCTCGCCGTTCATGGACAGGTGGTACAGGTCCATGAGGAACTTCGCGTTCCCGAGGCCCGTCGCCGCGTTGACCTTGTCGACGACCTCCACCGCGGCCGGCGCCGACACCAGCGGGTACAGCGGCGACTCGGGCCGGTTCAGCGCCTCGATCAGCAGGATCGCGCCGATCCGGCCGGCGGCCCGGGCCGCGAGGGTCAGGTTCTCCAGGGCGAGCGCGTCCTGCTCGGCCGGGTCCACGCCCTCGACGCGGTTGCCGTAGAGCGCGTTGAGCGCCGTGCAGCCGAGGGAGGCGGCGAAGTCGGCGGCCACGTCGATGTTGGCGCGGAACCTCTCCGACTCCTCGCCCGGGACCGACAGGGCGCCGCGGTCCGGGCCCGGCAGCTGTCCGGCGTAGAAGTTCAGCCCCGTGAGCCGGACGCCCGCCTCCTCGATCGCCTTCCTCAGGGCGTCGAGCTCGGACTGCTCGGGGGTGGCGGAGTCGACCCAGGGCCACCACAGCTCGACCGCCGTGAAGCCCGCCGCGGCGGCGGCCGCGGGACGCTCCAGGAGCGGGAGTTCCGTGAAGAGGATCGACAGGTTGACGTTGAAGCGCTGGTCTGCAAATCCCACGGGGGCGGCGCTCCCTTCCTGTAATTCCATAATGTGGAAGTTCGTTTCTGCTTAATGGAAGACTGCCTGTGAGGAGGGAGAACTGTCAAGAGAGCCCACGAAAAAGTGCCCCCGCGCGTGGGCGCGGGGGCACTGCCGGGAGTCGGGTTCAGAGGGCGTCGACGCCGCTCACCTTCCAGCCGCCGGAGGTGCGGGTGAGCGTCATCCGCACCCGGTTCAGGTCCAGGCGGGATCCCGGGACCCGGGTGCTCTCGGTGAGCTGGTTGACGAAGAGCAGGACGACGGCCCGGTCCGGCGCGGCCGACACCACGGAGACCGCCGGAGCGCCGCCGTCGCCCGGGGTGGCCACGGTCGCCCGCACCACGCCGTGGTACTTCTTCGCGGTCGGCGCGACCACCGTCCTCGTGGTCTTGCCGTACTGGTCGCGGAAGTGCCCGGTCAGCAGGGCCCGGGCGCGGCCGAAGTCCCGGTCCAGGTGCCGGTAGTCGTACGACAGCACGACCGGCGCCGCCCTCCGCGCGGCGGCGAGGGCCTCGGCGCGGGCCTGCTCCGCCTGCCGCCCCTGCCGGTACTGCCACCCGAGCACGGCGGCCACGGCCAGGGCCGCCACGAGTACGGCGGCCGGGACCGCGGTGAGCAGCACGCTCCGCCCGGTACGGCGCGGGGGCGCGCTCTCCTCGCACTCGTCCTCGGCCGGCCCGGGCTCCGGCGGGTCCTCCCAGCCGCCCGCCGGCGGCTCGATGAGCAGGGTGTGCCCGGAGCGGGTGTCCGCTGCCGGGCGCGCGTCGTGAGCGGGGCGCTCCGGCCGTCCGGCGCGCTTGGCCGCCGCGCGGGCGGCCGCGGTCATGGTGCGGCGGGCCGGGGAACCGGTGCCGCGGGTTCGGGAGGTCGGGTTCGCCACGGTGTCTCTCCTCATTGAAGGCCTCTGGTGGTTCAGCCCACGAACGCGACGTCGGAGGTCAGCCAGCGGCCGTCCACGCGCACGAGGTCGAGCTGGAGCCGGTAGGTGCGCGCCTCGCCCTCGGGCACGGCGGTGTTGGTCACCTTGCTGTCGGCCACGACCAGCACCCGGGCCGAGCGTTCGTCGGACCGCACGATGCCCGCTTCGAGGACCTGCCCCTCGGACACCGACCTGTTCCGCGCGACCAGCTTCGTCAACTGCTCGGTCTGCGCGGCGAACTGCTTCTTGAAGTCGCCGGTGGCGCCCTTCAGCACGGTGCCGCTGTCCCGGTCGTAGTGCCGGTAGTCGAGCGAGGTGAAGTTCAGCGCCGACTGGCGGGCCGCCGCCAGGACCTCCTGGCGGCCCTGCTCCGCCGCGCGCTGGTCGGACAGCCGCAGGCCGAGCCAGCCGGACAGCACGGCCGTCAGAACGGCCGCGGCGGCCAGACCCACCGGCAGCGGCCCCGGGCGCCCCCCTCTCATGCCATCGGTCCCACGAGCAGCCATTGCCACGACTCCTTTCCGAACACGGTCCGTTCGCCGCCCGTCGAGCCGATCTCGACGGGCGTTCCGTCCGGGCCGGTCGCGGTGCCGGTCTCCGGGTCGTACGGGGTGACGTACGCGGCCCGGTTCGCGCCGGACGAACCGGTCGTCGCGCCGGGGGCGTTCTGCGCGCCGCGCACCGAGGTGCCGCTGCCGCGCGGCGCCGTGCAGCGCGCGTCGGTGTTCGCGGGGCGTGTGCCGGTCTCGGCGGGGTCGCGCCGGTGGGTGCCGTAGCCCCGGGTGCAGGCCGGCGGGTCGTCGGCGTTCACGGTCAGCCCGAAGTGGGTGGTGCCGTCGCCGGGCACGACCGTGTAGCTGCCCGCCACCGTGAGCGGCAGCGTGACCAGGGCCTGTTCGACGCCGGGCAGCCGGGCCACGGTGACCTGGCCGCCGCTGACGAGGTTGGCCAGCAGGACCGGCACGTACGGCCGCGTGGACCTCAGCAGCGAGTCGACCTCCCGCGTGGCGGGCACGGTGTTGCCGATCAGCTTGCGCAGATCCCCGTCGCTCGACCTCAACTGCTCGCTCAGCGTGGCCAGATCGCGGGAGAAGGACTTGATGGCGGAGCCCTGGTCCGCCTGTGTACCGAGCACCGTGCGCGAGTCCTCGATCAGCGAGACCGTCTCCGGGAGCGACTCGGACGCCGACTCCACCAGCGCGTTGCCGGAGTCCACCAGACGGCTCAGATGCGGCCCGGTGCCGGCGAACGCCTTGCCCAACTCGTCGACGGTGACCCGCAGGTCGTCCTTGCCGACCGACCTGACCAGCCGGTCGAGACTGAGCACCAGGTCCGTGACCGGCAGCGGGGTCCGGGTACGGCTGCGCGGGATCGGGCTGCCGTCGACGAGATACGGCCCGCCCCCGCCCCGTGGCTGGAGGTCGACGTACTGCTCGCCCACCGCCGACCGGTCGGCGATCACCGCGAGCGTGTCCGCCGGAATCCTCGGGGCGCCGTCCTCGATCTTCAGGGCCACCGAGACCCCGGTGCCGGCCGGCGCCAGATCGCCCACGCGGCCCACGGGCACACCGCGGTAGGTGACCTCGGCGCCGGAGAAGACGCCCCCGGACTCGGCGAAGTCGGCGTGCACGGTGTAGCCGCGGTGCAGGACGCCGTCCATCAGGCCCGTGTACCGGGCGCCGACGTACGACACCCCGAGGGCGGTGACGGCCGCGAAGGCGAGCAGCTGGACCCTGACCGTACGTGTGATCACGGCAGTATCCCCTTCAGCATCAGCTCGGCGAGGCCGAGGTCGACCCCGGGCGGGAGACGACGCGAGCCGTCCTCGGTGCCGTAGGCGGCCGTGCACACCGGCGGGCACAGCAGGGTGCTGCCGTCGGAGGGCGTGGACGGTACGGCGGGCGCGGAGGGGGCGGGCGGCAGGGACGGGGTGTCCGGCAGGGACGGGAGGGGGGTGGGAGTGGGGACGCCGGGCAGGTGCGGGGTCCCGGGCGCCGGGGACTTCCCGCCCCTGCCCGGCCCGCCGGTGGTGTTTCCGTAGATGCCGGTCAGGTCGAGGTCGGCGGTGATCCTCAGGTTGACGTAGTCGCCCTTGACGGCGTCCGCGGCGTTGCGCGGGAACGGGTACGTGGTGAGCAGCTCCAGGGAGTCGGGCAGGTCGTCGCCCGCCTTGTTCAGCTCCCGCAGGACGGGCCGCAGCTTCTCGAGGTTAGCGACGGTGTCGTCCCGGGAGGCGTTCACCACCCGGGTGCCGGTCCTGCCCAGCTCGGACAGTGCGGTGAGCATCTTCGTCAGGTCCCGGCGCTGGTCGGCGAGGGCCTTCAGGGCGGGCGGCATGGTGTCGACGGCCAGGGCGATCGTCCTCCTCTCCTTCTTCAGCCGTCCGGCCAGCCGGTCGACGCCCTTGAGCGCGCGCACGATCTCGTCGCGCTGGTCGTCGAGGCCGCCGAGGAACGTGTCGAGCTGCTTCAGCAGGGACCTGACCCGCGTCTCGCGGCCGTTCAGGGCCTTGTTCAGCTCGACGGTGATCGTCTTCAGCTGGGCCACCCCACCGCCGTTCAGCAGCGCGGACAGGGCCGACAGCACCTCCTCGACCTCCGGGTTGCGGCCGCTGCGGGACAGCGGGATGCGGTCGCCGTCGCGGAGCCGTCCGACGGGGGCGGTGCCGGCGGGGGCGGACAGTGCCACGTACTTCTCGCCGAGCATGCTGGTCTGTCGCAGGTCGGCGACCGCGTTGCCGGGCAGCTTCACCGAGTCGGCGATCCGCAGCCGTACGCGCGCGTGCCACCCGTCCAGCTCCACCTTCTCGACCGCGCCCACCGTGACGTCGTCGACCTTGACCGCGGACTGCGGCACCAGGTCCAGTACGTCCCTGAACTCGACGGTGACGTGGTAGGCGTGGCCGTCCGAAGCGGCGCCGCCGGGCAGCGGGACGTCGTACCAGCCGTTGAACTCGCAGCCGGTCAGCAGCAGCGAGCCGACCGCCGTCCAGGCGGCCACCTGGCTCTTGCGCAGCACGCTCATGCCGGTGCCCCCAGGATTCCGCCGAGGGTCTTGTCGACCGTGCCCGTCGCCGCGGGGGACGCCGGCACCGCGGGCAGGGAGTCGAAGAGTTTCTTCAGCTCCTTGCAGTCGGGGTTCTTGCCGCCTTCGTCCCCGGTCGTCCTCAGCAGCGAGCAGAGCAGGGACGCCGGGTCCTGCGGGGTCTGCGCGTTGTTGCGGGTGTCCAGGGTGCCGGCGACCGGGTTGTAGGCGTTCTGCAGGTTCGACAGGCCCGTGGGGGCGACGGTCAACAGCTCCTCCAGTGCGGCCCGTTGGGTGACGAGGACCTTCGTGACCCGGGCCAGGCCGCGCACGTCCGAGGTCAGTGCCTTCTTGTTGCCCTTGACGAAGCCGGACACGTCGCCGAGCGCGGCGGCCAGGTACTTCAGCGCGGCCGCGAGATCCTTGCGCTCCCCGGCGAGCTGCCCGGCCACGTCGGCGAGATCGGTGTTGAACGACCGCACGCTCGTGTCGTCGGCCGCCAGCGCGGCCGTGAACAGCTGGAGGTTCCGCACGGTCCCGAACAGGTCGCCGCGCCCGTCGGACAGCGTGGTGACCGCCTGGGAGAGGTCCTCGACCGTCCGGTTGAGGTTGTCGCCCTGGCCCTGGAGGTTGTCCGCGCTCACCGCGAGCAGTCGGGACAGTGCGCCCTTCTTGTTGGCGCCGTCCGGGCCGAGCGCCTCGGCGGTGGTGTGCAGGCTGTCGAAGATCCGGTCCAGTTCGACCGGGACGGCCGTACGGGACTCGGGGATGACGTCGCCGTCCCGGAGCGCCGCGCCCTCGCGGTACACCGGCAGCAGCTGTACGTAACGGTCGCTGACCACCGAGGAGTTGACGATGGCGGCCCGGGCGTCCGCCGGGACCTTGCGGCCCTGGTCGTACTCGAGCTCCACCCGGACCCGCCCGCCCTCCGGCGTGATCCGCCGGACCTCGCCGATGCGGACGCCGAGGACACGGACGTCGGAACCGGGGTAGATGCCGACGGTGCGTGGGAAGTACGCGGTGACGCGAACGGTGCCGGAGTGCGGCCACAGGACGACGGCGAGCGCCACGACGACGGCGAGCGCGGTGAACAGGGCCAGCAGTCTGCGGGTCATCGGGTGCCTCCTGTCCGTGGTGCGACCGGCGCGGCGACCAGGTTCTGGACGTAGGAGTCGAACCAGCGGCCGTTGCCCAGGGTGTTGGTGAAGAGCCGCACGTAGGGGGCGAGCAGCCGGACGCTGCGGTCGAGGCTCGCCTGGTTGCGTTCGAGCATCTTCACGAAGGTGCCGAGGTTCTTCAGGGCGGGCCCGGTCTGCTTGCCGTTGTCGTCGACCAGCCCCGACAGTTCGACGCCCAGCAGCGCGGAGCTCTTGAGCAGCTTGTGGATCGCCGTGCGCCGCCTGCCGATCTCCTTGAACAGCGCGTCGCCGTCCTTCACCAGCGCGGAGAAGTCCTTCGTGTGGCCGGCCAGCACCTTGGTGACTCCGTTCGCGTGGTCGAGGAGCCCGCGCAGCGCCTTGTCACGGGAGGCGACGGTCCTGGAGATCCGCGACAGTCCCCTGATCGACGCCCGCACCTCGGCGGGCGAGTCCTGGAAGGTGACGGAGATGGTGTCCAGCGCCTTGGCGAGCCGGTCCGTGTCGACCTCCTCGGTGGTGGTCGTCAGGTCGCTGAAGGCCTGGACGACGTCGTACGCCGACACGGTCCGCCGGAGCGGGATCTCGCTGCCCGGCCGCAACCGGCCGGGTCCCTTCGGGTACAGGGCCAGGTACTTCGCGCCGAGGATGGTCTTCACCCTGATCGACGCGCCCGTGTCGGTGCCGAACGCCGGGCCGCCCTTCACCTTGAAGGTGACCTTGACGTGGTCGCCGTCGAGGTCGACGTCCTCGACCTTGCCGACCTTGACCCCCGCGATCCGTACCTCGTCGCCAGGCTTGAGCCCGCCCGCCTCCGAGAACGCCGCGCTGTACGTCTCGCCGCCGCCGATCAGCGGCAGGCTGTCGGCGTTGAACGCGGCGACCGTGAGCAGCGCGAGGACGGTGAGGCCGACGGCGCCGACGACCACCGGGTTTCGTTCACGCAAGGGCTTCGTCCCAGGGCGCCGCAGCCGGATCCTGGGCAGCTTCGGCGGCAGGACGCGCACCTTGACGAGGGGTTCGGGGCGGGTGCTGCGCCTGGCAGGCCGGGGGAGTCTCGGCAGCCTGGGCGGCAGGACGCGCACCTTGACCAGGGGTTCGGGGCGGGTGCTGCGCCTGGCAGGCCGGGGGAGTCTCGGCAGCCTGGGCGGCAGGATCCGTACGGTCACCAGGGGTTCGGGGCGACGCCGCCCCGCAGCGCGCAGTCTCATCCGCCGCACCTCGCCCGCGCCACGTGCAGCTCCGGGGTGATCACCTGCTTGGTCCTCGGCAGCACGATCCGGCCGTCGAAGTCGCAGAGGTAGAAGTTGAACCACGAGCCGTAGGACGCCGTCCCGGTCAGCTTGTCGAGCTTGTTCGGCAGTCGCTTCAGGACGCCCTCCACGGTGTTCTCGTTCTTGTTCAGCGTTCCGGTGAGCTCGCCGAGCCCGGCGATGTCGTCCTTCAGCGGCGGACGCGCGTCCTTCAGCAGCCCCGACGTGACGTCCGTGAGGTCGCCGATGCCCACCAGCGACTCCCCGATCGGCTTGCGGTCGGCGGACAGCCCCGAGATCACCCGGCGCAGCTGCGTGAGCAGCCCCGAGAAGCGGGCGCCGCGCTTGTCGAGCGTCTTCAGGACGGTGTTGAGGTTGTCGATCACCGAGCCGATCAGCCGGTCGCGGTCGGCGAGGGTCGTGGTGAGCGACGCCGTGTGCGCGAGCAGGCTGTTCACCGTCCCGCCCTCGCCCTGCAGGGTCTGGACGATCTCGGTGGCGAGCTGGTTGACGTCGCCCGGGCTGAGCGCGGCGAACAGCGGCTTGAAGCCGTTCAGCAGGGCGTTGAGGTCCAGCGCCGGCCGGGTCCGGGACAGCGGGATGGTGCCGCCGGGCCGCAGCCGTGCGGTGCCGCCGCCGGCGCCCTCGGTGAGCGCGATGTACCGCTGCCCGACCAGGTTCCGGTAGCGGACGACCGCGTGGGTGCCGGCGAGCAGCGGCCGGTCGGCGGTGACGGTGAAGGTGACCTCGGCCAGGGTCCGGTGCCTGATCCCGATGTCCTCGACCTCCCCGACCCGCACCCCGGCCACCCGGATGTCGTCGCCGGTCTCCAGCCCGGTCACGTCGCTGAAGACCGCGTGGTAGGTGTCCTTCGGGGTGAAGGTGACGTTCACGATGGTGGCGGCGAGCAGGGCCGTCGCCGCGATCGTGACCAGCGCGAACAGGCTGAACTTGATCAGTGGGGCGGCCGTCTGCCGCGCTCCCGACCCGCTCATGCGACACTCACCGCCGTCCCGCGCGCGAGCGGCCCGAACAGCAGGGTCGCGACGGGCGGCACCTCGTCCGCGGGGACGCCCATGACGGGGGCCACGAGCGAGCCGACCGCCCGCTGCTCGGCCTCGGTGGCGGACACGCCGGCGGCGCCGGGGAGCGCGCCGCCCGGTCGGGCCGACGTGCCGTCGTCGAGGTGCGGTTTCGGCCCGGGCACCCGCGGATGCGGCAGCCCGCGGCAGTCCGGGCCCGACCGCTCGCCGTAGACCGGCTCCTCACCGGGCCGGTACGCCCCCTGCGGCCGGACGACCTCGAGGGTGATCCGCATCTCCCCGCCCCGGAACGCGTCCTCCGACGCCCTCTCCTGCCGGACGAGGCCCTGGAACAGGCACGGGTACTCGGGGGAGTAGCGGGCGAAGAGCTCCAGCGTGGGGCGGGAGACCCTCCCCAGGGTGATCAGCCGGTCGCCGTTGTCGGACAGGAAGTCGTCCGCCGTGCCCGCCACGGTGGCGGTCGAGCGCAGAGCCGCGGCCAACTGGTCCCTCTTCTCCGTGATCGTGCGGCTTGTGGTGACCGTGGCGCGCAGGATGCGCATCAGGTCGGGCGCGGCGTCGCCGTAGACCTCGGCGACGTCGGCGAAGCGCGCGATGTCCTCCTGGATCGAGGGCACATGCGGGTTGAGGGCGCGCAGATAGCCCTCGACCCGGGTGAGGTTGGCGCCGACGCGGTCGCCGCGGCCCTCGAGCGCGGTGGCGAACGCCGAGAGCGTGGCGTTGAGTTCACCGGGCCTGACCGTCCGCAGCAGCGGCAGCAGGTCGTTCATCAGCTGCTGGACCTCGATACCGGTCTTCGTGCGGTCCTGGGTGATGACGTCCCCGGCGCGGATCGGCCGAGCCGACGAGTGCGCGGAGCGGGCGGGCGCCACCAGGTCGACGTACTTCTCGCCGAACAGCGTCTTGGGCAGCAGCCGTGCGTGCACGTCCGAGGGGATGGACGAGACGTACCGCGGCTGCAGCGCGAGGTCGAGGGTCGCCCTCGTGCCGTCGGTGTGCACGGCGCGCACCTCGCCGACCAGCAGCCCGCGCAGCTTGACGTCGGCGCGCGGATCGAGCTGGTTGCCGAGCCTGTCGGCCTGGAGCGTGACGCGCACGACGGGCGTGAACGCCTGCCGGTAGACGGCCACCGCGAGCGACAGCAGCAGTGCGAGCACGGCGAGGAACGCGATGCCGTACAACCTGAGTCTCAGCACTCGCACCGGCCTCACCCCGCGATCCGTACGGTCGTGCTCGCGCCCCAGATCGCGAGGCTCAGAAAGAAGTCCAGGACGTTGACGGCGACGATGGACGTGCGCACCGCCCGGCCCACCGCGACGCCGACGCCCGCCGGGCCGCCGCTCGCGTGGTAGCCGTAGTAGCAGTGCACCAGGATGATCAGCACGGCGAAGACGATCACCTTGCCGAAGGACCAGAGCACGTCCACCGGCGGCAGGTACTGGTGGAAGTAGTGGTCGTACGTGCCCGTCGACTGCCCGTAGTAGCCGGTGGTGATGGTGCGGGCGGCGAGGTACGAGGACAGCAGCCCGATCACGTACAGCGGGATCACCGCGACGAAGCCGGCGATCATCCGCGTCGTCACCAGGAACGGCAGCGAGGGCACGCCCATCACCTCCAGCGCGTCGGTCTCCTCGCTGATCCGCATCGCGCCGAGCTGCGCGGTGAATCCGGCGCCGACGGTGGCGGACAGGGCGAGCCCGGCGACCAGCGGGGCGATCTCCCGGGTGTTGAAGTACGCCGACAGGAACGCCACGAAGTTGGAGGTGCCGAGCTGGTTCAGGGCCGCGTAGCCCTGGAGGCCGACCTCGGTGCCGGTGAAGAAGGAGAGGAAGGCGATCACGCCGACCGTGCCGCCGACGACGGCGAGCGCGCCCCGGCCGAAGCTCACCTCGGCGAGCAGCCGCAGGATCTCCTTCTTGTAGCGGCGCAGGGTACGGCCCGACCACGCCAGCGAGCGGCCGTAGAAGGACAGTTGGGTGCCCAGCTCTTCGAGTGAGCGCAAGGGGCGGTCGAGAAGTCTCATCGGCTAACCCCTCTGCGGGACGAGCTGGAAGTACACCGCGGTCATCACGAAGTTGGTCACGAACAGCAACATGAAGGTGATCACCACGGACTGGTTCACGGCGTCGCCCACGCCCTTCGGACCGCCCTTCGCCGTGAGCCCCTTGTACGAGGCGACGATGGCCGCGATGGCCCCGAACACCAGTGCCTTGATCTCGGCCGCCCACAGGTCGGACAGCTGGGCGAGCGTGGTGAAGGACGCCAGGTAGGCGCCGGGCGTGCCGTGCTGCAGGACGACGTTGAAGAAATAGCCGCCCGCGACACCGACGACCGAGACCAGGCCGTTGAGCAGCACGGCCACGACCATCGACGCGAGCACGCGTGGCACGACGAGCCGGTGGACGGGGTCGATGCCGAGCACCTGCATCGCGTCGATCTCGTCCCGGATCCTGCGCGCCCCGAGGTCCGCGCAGATCGCCGTGCCGCCCGCGCCCGCGATCAGCAGTGCGGTGACGATCGGCGAGGCCTCACGGAGCACGGCGAGCACGGACGCGGCACCGGAGAAGGACTGCGCGCCCAACTGCCGGGTCAGGCTGCCGATCTGGAGTGCGATGACCGCGCCGAAGGGGATCGAGACGAGAGCCGTCGGCAGGATCGTGACGCTCGCGACGAACCAGGCCTGCTGGATGAACTCCCGTGCCTGGAAGGGCCGTCGCGGCAGGGCCCGCACGATGTCCAGCGCCATCGCGAACAGGTTGCCCGAGTGCCGCAGCGCACCCGTCGGGGAGAGGCTCATGCGCCCGTCACCCCCGTCCCGTGCAGCTCGGCCTCCCGGCGGGCGATCGCCTCCCAGCGGGGCGGGCGCGCTATGCCGGGACTCGGCAGCAGCCGGGGGGTGAGGACGTCGGCTCCGGCGGCCTCGTCGATCCGGGCCAGTTCCTGCTCGACCTGGGCCGCGTCCTTCTCCTCCGCCATGCCGATCGGACCCTGCACCCGGCCGTTCAGGAACTGCCGTACGACCGGTTCGTCACTGGTCAGCAGCCGCTCGCGGGGCCCGAACATCACCAGTTCGCGCCGGAAGAGCAGCCCGATGTTGTCGGGCACCTGGCGGGCCGAGGCGATGTCGTGGGTGACGATCAGGAAGGTCGCCTCGATCTGTGCGTTGAGGTCGACGATGAGCTGGTTGAGGTAGGCCACGCGGACCGGGTCGAGGCCCGAGTCGGGCTCGTCGAACAGGATGATCTCCGGGTCGAGGACCAGGGCGCGGGCGAGCCCGGCACGCTTGCGCATCCCGCCGGAGATCTCGCCGGGCAGCTTCCCCTCGGCACCGATCAGCCCGACCATGTCCATCTTCTCCAGCACGATGCGCCGGATCTCGCTCTCGGACCTGCGGGTGTGCTCGCGCAGCGGGAAGGCGATGTTGTCGTACAGGTTCATCGAGCCGAACAGCGCTCCGTCCTGGAACAGCACGCCGAACAGCTTCCGCACCTCGTACAGGTCGCGCTCACGCAGGCGGGTGATGTCCCGGCCCGCCACCTTCACCGAGCCCCGCTCGGGTCTCAGCAGCCCGACGAGCGTCTTGAGGAACACGGACTTGCCCGTCCCCGAGGGGCCGAGCAGCACCGAGACCTCCCCGGCGGGCAGCGTCAGCGAGACGTCCTGCCAGACGACCTGGTGACCGAAGGACTTGGTCAGCCCTTCCACACAGATCTCGACACCCATCCGGTCCCACCCTTCGCCCGTGGAGCAGCTTCGACATCTGCTCTACGGGGAGGGGCGGGGCGTCCGTCGCGGCGACAGCGGATTTTTTTCGGACGCCCCGACGGCGCGCTACGGCAGTTTCAGGGAAGGCACGCTCAAGGTGGGGACGGGGAGGGAGACGGACGGGAGGGCCGGTGCGGAGGGCAGCGGCGGCACCGAGGGCACCGCGGACCTCACCGGCAGGTCGGGAAGCGGAGGCGAGGAGACTTTCGGCAGGGGCGGCACACTGAGCGACACGGCGGGTGCGCCGGCGGACGGACGGGTCACGGTGTGCGTCGGGGCCGCCGAGGTCCCGCGCCTCCGCGGGGCGTGCGCCGTGCCGGTGCTGTCGGTCCGGATCGTCCGTGCCCCGCCGGACACCGTCGGCCGCGGCGCCGGAGCTGCCGCGCCACCGCCTCCGTCGAGGGCGTACGGCAGCACGAACACCGCGGCCGCCAGGGTCGCCGCCGTCGAGGTGAGCGCCACGGCCTGCATCTTCCCGCCCCCGCGCGGCCGCCCGCGGCCGACCAGGAACAGCACCAGCCCGAGCGTCCCGGCCAGCGAGGCACGCAGCGTGCGCCGGGCCCGCGCCAGCAGCGACTCGACGGTCCGGTAGCTGAGGCCCATCCGCACCGCGACCTGGCTCACGTCCAGGTCCTCGGACTTCAGCCGCAACGCCTCAGCCTGCCGGGCGGGCAGCTCCCCACTGCGCACGGCGAGCCACTTCGCCTCGGCCCGGTCGCACACCGCCTCCTCGACGGGCACCGGGCCCGGCGCGACGAGCGTGGGGCGGCGCCCCACCTCGGCCTCCCGGTTGACCTGCCGATGGCGGTCGACGCACAGCCGCATCGTCACCGTCGTCAGCCAGGCGCCGAGCCGCTCGTCGTCCAGGTCGGGCCGCTCGGCGGCGCGCAGCATCGCCTCGTGCACGGCGTCCTCGGCGTCCTCCGGGCTCATCGAACGGCGCCGGGCCACCTTGAGCAACTGCTCACGATGGCTCCACATGCGCTGCCAACGCTCGTCGTCGGCCTCTGTGTCCGCAGGCATGTCAGTCGCCATGAGGGCCCCTTCGCACTCACCCGCCGGTCCGGTGCTCCCGGCGGGTGGCGACATTACCGCCGGGTATCCACGGTTGTGGAGGGGGAGGCGCCCATCGTGTTCCAGCTGTTGCCGGGAGCAGCTGTCGCTGGTCAGAGCCCTGCGCCGGACAGGACGCCGCCGCCGGGCAGCGTCAGGGTCGGTTCGGGGACCGGGATCGGCGGCGCCTCGGACCCCGTCGGGGCTACGGCCGTGCCGGACGGTGCGGGGGCGGGTGAGGCGGGTGGCGCCGACGGCGTGCGCGAAGGGCCGGTGCCCGGCTTCCGGTCGTCCGACGGCTTCGGCGAGGGCTTCGGGGCCTTCGGGCGGGACGGCTTCGGCCGGTCCCGGGACTCGGCGCGGGACCCGGCGGGTGCGTCCGGCACCACGCGGTGTCCGGTCAGGTAGTACGCGTACCAGGCCTTCACCGTCCGCAGATAGGCGTCCGAGTGGTTGTAGCCGAGGATCGCCCGGTCCAGACCGGCGGGGTCCGACAGGTCCCGGCCGTCCGCGCACAGGTAGCGGCCGGCGGCGAGAGCGGCGTCGTAGACGTTGTCCGGGTCCGCCTGCCCGTCCCCGTTGCCGTCCGCGCCCCAGCGCGCCCAGGTCGACGGGATGAACTGCATCGGGCCGACCGCGCGGTCGTACACCGCGTCCCCGTCGTACGCGCCGCCGTCGGTGTCCGGCACGAGGGCGTAGGCGCCGCCGGTCAGCCGGGGACCGAGGACGGGTGTCACGGTCGTGCCGTCCGGGGTCACCCGGCCGCCCCGCGCCTGCCCGGACTCCACCTGGCCGATCGCCGCCAGCAGCTGCCAGCGCAGCCGGCAGCCGGGCGCGGTGCGCGCCAGGTCCTCCTCGGCGCGCCGGTACGCGGCGAACACGCTCGCCGGCAGGGCACCGCCCACGACCGTCCGCGCCGAGCCTTCCTCGCGGGGCCGCAGCGGGGGCAGATCGGTGCGGTAGGGGGTGTCTCCGGACACGCTGGGGCCGTGCCCGGCGGGTGCCGCCTCCCGCACCGGCCGAGCGGCCTGCGCCAGGACCACCCCCGGCGCCTGCGACGCGGTCAGCGCGGCCATCGCCGCGGCCGCGATCGCCGTTCCCCTGGCTCCCCTGAGCGCTCCCTCGAGCACACGCCGTGTCACCTTGCAGTCCCCTCCCCGAGCGGAATCTCCGTCGACCGCTCTACGCGGGCGCGCGGCCGATCCGTCGCGCGTCGGCGGGTCGGATTCCGGGAGCGAGGGGCGAACGCGGTTCCGTTAAGGTCTCCCCAAGCGGCCCGGCCGGTCCGGCCCCGGTCGCGGACCTGGCGGTGCGCGCGGGTCGGAAGAGGATGCCTTGGGGGCACAGTGCGACTGAAAGTGGAGTTCACGACGGAGCCCTTCGATCTCGACGAGGCACCCGCGCACGCGCTGGTCGCCCGCGAGGTCATCGAGGCGGCGGAACTGGACGCGGTGGACGTCGGCCCGTTCGGCAACACGGCGGAGGGCGGCGCCGACGCCGTGCTCGGCGCCGTGGACGCCCTGCTGCGCAGGAGCCTGGAGGCCGGCGCCACCCGGATCTCGCTGCAGGTCAACGTGGTTGACGCGGTCGGCGCGGCCGGGGAGGGCGAGAAGTGACCGGGACCGGGGACGAACCGTTCATCGCGGCCGTGAAGCCGCTGGTCGACGCCATGGGCGGGGAGATTCTCCCGCCGGACGAGGCCGGCACCGAGGACGTCGTGCTCGCCTGGGAGGGCGTCGACGTGGTCGCCGTGCGCCTGCCCCAGCTCGCCGACTCGCTGGACCACATCCTGGCCGCGATGGAGCGCAGGAAGGGCAGGCCGCTGGCCGACCTGGACCGCAAGGCCAAGCAGGAGGTCGTGCGGATACTGGAGGCGCGAGGCGCCTTCGCCGTGCGCCACGGCGTGGAGACCGTGGCGAGTGCGCTCGGCGTGAGCCGCTTCACGGTCTACAACTACCTCAACCGTGAGAAAGAAGGCTGACGTCCGGCCGGGACGCAACCGCGAATTTTCAACAAAGTGTTGACGTCGTGTTTCGGAGGGCGTTAGCTACAGGCAGCCCGTTCAGCACGAAGGCCGTTTCCGGCCACGGAGGCTCCCGTGACTACGACTTCCACGCCCCCGGGCCTGGCCCGGTTCAACGTCCTCGAGGAGCGCGCGGCCCTCGCCGCCCTCCACGAGGCGTGCGCCTCCACCGAGTGGGCCCGGCGGCTGCTGGCCGCCCGCCCGTACGCCACCGTGGAAGACCTCTACACCGGCAGCGACGCCGCCATGGCCGAACTCGGCACCGCGGACCTGGAAGAGGCGATGGCCGGCCACCCGCCGATCGGCCGCCCCAAGCCCGGTGACCCGACCTCCGCCCGGGAACAGCGCGGCATGGCCGGCGCCTCCGGGGAGCTCAAGGCGGAGATGCTCGAACTCAACCTGGCCTACCAGGAGAAGTTCGGCCACGTCTTCCTCATCTGCGCCACCGGCCGGACCGGCGAGCAGATGCGGGACGCGGTCAAGGAGCGGATCGGCAACGCGCCGGAGCAGGAGCGGGAGATCGTCCGCACCGAGCTGGGCAAGATCAACCGCATCCGACTGGCCCGACTCGTCGAAGAGGACGCCTGAGACCATGAGCACCAGCACCACCGCCTCCGTGTCCACGCACATCCTGGACACCTCCGTCGGCCGCCCCGCCGAAGCCGTCGCCGTCCACCTTTCGGCCCGTGGCGGCCGCGACTCGGACTGGCGGGCGCTCGGCGGCTCCGCGACCGACGCCGACGGCCGGTGCAAGGACCTTCCGGACCTGCCGGAAGGTACGACACACGTACGGCTCGACTTCGCGGTGGAGCCGTATTTCGAGAAGAAGCAAGCCGATGCGCAGCAGGACGCCCCCGCGAATCGGGACAGCGGACCCGGCGTGTTCTTCCCGGAGGTGGCGATCACGTTCGCCGTCGTACCGGGCGAGCACTACCACGTACCGCTGCTGCTCAACCCGTTCGGCTACTCCGTTTACCGAGGGAGCTAGCAGAAATGACTGACATTTCCCGGCCCGCCCGCCCTGTGATCCTGGGACAGAACCAGTACGGCAAGGCCGAGAACCGAGTCGTAAAGATCACGCGGGACGGCGCCACCCACCACATCAAGGACCTCAACGTATCCGTGGCGCTGAGCGGCGACATGGAAGAGGTCCACTACTCCGGCTCCAACGCCAACGTCCTGCCGACCGACACCACCAAGAACACGGTGTTCGCGTTCGCCAAGGAGCACGGCATCGAGTCCGCCGAGCAGTTCGGCATCCACCTCGCCCGGCACTTCGTCACCTCGCAGGAGCCGATCAGGACCGCGCGGATCCGGATCGAGGAGTACGCCTGGGAGCGGATCGCGACCTCCGACGCCAACTCCAAGTTCATCGGCGCGGACGAGGTCAAGCACTCGTTCGTGAAGAAGGGCCAGGAGACCCGCCTCACCCAGATCACCTACGACGGTGAGAAGTGGGAGGTCATCTCCGGTCTGAAGGACCTGACGGTGATGAACTCGACCAACTCCGAGTTCTGGGGCTACGTCAAGGACAAGTACACGACGCTCCAGGAGGCCTACGACCGCATCCTGGCCACCTCGGTCTCCGGCCGCTGGCGGTTCAACTGGACCGACGACGAGCAGAAGACGCCCAACTGGGAGAAGTCCTACGAGCAGGTCAAGAAGCACATGCTCCAGGCCTTCGCCGAGACCTACTCCCTCTCGCTGCAGCAGACGCTGTACCAGATGGGCGCGCGCATCATCAACAACCGCAGCGAGATCGACGAGGTCCGCTTCTCGCTGCCGAACAAGCACCACTTCCTGGTCGACCTGGAGCCCTTCGGGCTGAAGAACGACACCGCCGATGGAGCTGTCTACTTCGCCGCCGACCGGCCCTACGGCCTGATCGAGGCGACCATCCTGCGCGACGGCTGCGAGCCGAAGATCCCGGTGGACCTCACCAACCTCTGATCCACTCCCTTTTTTCGGCACCCGTGACCGGGGGACACGCCTCCTGCGGATCCCCGGTCACGGCACTCAAACTCCTAGGGTCCTGCCGTGCCCTCTCTCAAGAGTCCACTGAGTGAAAAGGACGAAGTCATGGCAGCAGCCCAGCGCATCGTCATCGAGAACTGTTCGATCGCGACCGTCGACGCCGAGGACACCGAGTACGCCTCCGGGTACCTGGTCATCGCCGGCAACCGTATCGAGGCGGTCGGCGCGGGCAAGGCCCCCGAGGGCCTGGAGAACGTCGTACGCCGTATCGACGCCACCGGGCACCTCGTGACCCCCGGCCTGATCAACACCCACCACCACTTCTACCAGTGGATCACCCGGGGCCTGGCCACGGACCACAACCTCTTCAACTGGCTGGTCGCGCTCTACCCGACCTGGGCGCGCATCGACGAGCAGATGGCCTACTCGGCGGCCCAGGGATCGCTGGCCATGATGGCCCGCGGCGGCGTCACCACCGCCATGGACCACCACTACGTCTACCCGCAGGGCTCCGGCGACCTGTCCGGCGCGATCATCCGCGCCGCCCGCGAGACGGGCGTCCGCTTCACCCTCGCCCGCGGTTCCATGGACCGCAGCGAGAAGGACGGCGGCCTGCCCCCGGACTTCGCCGTCGAGACCCTGGAGGGCGCCCTCACCGCGACCGAGGCCACCGTCAAGGAGCACCACGACGCCTCCTTCGACGCGATGACCCAGGTCGCCGTCGCCCCCTGCTCCCCCTTCTCCGTCTCCACCGAACTCCTCAAGCAGGGCGCCGAGCTGGCCCGCCGCCTCGGGGTACGGCTGCACACCCACGGTTCCGAGACCGTGGAGGAGGAGAAGTTCTGCCACGAGCTGTTCGGCATGGGCCCGACCGACTACTTCGAGTCCACCGGCTGGCTGGGCGAGGACGTGTGGATGGCGCACTGCGTCCACATGAACGACTCCGACATCGCCGCCTTCGGCCGGACGAAGACCGGTGTCGCCCACTGCCCCTCTTCCAACGCCCGCCTCGCGGCCGGCATCGCCCGCGTCCCCGACATGCTCCGCGCCGGTGTCCCGGTCGGCCTCGGCGTCGACGGCACCGCGTCCAACGAGTCCGGCGAACTCCACACCGAGCTGCGCAACGCCCTGCTGATCAACCGCCTCGGCGCGCACCGGGAGGCCGCGCTGAACGCCCGGCAGGCGCTGCGCCTCGGCACCCACGGCGGCGCCCAGGTCCTCGGCCGCGCGGCCGAGACCGGCTCGCTGGAGGCCGGCAAGCTGGCCGACCTGGTGCTGTGGAAGCTGGACACCCTCGCCCACGCCTCCATCGCCGACCCGGTGACCGCCCTGGTCTTCGGTGCGGCGGCCCCGGTCACCGCCTCCTTCGTCGACGGACGTCAGATCGTCGAGGACGGCCGCCTGCTGACCGTCGACGAGGACGCCATCGCCCGCTCCACGCGGGACGAGGCCCAGCGCCTGGCGCGGATCGCCGCCCAGGGCTGAGCCGGAGCTGGACTCCGGCCGGGAGGGACGGCTCCCGGCCGGCAGCCGTGGACCCGAGCGGGGTCCATGGCGGCCGTCTCCGGGGCGCGCGTGAAGGCGCGCGCCCCGGAACGGTCACCGTTCCCCGACCCACCTCCGCTTCCGCTCCTGGAACTGGGTCCCCGGTCCCGCACGACCGCCGCGCACCACCTCCCTGAAACCCACGTCAGAGCCGACGTGTATAACCGACCGGAGGAGCCGCCGTGTCCGCCCACCCCGTAGACGACAAGCTCGTCCACCCCGTGGACGAGAAACTCCCCGCCCTGAAGATGGCGACCAGCGGCCTGCAGCACGTGGCCGCCATGTACGCGGGAGTCGTCGCCCCACCCCTGATCGTCGGAGCGGCCGCAGGCCTGTCCGGCACCGACCTCACCTTCCTCACCGGAGCGTGCCTGTTCACCGCGGGCCTCGCGACCTTCCTGCAGACCCTCGGCATCTGGAAGATCGGCGCCCGCCTGCCCTTCGTCAACGGCGTCACGTTCGCCGGGGTCGCCCCGATGACGGCGATCGTCGCCTCCGCCGAGGACAAGGCCGACGCCCTGCCGATGATCTTCGGCGCGGTCATCGTCGCCGGCCTCCTGGGCTTCCTCGCGGCCCCCGTCTTCTGCAAGGCGGTCCGCTTCTTCCCGCCGGTCGTCACCGGTACGGTCATCACCCTGATAGGCGTCTCCCTCCTTCCGGTCGCCTTCAACTGGGCGCAGGGCCCCAACCCCGCCGCGCACGACTACGGTTCGACCACCAACCTCACCCTGGCCGGCGTCACCCTGCTGATCGTCCTGCTGCTGCGCCGGTTCACGCGCGGCTTCGTCAAGCAGATCGCGGTCCTGCTCGGCCTGATCGCCGGCACGCTGATCGCGATCCCGTTCGGCGTCACGGACTTCGCCCCCGTGGCGGACGCGAAACTGATCGGCTTCCCGGCCCCGTTCCACTTCGGCGCCCCGCAGTTCCACATCGCGGCGATCCTGTCGATGTGCGTGGTGATGGTGGTCTCGATGACCGAATCCACCGCCGACATGCTGGCGTTGGGCGAGATCGTCGAACGCCCGGCCGACGAGCGGACCATCGCCGCCGGTCTGCGCGCCGACACCCTCGGCTCCGCCCTCAGCCCCCTCTTCAACGGCTTCATGTGCAGCGCCTTCGCGCAGAACATCGGCCTCGTGGCGATGACCCGCATCCGCAGCCGCTTCGTCGTCGCCTTCGGCGGCGGGTTCCTGGTCCTGATGGGCCTGTGCCCGATGGCCGCCTCGCTCATCGCGGTCGTACCCCGCCCGGTCCTCGGCGGCGCCGGAGTGGTCCTCTTCGGCTCGGTCGCCGCGAGCGGCATCCAGACCCTGGTCCGGGCCGGCCTGGAGAAGGACAACAACGTCCTGATCGTGGCCGTCTCCCTCGCGGTCGGCATCATCCCGATCACCGCGCCGGAGTTCTACCACGCCTTCCCGGACACCGCGAAGATCGTCCTCGACTCCGGCATCTCCACCGGCTGCGTCACGGCGGTCCTGCTCAACCTGGTCTTCAACCACCTGGGCAGGGACCACGAGGCCGAGGACGTCACCCACCCCATGGAGTCGGGCGAGGAACTCGCACCGGCCCACTGAACCCGGGCGCCGGGTTCTGACACCTGCCGTACCCGGCGCCCCCGGGTACGGCAGGCTTGGCCGCATGAACGAGTCCGGCCGCGTGGAGGCCTTCAGCGACGGGGTGTTCGCCATCGCCATCACCCTGCTCATCCTGGACATCAAGGTGCCGAAGGTGGGCGAGGAGGGCGACCTGTGGCAGGCGCTCGGCGCGCAGTGGCCGTCGTACGCCGCCTATGTGGTGAGCTTCCTGGTCATCGGCATCATGTGGGTCAACCACCACCAGGTGTTCGGCTACGTCGCCCGGGTCGACCGGACGCTGGTGTTCCTGAACCTGCTGGTGCTGATGGTCGTGGCCGCGGTGCCCTGGCCGACGGCGATGCTCGCGGAGTACCTGCGCGAGGACCGGGCCTCGCACGTGGCCGCCGCCGTGTACAGCCTGGTCATGGTCGCGATGGCACTCACCTTCCAGGCCCTGTGGTGGCACCTCACCCGCACCGGCCACCTCTTCGACTCCCGGGTGGACGTCCCCGCGGCCCGGGCCACCCGGGCGCGCTTCGCGCTGGGCTCGCTCGGCTACCCGCTGACGGTGGGTCTGGCCTTCGTCTCCGCGCCCCTGACCCTGGTCGCCCACGGCCTGCTCGCCCTCTACTACGGCTTCAACCAGGTCCCGGTGCCGACCCACCGGGACCCGGCCACGCCCTGAGGCAGGGGAGGCTCACACCGTCTTGACCTGGCCACCGTCGATGGTGAACTCGGCTCCCGTGATGTTGCCGGCGAGTGGCGAGGCGAGGAAGAGAGCCAGGTCGGCGACTTCGCGGGCCTCGGTGACCCGACCGGTGGAGATGCCCATGCTCTGCGGTACGACCACGTCGATGGCCTCCTGCGCCGTGGTGCCGGCCTGGGCCGCCGTGGCGTCGGCGAAGCCTCCCGGAGCGGTCCAGAAGGGGGTGCGGACCGGTCCCGGGGCGATCGCGTTGACCCGTACGCCTCGCGGTGCGAACTCCTCGGACAGCGACTTGGTCAGGCTGGTCAGCCCGGCCTTGGCCGCGGAGTAGTCCACCACCATGGGGAAGGGCAGACGCGCGTTGATGGAGCTGATGTTGATGATGCAACCTCCGTCCGCGTCCAGCAGACGAGGCAGTGCCGCGCGGCTGGTGCGGACCGCGCTGAACAGGGTCAGGTCGAAGATCCGCTGCCACTCGGCGTCGTCGATGTCCAGGAAGCTCGGACGGGACGTCGCGGTGCCCAGGTTGTTGACCAGGATGTCGACCCTGCCGCACTGCTCCACCGCGCGCCGGACGAGCGTGTCCGGCCCGTCCGCGGTGGACAGGTCGACCGGGACCGCGACGACGCCGTGGTTCTCCTGGAGCGCTTGGAGTTCCGGAGTGACGCTCCGGCTGCCGGCGACGACGTGTGCGCCCTCCCGGGCGAACGCGTCGGCGATGGCGAGGCCGATCCCCTTGCTGGCCCCGGTGACGACGGCGACCTTGTCCTTGAGCTGGAGGTCCATGGTGTCCCTTTTCCTGGATGATCACCCCATACGTCGAGGGTAAGCGGAAACGGAGGCTCCGGCTCGGGATCCCGTGCCGACTGCCCGTCTCCCGCGCCGTCCGCGGGTCAGGCGCGGAACGCCGCCTGGCACGGGCCGGCGGCGGGCAGCCGGCCGGTGAAGTAGGAGCGGGGCGGGACGCCCATCAGGGCGCGGAAGTCGGACGTCATGTGCGACTGGTCGTAGTAGCCGGTGGCGGCGGCGAGTTGGGACCAGGGCGCGCTCGTGGCCCGGGTGATGACGGTGCGCACGCGGTGGATGCGGGCGTAGTGCTTGGGTGAGACGCCGACGCCCTCCGCGAACAGGTTGCGCAACTGGCGCTCGCTTACGGCGAGTTCACGAGCCACGTCACGGACGTGCGCGGGCACCCGGTCCGTCCGGACCGACAGCGCGTCCACCCCTGCCCGCACGAGCGCCGTGCGGGCGGGGTCCGCGGCGGCGGACAGCACCTCGGGCAGCGCCTCGGCGAGGTGCGGTACCGCCTCGAGCGGGTCCAGCCACCGCAACTCGTCCGCGAGCCGCCGCGCCGTCTCGCCCGGCAGCTGCTCCAGCGGTACGACCCTGCCGACCAGGTCGGCGGCCGGGACGCCCAGCAGGGGACGGGCCGTGCCGGGCGCGAGCCGCAGCTCCACACAGGACACGTGGGCCTTGCCCTCGTGGTACGAGGCTCGCACCCGTGCCCCGACGGCCAGCACGTCGCGCCGTCCGCCCGGCCGCACCCGGAGCACCACCTGGGTGAGCGCGTCGGGAAGGTGGACGAAGGCATCCTCGGGCGGGTCGGCGAGAGTTACTGCCCGCACCCCGGCGAACCAGGGGCGCAGGGCCTCGGGCGTGGTCAGGGCCTGCTCGGCCATGGCGTTCGGCACCCCTCCACCGTAAGGGCGGCGCACGGCCTTCCGGGCGGGCGAACCGTGCCGGAATTTCCAAGAGACCGGTGCCTCCTACGGCGCACGGTGGACCCCATGATTCTGGTGACGGGTGCCACGGGCACCATCGGCAGCGACGTGGTACGACAGCTCGCGGAGCGCGGCACGAAGGTGCGCGCCCTGACCCGCGACCCGGCGAAGGCCCGGGTGCCCTCGGGGGTGGAGGTGGCGCGCGGGGACTACCTCGACCCGGGCTCCCTGGAGGGCGCGATGGGCGGGGTGACGGCCGTGTTCCTGCTCCGTCCGCCCGGCCCGGACGAGGGGCACGACTCGGCTCTCGTGTCGGCGGCGCGTGCGGCGGGTGCGCACCGGCTGGTGAAGCTCTCCGCCATCGGGACCGGCGGTCCGGAAGTCGGCCCGTCCGGCGCCTGGCACGTCGCCGGTGAGCGTGCCGTGCGGGAGAGCGGGGCCGAGTGGACGATCCTGCGGCCGTCGTCGTTCGCCTCGAACACGCTCGGCTGGGCGCAGGCGATCGGGAGGGGCGAGCCCGTGCCCAACATGACCGGCGACGGGACGTCAGGTGTGATCGACCCGCGCGACGTGGCCGAGGCTGCGGTACGGGCCCTGCTGGACGGCGGGCACGCGGGGCGGACGTACACACTGACCGGTCCCGCGGCGATCAGCGTCCCCGCCCAGGCCGCCGAACTCGCTTCGGTCCTCGGCCGCCCGGTCACCACCCGGGACCTCTCGCCGGAGGAGACGCGCGACCACCTGCTCACCGCCTGGGGCTTCGACGAGGCCCAGGCGGAGGGCATCCTGACCGGCACGGCCTTCGTACGCGCGGGCGGCAACGCGGTGGTCACGGAGGACGTACCAGGACTGCTGGGAAGGCCGGCCCGGACGTACCGGGAGTGGGCCGAGGACAACAGGGGGGCGTTCATGGGGGAGTGAGCGGGCTGGACCGCGGGGGCGCGGTGGCGGTCGGCGGCCTCACTTCACCCGAGGCCGCAGCACCGTCCCCGCCAGCGTCAGGGCCGCCAGTGCCATTCCCGTCCCCACCCGGAACGCCAGCCGGTATCCCTCCGCCGTGGCCGGGAGCAGCTCCGCGCCGTCGGTGAGCAGCGAGTCGGTGCGGCTCGCCGCGAGGGTGGACAGGGCGGCCAGGCCCAGCGAACCCCCCACCACCTGCGTGGTGTTGAACAGCCCGGAGGCCAGCCCCGCGTCCTCCTCCCGTGCCCCGGACATGGCGAGCCCGGTCAGCGCGGGCATGGCCGCGGCGAACCCGGTGGACAGGAGCAGCAGCGGGGGCAGGACGTCGGCGGCGTACGAGCCGTCGGCCGGTGCGTGGCCGAGCAGAGCCATCCCGGCGACGATCAGGACCAGCCCGGCGAGCAGCACCCGGTAGCCGCCGAACCGGGCGACGGTGCGCGCGGACAGGCCGAGCATCAGCAGACCGATCGCGACCGGCGCGGGCAGGAAGGCGGTACCGGTCGCCAACTCGCCGTAGCCGAGAACACGTTGCAGGTACAGCGCGCCGATGAACTGGAAGCCGTACATCGTGCCGATCATCAGCACCTGGACGGCGTTCGCGCCGGTCAGCAACCGGGAGCGGAACAGACGCAGACGCAGCAGCGGGTGTGCCGCCCAGGCCTGGTGCAGGGTGAACGCCGCGAACAGGCCGAGCGCCAGGGCGGCGAGCAGCAGGGTGAGGGTCAGGGACCGGTTCCCGGCGCCGACGATGACGTACACCGTGAGCATCAGCGCGCCGGTGACGAGCGCGGCCCCCGGATAGTCGGCGCCCTTGCCGAGACCGGCCCCGCGCTCGGGGGTGAGGACACGCACCGCCACCAGCCAGGCGGCCACGCCGATCGGCAGGTTGATCAGGAAGATCCAGTGCCAGTCCAGGGCCTGGGTCAGGGCGCCGCCGAGAAAGGTTCCCAGTGCCCCGCCGGCGGCGCCGACCGCGCTGAACACCGCGATGGCACGGGCCTGTTCCCGGGGCTCGGGGAAGAGCGCGACCAGCATGCCGAGGACCACGGCCGAGGCCATCGCCCCGCCGGCACCCTGCAGCGCCCGCGCCGCGATCAGCAGGCCCTGCCCGGTCGCCGTCCCGCACAGCACGGAGGCCGCGGTGAACACGGCGAGCCCCGAGGTGAACATCCGCTTGCGGCCCACCAGGTCCCCGAGCCGCCCCACCAGCAGGAGCAGCCCGCCGAAGGCGATCAGATACGCGTTGACGACCCAGGCGAGGCCCGGCCCGCCGAAGCCGAGGTCGCTCTGGATGGCGGGCATCGCCACGGTGACGATGTTGCCGTCCAGCACCGTCATCAGCGTGCCCGCGCACAGGACGGCGAGGGACGTCCAGCGGGAGTACGTTCGTGAAGGTGCCACCGTTGCCGGTGACGGGCTGTTCTCGATCGCGGCCGACATGGCTCCCCGTTCTTCCTACGCACCTTGGTGCACGACTTGTAACGGGGCTCATCGTGGGTGACCATGGAGGTCGGGCGTAAGGAGGCAGTCGGATGTCCCAGAGGAACACCGGTGTTACCGTCCAGGCAGTGAACGCGCACGCGTGCCCCATCCGCGAAGTTCTTGACAGGGTGGCCGGCAAATGGAGCGTGCAGATCCTGGTGGCGGCCGCCCACGGGCCCATCCGCTTCACGGAGCTGGAGCGCGGCATCGAGGGCATCAGCCGCCGCATGCTCACGCTGACCCTGCGCAACCTGGAGCGCGACGGCCTGGTGAAGCGCACCGTGTATCCGACGGTGCCGCCGAAGGTGGAGTACGAACTCACGCCGGTCGCCCGCGAGTTGCACGAGACGCTGCAGCGGCTGACCGACTGGGCCGAGCACAACCGGGTGTACATCGCCGAGGCGCGCGCGGCCTACGACACCGAGCACCGGCCCGAGTCGCTCGACACGTAGGCGGGGCGCGGGCCGCGCGATGCTTGACGGCGGCTACAGGCCGAAGAGGCCCAGGTCCGTCGCCAGTTCCTTGAACACCTCGCGGGGATCGGCGATCAGCTTGCGCTCCTTCAGGTCCAGCAGGCCGCCCACCGCGGTGATCTCGGCGGCGACCGTGCCGTCGGTCTTGCGCACCTCCTGCACGATCCGGAAGGTCTTGCCGCCGCCCCACTCGAACTCGCAGGTCACGTCGACCTCGTCACCGGCGAGCAGCTCGCGCCGGTAGCGGATCGTCGTCTCCAGCGCCACCGGGCCCACGCCACCGCCGACGAGCCGGACCTGGCTCACCCCGGCGGCCTGGAGCAGCGACCAGCGGGCGTGCTCCGCGTAGTTGAGATACACCGCCTGGTTCAGATGTCCCTGTACATCGGTCTCGTAGCCGCGGACGGTCACGCGCACGGAAAACGGTTCGCTCACGATCTCCCCTTCTCGTGTACGACGCACTGATCCCCCTGATCCTGACACGCCGTTCACACCCGGCGCGGGGAGGCCAGCAGATAGCGCACTCTCGTGCACGGCTCGGTGTACTCGCCGGCCTGCCAGCCCGCCCGCTCCAGCGTGGCCGCACACGCCCGCAGGGTCTCCTCGGCCGGCGCGTGCACGGCGACCGCCTCCGGCTGCGGGGTCGCGCGCACCCGGTACCCCTCGTCGCCGGCCGGACCCGCCGGCCGGTGCCCGGCCGCCTCCAGGGCGAGCGCCGCGGCCCGCACCAGATGCGTCCGCTCCCAGCCGCACGGGCGGTCGGTGGCACCGCCGGGGTTGGTCATCCGGCGCAGCTCGAGCAGCCCCTGCCAGGCGCTGTGGACCTCCCGGAGCCGGGCCGGGCCGGACGCGGGTGGCTCCTCCTCCCCGCCCACGCGCGCCGCGAACACCCCGGCGGACGGAGCCGGTTCCTCCTCCGGTGGCTCGGGCACCGCCTCCCGTATGCGGTGCCCCGCCGGAGTGAGGAAGTGGTCGTGCGGCGGCCGCGGATGGCGGAAGGCGAGCCCCCGCTTGACCAGCGCGGCCAGTTGCGCCTCCGTCCCGCGCAGCCGGCCGGTGACCGGATCGGCACCCTCGATCACCCGCCGCTGCGCGGTGGTCGGTGTTGGGGCCACGACATCCTCCCTCCAGCACCCCGAGCCCTGGGAAGCCGCCGGACGAGCGGCCCATTCGAAGCGTACGACCGGGGTCTGACAACGGGTTCGGGCCGGGGTTCGGGCCGGGCTGCGGTGCGGGTCGGGTGAGCGGGCCGAGCCCTGTCGGTGGGATCAATCGGCCGGGCGGATGTTCCAGCCCGCCACCACCGGGCGTCCGTGTTCGGTGCCGAGGCGGCACAGTGTGCCGGTCGCCAGCTGGAACAGGGCTCCGTGCCGTGGGGGAAGTCCGAGGCGGCGGGCGGTGAGGACGCGCAGGAAGTGGCCGTGGGCGATCAGGACGACGACTCCCTCGGTGTTGGCGAGCGCCGCGTCCACCTTGCCGAGCATCCGGTCGGCGCGTTCCCCGACCTGTTCCGGGCTCTCCCCGGGGTGCTCGGGCGGGCCCGGGGCGACCCCGTCCGTGAACAGGAACCAGCCGGGCCGGGTGCGCCGGATCTCGACGGTGGTCACGCCCTCGTACCCGCCGTAGTCCCATTCGTGCAGGTCGGCGTCGACCCGCGCGTCATGGACGCCGATGAGTTCGGCGGTCTCCCGGGCACGCTGCAGGGGGCTGACGAAGGCGGCGCCGATCCGGTGCGAGCGGATCAGCGGCACCAGCCGGCGCGCCTCCTCCCGCCCGTGCTCGGTGAGGGGTACGTCGGTCCAGCCGGTGTGCCGTCCGGACCGCGACCACTCGGTCTCACCGTGCCGGACGAGAAAGAGGTCACCCACGTCAGCGCCCTTCCCGCTCGCCTCCCAGCACGGTGGCACAGCCCGGAGGCCACCCGCAGGGCGGACTGGGCCAGACGGCCGCTCCGCACGGCGGCACCGCACCCGCACGGAAGAGGAAGCCACGAACCCACCCGAGCCGGGCCGCGGGTCCCGACGCAGGGCCTCCAACCCGTCAGGCCACGGACGACCGGGGCTGGGGCCCGCACCCGTTCGGGGGACACGGTGGCAGTCCACCGCTCCCGCGACCGCCGGAGGGCCCACCGCCGATCCCGTCCTCGCCACCGGACCACCCCTCGACCCTCCCCGCGGCGGCCGCCCGCTCCGGGCGGCACGCGGACCGCTAAAGTCCCAGGTCATGACTGAAGATTGGCGCAAGGACCGGATCGGCAGCGCGCTGCGGGGGGAGAATCCCACGGTGCTGCGGCGACTGGACGCCGGGTTCGCGGTGATCGGGGACATCCAGTTCCTGCCCGGGTACTCGGTGCTGCTGGCGGACGACCCCGCCGTGGGGCGGCTGTCGGACCTGCCGAAGGCGCGACGCCTCAGCTTCCTGGACGGCATGGACCGCCTCGGCGAGGCCGTCGAGCGTGCCTGCCGGCGGCTGGATCCGGGTTTCCGGCGGGTGAACCTGGAGATCCTCGGCAACACCGACGGATTCCTGCACGCGCACGTGTGGCCCCGGTACGAGTGGGAGCCGGCCGATCTCGTGGGCCTTCCGGTGTGGCTGTACCCGGAGGAGACGTGGCGGGACGGCCGGCATGCCCTCGGTCCGCGCCACGACGCCCTGCGTGCGGCCGTCGCCGGGGAACTGGACCGGCTCGCGGAGTGAGGCCTTCAGGGCCGCCGGCCGTGCGGACGGCGGCCCGGCGCGGGCCTCCCGGTCACTGCCGGTACCCGCCGAGGAACCGCCCGATCCGCCCGATCGCCGCCTCCAGGTCGTCAGCGTGGGGCAGCGTGAGGATGCGGAAGTGGTCGGGGGCGGGCCAGTTGAAGCCCGTGCCCTGGACGACCTGGATCTTCTCGCGCAGCAGCAGGTCCAGGACGAACCTCTCGTCGTCGTGGATCCGGTGCACCTTGGGGTCGAGGCGCGGGAAGGCGTACAGCGCGCCCTTGGGCTTCACGCAGGACACCCCGGGGATCTCGTTCAGCTTCTCCCAGGCCACGTTGCGCTGTTCGTACAGCCGCCCGCCGGGAGCGGCGAGTTCGCGGATGGACTGGCGGCCACCGAGCGCGGCCTGGATCGCGTACTGTGCCGGCGCGTTGGCGCACAGCCGCATGGAGGCCAGCATGGTCAGGCCCTCCAGATAGTCCTTCGCGTGCTGCCGGGGGCCGGTGACCACGAGCCAGCCGGAGCGGAAGCCCGCCACCCGGTAGGTCTTCGACAGGCCGCAGAAGGTGAGGACCACCAGGTCGGGGGCGAGGGAGGCGGCCGAGTGGTGGACGGCGTCGTCGTAGAGGATCTGGTCGTAGATCTCGTCGGCGAAGACCATCAGGCCGTGCCGGCGGGCCAGGTCGAGGATGCCCTCCACGACCTCCTTGGGGTACACCGCTCCGGTGGGGTTGTTCGGGTTGATGATGACGACGGCCTTGGTGCGGTCCGTGATCTTGGAGGCCATGTCGGCCAGGTCCGGGTTCCAGTCGGCCTGTTCGTCGCACAGGTAGTGGACCGCCTTGCCGCCGGCCAGGGTGGTGACGGCCGTCCAGAGCGGGAAGTCCGGGGCGGGGATGAGGATTTCGTCGCCGTCCTCGACCAGGGCCTGTACGGCCATGGAGACCAGCTCCGAGACGCCGTTGCCGAGGAACACGTCGTCGACGTCCACCTCGAGGCCCAGGGTCTGGTAGCGCTGGGCGACCGCGCGGCGGGCGGAGAGGATGCCGCGCGAGTCCGTGTAGCCGTGCGCCTGCGGCAGCATCCGGATCATGTCCTGGAGGATCTCCTCCGGCGCCTCGAAACCGAACAGGGCGGGGTTTCCGGTGTTCAGGCGCAGCACGCTGTGACCCGCCTCCTCCAGCGCGTTGGCGTGCTCGATCACCGGGCCGCGGATCTCGTAACAGACCTCGCTCAGCTTGTTCGACTGCCGGAACTCCATGCGCCCCTCCGGAAACTTGTGTTGCTTGGTTTTACCAAGTGGGAGCTTGGAAAGTCCAACAACCCGTCTAGACTGCGCCGCATGTCACCTCGCCGAAGCTACGACCAGTACTGCTCCGCAGCCCGCGCCCTCGACCTCGTCGGCGACCGCTGGACCCTGCTGATCGTCCGGGAGCTGCTCGCCGGCCCCCGCCGCTACACGGACCTGCACGCGGACCTGCCCGGCGTGAGCACGGACGTACTCGCCTCACGGCTGAAGGACATGGAACGGGACGGCCTCACCACCCGGCGGCGGCTGCCCCCGCCGGGCGCGGCCTACGTGTACGAACTCACCGCGCGGGGCCGGGCCTTGCTCCCCGTGCTGCAGGCGCTCGGGCAGTGGGGCGAGGCAGAGCTGGGCGAGCGGCGGCCCACCGACGCCGTGCGCGCCCACTGGTTCGCGCTGCCGGTGCTCAGAGGCCTGGAGGTCGAGGGTCTCGTCGAAGTCGCTCTGGAAGAGGGGGAGTTCCACCTCCGCGTCGGCGCCGAGGAGGGCCCGGTGTACGGCGACGGGGCCGCGCCCGACGAGGCGGACGCCCGGCTCGTGATGGACGCCGGTACCTGCGCGGCCGTCGCCCGGGGCGAGTCGACCCTGCCCGAAGCCGTCCGGGCCGGACGCGTCACCGTGACCGGCGAGGGCACCCTCGCCAAGGCCCTGCGGGAGGGGTGAGCACTCGCCCAGGGGCCTGGAAACAGGGCCGCGGGGCCGACGGTGAAGGCCCGCCACCGGGGCGGGCCTTCACGGACGGGTCAGGCGTTCGGCGGCACCCGGGAGGGGCGCCCCGAGCCGCGCGTGAGCGCGTATCCGCCGATGCCGGCGAGCGCGGCCAGCACCCCGCCGAGCGCGGTCCACACCCAGCGGTCGGACCACCAGCCGGAGGACCAGCCGTCGTCGGGCTCGATGCTTGACAGCACCGCCGACTTCGAACCGTCCTTCTCCGCGGCCGACTTCACGGCGACCCCGGGGACGAGCGGCTTCGCAAGCGAGCCGTCCACCGCCGCCGCGCCGCCGATGTCCTTGGAGTCGACACGCACCTCGGTGCTCACCGGCAGACCGAGGTCGGCGGACCCGAGGTCGACCACCGTCAGCCGGACGTAGTACGTGCCCGGCAGCAGGTCGTTGGCCCACGGCTCCGACCAGGCGCGCACCGTGCGCAGCACACAGGCCAGCTCGACCGAGGAGGCGCCCTGCGCGACGGTGCGCGTGGCGGCGCCGTACTGGCAGGACTGGCGGCGCCGCAGACCGTCGTACACATCGATCCGCCAGGTGTGCGTCCCGTGCGCCCCGGGCAGCTTCACGCTCGCCTCGACGGTCGGGCGCTGCCCGGCGTCCGCCGCGAACGACCAGTACAGGTAGTCGCCGGTGGACCCGGACGCGGTCGCCTGCTGCCCCTGCTCGATCTCGGTCGCCGTACGGAAGGACGTGCCCGCCCGGGTGGGCGCCTTCCCGTCGGCCGAGGCGCTGGGCGACGGGGAGGTGTCGGCCGCCGCCGGTCCCGCGGCCAGCCCGAGCGCCAGCAGCGCCGAGCCCAGTACTCGCGTGATACGCATCAGTTCGTCCTCCAGACCGCGACCCGCCAGCGCGACAGCCAGCCCCACAGCACACCGGCCAGGAAGCCGGCCAGCACCAGCGCTCCGAGCAGCCACCAGCCGCGCCCGAGGCCGAAGGAGGCCACGTCGTGGTGTCCCGACGGGCCGTCCACGACGTCCACGGTCAGCTCCAGCGGCAGACCGGGCGTGGTCTTCACCCCGGCGGCCGCCGAGAAGGAGTTGGTGACCTGCAGGCACACCGTCTCCGCGGTCGCGCTGTCGTCGTCGCTCTCCGGCCTCGGATAGCGAAGACCGGTGGAGATCACATCCGTACGGCCGTTGTCCGCTGCCTCACCGCGCACGATCTCCCGGCCGTGCACCGTCACCGCCCGCAGCAGCACCCCGTAGTCGGGGTTCACCGCCCGGTCGTCCGCCACGCTCACCGAGGCGCGCAGCTCCTGGCCCGGTTCGACGTCCACCTTGTACCAGCGCTGCTGCCCGAACTCCTCGCGGTCCGTGTACAGACCGGACTTGAGCGACGGCGCCTTCGCGCATTCGGTCGCGCCCTCGGTCGCCACGGGCGTCACCACCGGATCGGCCGCCCGGTCCACCAACTGACCGACCCGGTCCGTCAGTTCCTCCTTGTGCTGTACGGAGGTGTAGGTGCCGCCGGTCGCGTCCGCGATGCAGCTGAGCTGGTCGCGGGTCTTGGCGTCCGGCACCAGGCCGAGGGTGTCGATGGTCAGCCCGATGCCCTTGGCCGCTATCTCGCGGGCCACCTCGCACGGGTCGAGCGGCTGGCAGGTGTCCTCGCCGTCGCTGATCAGGACGATACGGCGGGTGCCGTCGCCGTCGTTCAGGTCGTCGGCCGCCTTCAGCAGCGCGGGACCGATGGGGGTCCAGCCGGTCGGCGACAGCGTGGCGACCGCCGTCTTCGCCTCGGTGCGGTCGAGCGTGCTGACCGGATAGAGCTGCGCGGTGTCCTTGCACCCCGTCTTGCGGTCGTTGCCGCGGTAGTTGGCACCCAGGGTGCGGATGCCGAGCTGGACCTCCTCCGGCGTCGCGTCGAGCACCTCGTTGAACGCCTGCTTCGCGGCGGCCATCCGGGTGCCGCCGTCGATGTCCCGGGTCCGCATGGAACCGCTGACGTCCAGCACGAGTTCGACCTTCGGGGCGGCCTGTTCCGTCTCGTCGGCCACAGCCGCGGCGGGGAACGCCAGCCCGGCCGTCAGGGCGGCGAGCAGAGCACACACGCCCGCCGCCAGCCGTTGTCTTCTGATCATCGGCGGATCTTATTGATCTCAGGCGCCGGGCTCCAAAACGAGTGGGTTCGGCAGCGAGGTCCACAGGTCACCGGGGGTGTCCGGGGACAGCCGCATCAGCGTCAACGCCTTCGCGGGCACCGGGCCTTCGCGCAGGGCCGCCAGGTCGGGCGTGCGCGGCAGACCGGGTACCGCGGCCGCCAGCGCCGCCCCGAGTACGGGACCCGAGCCCGCCGTACCGGCGAGCGCGCCCGCCACCAGCGAGCCGAACAGCTTGCGGCGCAGGGCCGTCTCGTCGTCCGTGATCAGCCGGCCCGTCAGGGCGGGCGGGGCGATGCCGTGACGGGACAGGCGGGCGGGACTGACGCGGATGTCGGCGAGGTCGCGGTAGACGAGGCGGCGGGGGGCGCCGTCGGGCGAGAGGATCACCAGCAGGTTCTGGCCGTGGGCCTCCAGGGCGACGCCGAGGTCCAGCAGCCGCAACCCGACCGTCAGGGCCAGGCGGGCGAAGTCGGCCAGCCAGTCCGGGGAGTCCGCAAGGGGCGTGGTGGCCAGCGCGGCCACCGGCAGTACACGCTCGCCCGGACCGGCGTACACCTGCGGGGACTCCCGCAGCAGCGCGGCGAGATCGGGGGAGCGGGCGGTGGCCGCGCCCAGCGTACGGGTGATGTGCAGCAGCCCGTCCGTGCGCGCGGCCAGCTCCGAGGCGAGGGAGGTGAGTTCGGCGGACGCCTCGACCGAGTACGCGGAGATGTCCCGCACCGAGGAGGTCAGCCGCGCGCTCAGCGCGGTCTTCACGTGCGGGCCGCCGGGCAGGGCGAGCGTGCGCAGGGACATCAGCGGATGCGCGGAACGCCATGGGTCGCAGGACCGCTTGAGCACATGGGCCGCCTGCCAGGGGTGCACCGGCAGCAACAGCCGGTCCCCGGAGCGCAGTTCCTCCGGCCAGTCCCCGGTCACCAGGCATCCGGCGGCCGGTACGGCCACCGTGCCCAGCTCCACCACCGGCCGGTGCTCGGGTCCGTACGCCAGCTGCTCCGCCACCGTGAAACCCGGCCGGGAACGGCAGTTGGGGTGGAACGGATGCCCGTCCACCACCCGCTGCTCCCACTCCCAGTCCCGCTCGGGCCACTCCTTCGGGTGATGCGCGTCGGCCCGCGACAGCGCCAAGGAGGCCACACTGTGCCCGAGTTCGACCGCGAGGCCGGCCGCGTGCGGCACCGCGAGGTCCGTCATCAGACGGGCCGGATCGTCGTGGCGCTCCCGGTCCAGGCGGACGGCGGTGACGTACTCGCCGGTCGCGTACGGGTCCGCGTGCGGGCCGTGCAGGCTCCGGCCGTCCGCCAGCCGCAGGGCGAGGCTGTACGCCCCGCGCACCCGGCCGGTGATCCACGGCAGGGGCTCGTGGGCGAGCGCCCGCCACAGGCGGGTCAGCACCGCCGCGCGGGCGCCCGGCAGCTCGGCCGTGTACCGGGGCAGCAGACCGGGCCGGACGGCGGCCAGCTCCTCGGCGACCTCGGCCTCGGCGGCGGGGGACTGGGACACGGTCGGCTCCTCGAAGACGGGCGGCACGGGGCACGATGGTCAGGGACGACAGACATACTGATCGCGTTCGGGCCCGGACGAAGAACGAATGGATCGCGTGGACCTCAAGCCTCCCGCCGACGCCGTCGGACAGCGTGCCGACGCCTACGCGGCCGCCCCCCTGCTCAACTGCCTGCTGAGGGAGGTCGCCGTACCACTCCCGCGGTCCGGGGCACGGCCGGTCTACCGGCTGCCCGGCACCGGCCGCCTGCTGCGGGTGCGCCCCGGCCGGCGGCCCGCCGACCCCGAGCTGCACAGCGACGGGTCCTGGCACCGGCTCGGCCACCCCGAGCTGGTCAAGCTCGTCGCCGAGGAGCTGCGCCGGCACACCGGGCTGTCCGGCGACGACCTGCCCGCCGAGATGATCGACAGCCGGGACACGGTCGCCGCCCTGCTCACCGCCCGCGCCCGGGCGACGGCACCCGAGGACCCCTACCTGCGCTCCGAGCAGTCCCTGATCACCGGCCACCCCTGTCACCCGGCCCCGAAGGCACGCGGCGGCGGCCCTGCCGCGGCCTGGCTGCCGTACGCACCCGAGGCCCACGCGCACTTCCCGCTGGTGCTGCTCGGCGTTCGCGAGGACCAGGTGGCCGAGGAGGGCGACACCCGCGCCCTGGACGCCCTCGGGACGGCCCCGCCCGGCTACCGGCTGCTGCCCGCCCACCCCTGGCAGCTCGACCTCCTCGGCGGCGTTCTCGACCCCGCCCTCGCCGACGGCCGTCTTCTCCGGCTCGGCACCACGGCCTTCGGCACCTGGCCGACCGCCGCGGTCCGCACGGTGTACGAGCCCCGGCGCGACCTGTTCCTGAAGTTCAGCCTCGACGTGCGCATCACCAACGACATCCGCCGGCTGTGGCGTCACGACCTGCTCAGGCTGCGCCGCACCGACACGGCGGCCGGCGAGGCGTTCGCCGCCCTGGGCCCGACCGCGGCCTGGCTGAGTGACCGCGGCTACCGCACCGCCGCCTTCGCCTTCGAGGAGCTGGCAGTGCTCGTCCGGGACGGGCTGCGCGGCCACCTCCTGCCGGGTGCCACCCCGCTGCTCGCGGCCGGGCTCGCGGAGGGCTTCGAGGGCAGCCCGCTGGCCGCCACGGCCGCTCCGGACGCCTGGTGGGAGGCGTACCTGCGGCAGGTCGTCCCACCCGCGCTCCGGGCGTTCGACGAGCACGGGGTCGTCGTCGAGGCGCACCTGCAGAACACCCTGGTCGCCGTGGACGGGGCCGGAACGCCCGTGCAGGCGCTGTTCCGGGACGCCGAGGGCGCCAAGCTGCTGCCGGACGTCTCCCGCGCGGCCGGCTGGGAACGGCTCGTGTACTGCCTGGTGGTCAACCACCTCGTCGAGATCGCCGGCGCCCTCGTCGAACACCACCCGGGCCTCGAGCCCTGGCCCGCCGCCCGCCGGGAACTCGCCCGGCACGGCCTGCCCGAGATCCCCGCCCTGCTCGGCTCGCCCACCCTGCCCGGCAAGACCAACCTGCTGCTGCGCTGGACCGGCGCGGACGGAGCGGACGCCCGCTACCTGCCCCTGCCGAACCCGCTGGCCGCCGGTTGAGCTGCCTCACCCCGGCCGGTGTGCTGCGCGATGCGGGGAGCGCTGTGCCAGGGCCTGGGCGCGTGTGACGACCTCGTCCGTGGACACGGCGCGATGGCCGGCGAGCACGTCCTCCAGGGCGCCCAGCCACAGCCGGTAGTAGTCGTACGGCTCGCCGTGCTCCCGTGAAGTTGTCCAGGCGGTGATCCGGGCGATCAGCGCGGTCCGGAATTCCGGCCAAGTGAAGGCGCCCGCCTCGTGCAGGGTGACGGCCATGCCGAAGGCGCGACTTTCCCACGGCGCGGCGAACACCAGCTCACCGTTGGAGCGGGGCGGTGCTGCCGGGCCCGCGATGTCCAGCGGCGCGCTCACGGCGTCGCCACCTTGGCCACGCCGACCATCGCGTCCCTGGTGATCAGCGGCACGAGTTCTCCTTCCGTGAGGTGCTCGGTGCCGGGTGGGCGCTCGGGCAGTACGAGCCAGCGCACCTCGCTGGTGGAGTCCCGGACGATGATCCGCACGTCGTCGTCGAGCGTGAGTCCCATCTCGGCCAGCACCGTGCGCGGCTCTCTGACTACGCGCGCGCGGTAGGCGGGGTCCTTGTACCAGCTCGGCGGCAGGCCGAGGACCGGCCAGGGGTAGCACGAGCACAGCGTGCACACCACGACGTTGTGGGTGGTCGGGGTGTTCTCGACCACGACGATGTGCTCGCCCTGCTGTCCCGAGAAGCCGAGTTCCTTGATGGAGGCGGTGCCGTCTTCGAGCAGGCGCCGCCGGTAGTCGGGGTCCGTCCACGCCTTGGCGATGACCTTGGCACCGTTGAGTGGGCCCACGCTCGTCTCGTAGCGGGTGATGATCGCGTCCATGGCCTTTGGATCGAGCAGGCCGCGCTCGGTGAGCAGTTGTTCGAGCGCCTCGGTGCGCAGCTCCACGGAAGGGCTCTCGGCAGAGCCGCCGGTGGTGGTCATGCGGTGGTCTCCAGATAACTCTCGTACATGTCCACCGTGACCGTGAAGGGTTCGGCGCCGGCGCCCCACAGTTCGCGTGAGTCGAACCGCACCGAGTAGACGTGTTGGGGGTTCTCGCCCATGAAGTGTGCGTTGGTGTCCGGCAGCACATGGGCGGGCTGAATGATCTCGACGACTCCGCTGTGCCCCCGGACATAGCGCGGCAGTCGCGTGTGCCCGGGTATGGACATGTTCCTGGCGCGTACACGCTCGCCGACGTCGAAGGCCGGTGAGGCCTGCACGGACCGCAGTGAGCCCTCGGCGGTGGGGGTGTACCGGGGCAGGTCGGGTTCCGGGACCGGTGGCTCCGCCACGTGTTCGCCGTGCAGGTTGCGGGCGCGGGCCTCGACCGCTCCGGACGCCAGGACGGAGTGTTCGGTGAGCATCAGTTCTCCGGCGTTGAGCCACCGTCCGAAGTAGCCGTCGTCCAGGTAGGCGGCGCGGTCCAGGCGCTCCAGTGCGTGCCGAAAGGCGTCCACGTTGACGCCGCCGCAGGCGACGCGGCTGGAGATGATCGCCAGCGCGAATGCCTTGCGCTGCCAGCCTTCCGCGAAGACGGGCTCCTCGCGATCCGGTGGATGAACGCGTCCCCAGCCCTGGGTGCCTCCCATATCGGCAATTCCATCCATGGCACAACCTCTCATTTGCCATAAAACAGACAAGCGATTCAACGGGTGATGTGGAAGGTGAGGGCCCGCTTCGTCGTGCCGGCGGGCACGGTGTGGACGTACCCCCCGGCGCCGCTGTAGGCCCCCGAGCCGCCGGTGACGGAAACGTCGACAGCGGAGTCGGACGGCAGGTGGAGAAGCGCCTGTCCGGTGATCTGTCCCCGAGGCAGCGCGAAGGTGCCCAGGCACTGCAGCTCGTCCGGGCCGATGTGCACGTAGCTGCACACCACGGCATGGTCGCCGATCTTCTTGTCGTTCTGGTACAGGTCTTCGGCGATGACGAGCTGATCGCCGAGGCTGTGCCCCTTCTTGCCCACGTCGACGGGTTGGGACTGAGTCTGCCTGGCGACCAGCTGGATGGTCTCCGCGTGCTGGTACGCACCGTGTGTGCTGACGGTGTCGGCCGATGCCGACGGAGCGCCGTTGAGTCCTGCTACGGCCACGCCTACCAGGATGAGAGAACGGAAAATGATCTTATCCATGGTGCGCCTCCTGGTGGTGTGCTCAAGAGGTTCCGCCGGCGATGACGGCCGGTTGGTCGAGGGGTGTCGCATCCTGTGATCGGAGAGCGGCCGCCGGCGGGTCATTCGGGTCGGAATCAGGGCCCACTCACGACATAGCGGCTCGTTCCCGGAGCCGGCTGTCGGGTACGTGGGCCGGTTGTTTCCCGGCTCGCACACTTGGGTCTGCGCGGACGGACGCTGATTCGAGTGTGCACGGTTCCGGCGAGCGTCGCTCGCCGGAAGGTCGTCGCGAACGGGGCGCAGGATCCGAGTGGAGGCAAGGGGGGCAGAGGCAAGGGGGCAGGGGGGGCAAGCCTGCCAGTCTAAACTCGTCGTGGACGTGTCCCCGGATCGCACCGACTTGTAGCTGACCGTGGAACATAAGGGCAAGAGCGATGGGACCTTGTAAAATGCTAAGAAAGGTCGCCGCTAACCGCTACATTGCACCCCTGAGGTCCGGCGGCTCGGTCCCCGGCGTCGTCGAGGCCGACGATCTCGGCACGTACGTCGTGAAGTTCACCGGCTCGGCGCAGGGACACAAGGCGCTGGTCGCCGAGGTGATCGTCGGTGAACTCGCCCGCGCCCTCGGCCTGCGCTTCCCGGAACTGGTCCTCGTGCACTTCGACCCGGCGATCGCCGAGGCCGAGCCGCACCAGGAGGTCCGCGAGCTGCACGGCGCAAGCGCGGGCGTCAACCTCGGTATGGACTACCTGCCGGGCGCGGCCGACTTCACCCCGGAGATCGCGAGGGTGTTCCCCGTGGATCCCCTGGAGGCCGGCCGGATCGTCTGGCTCGACGCCCTGACCGTCAACGTGGACCGAACGGTGCACAGCTCCAACCTGGTGGTCTGGCCCACGTCCGGCACGGTGCCCCCGCGGCTGTGGCTCATCGACCACGGAGCCGCCCTCGTCTTCCACCACCGCTGGGACACCACGACCCCGGGCAAGAAGTACGACTTCCGCCACCACGCCCTCGGCCACTACGGCCCCGACGTCCGGGCCGCGGACGCCGAACTCGCCCCCCGGGTGACCGAGGAACTGCTCCGGGCGGTCGTCGCCGAGGTGCCGGACGCCTGGCTGGCCGAGGACGCGGGATTCGCGGCCCCCGACGACGTCCGGGCCGCCTACGTCGACTACCTGCTCGAACGCGTCCGGCTGTCCGAGCAGTGGCTGCCCACCGACTTCCCGAGCCGCGAGGAACTCGCCGCCGAGGAGGCCGCCCGGGCGGCGAGGAGCCAACAGGGCCGCCCGGACTGGCTGAAGCGGGTCCCGGACCTGCACGGCAAGCCGGCGGCGGAACAGGATTGGTCGGTGCACCTCGGATGACCCATGCCGTGCAGATCGAGTACTGCACCCAGTGCCGCTGGCTGCCCCGCGCGACCTGGCTGGCGCAGGAGTTGCTCACCACCTTCGAGACCGAGCTGACCGAACTGTCGCTCAAGCCGGGCACCGGAGGCGTCTTCGTCGTCCGGGTGGACGACGAGGTGGTCTGGGACCGCCGCGAGCAGGGCTTCCCGGAGCCCACGGCGGTCAAGCGGCTCGTACGCGACCGAGTGGCCCCGGGAAGGTCCCTGGGCCACTCGGACAAGCCCGCGTGACGCTCGTGACGCTCAGCCCCTGAGCTGCTCGTACGCCGGCAGGGTGAGGAAGTCGGCGTAGTTCTCGTCGAGGGCCACCCGGAGCAGCAGGTCGTGGGCCTCCTGCCAGTGGCCGGCCGCGAAGGCCTCCTCGCCGATCTCCTTGCGGATGGCGTCCAGTTCCTCGGCGGCCACCTTGCGGGCCAGCTCGGGGGTGGCCCGGTCGCCGTTCTCGAACTCGACGCCCGCGTTGATCCACTGCCAGATCTGGGAGCGGGAGATCTCGGCGGTGGCCGCGTCCTCCATCAGGTTGAAGATGGCGACCGCGCCGAGGCCCTGCAGCCAGGCCTCGATGTACCGGATGCCGACCTGGACGGCGTTGACGAGCCCGTTGTACGTCGGCTTCGCGTGCAGCGAGTCGATCGCGATGAGGTCGGCCGCCTCGACGTGTACGTCCTCGCGCAGGCGGTCCTTCTGGTTCGGCTTGTCACCGAGGATCCGGTCGAAGGACTCCAGGGCGATCGGGACCAGGTCCGGGTGGGCGACCCAGGAGCCGTCGAAGCCGTCGTTCGCCTCGCGGTCCTTGTCGGCTCGGACCTTCTCGAAGGCGACCTTGTTCACCTCGGCGTCCCGGCGGGACGGGATGAACGCCGCCATGCCGCCGATGGCGTGCGCGCCCCGCTTGTGGCAGGTGCGCACGAGGAGTTCGGTGTACGCGCGCATGAACGGGGCCGTCATCGTCACCGCGTTGCGGTCCGGCAGGACGAACTTCGGGCCGCCGTCACGGAAGTTCTTCACGATGGAGAACAGGTAGTCCCAGCGGCCGGCGTTCAACCCCGAGGCGTGGTCGCGCAGTTCGTAGAGGATCTCCTCCATCTCGTACGCGGCCGTGATGGTCTCGATCAGGACGGTGGCGCGGATGGTGCCCTGCGGGACGCCGACGTAGTCCTGCGCGAAGACGAACACCTCGTTCCACAGACGGGCCTCGAGGTGCGACTCGGTCTTGGGCAGGTAGAAGTACGGGCCCTTGCCGAGGTCCAGAAGCCGCTGGGCGTTGTGGAAGAAGTACAGGCCGAAGTCGACGAAGGCGCCGGGGACGGTGTGGCCGGCGGCGTCGACGAGGTGGCGCTCGTCCAGGTGCCAGCCGCGCGGGCGCATGACGACGGTGGCCAGTTCCTCGTCCGGGCGCAGGGCGTACGACTTGCCCGACCGCGGGTCGGTGAAGTCGATGTTCCGGGTGTAGGCGTCGACCAGGTTGACCTGGCCGAGAACGACGTTCTCCCAGGTGGGCGCGGAGGCGTCCTCGAAGTCGGCGAGCCAGACCTTCGCGCCCGAGTTGAGCGCGTTGATGGTCATCTTGCGGTCGGTGGGGCCGGTGATCTCGACGCGCCGGTCGTTCAGCGCGGCCGGGGCCGGGGCGACCTTCCAGGAGTCGTCCGCGCGGACGGCGGCCGTTTCCGGGAGGAAGTCGAGCGTGGAGGTGCGGGCGATCTCGGCGCGGCGCTCCGCGCGGCGGGCGAGGAGTTCGTCACGGCGCGGGGTGAACCGCTGGTGCAGCTCCGCCACGAAGGCGAGCGCCGCGTCGGTGAGGACCTCCTCCTGCCGGGGCAGGGGCTCGGCGTCGACGATGGCCAGCGGGGACGGCGCTGGTGCGGACATGAGCTGTCACTTCCTTCAGCGGTGGCACCAAGTGCCAAGTGGCACGAATAGGACGGTGAGCGCCCACTGTGCGGTAAGGCGCTTCTGAGCAGTGGATAGTAGTTTCCTCATCGTGGAACTTCAATGGTTTGTTGATGTCGAGATTCTCTGAGTCGAGGCAAGGTGGCGCCCGGTGCCACCCCGCCCGTTCACTCAAGGTGGCTCAGGTCGGCCTCGGTGTCGATGTCGTACGGCTCGGCCACGTCCGCGCACTCCACGAGCCTGACCTCTGCCGCGTGTCTCTTCAGGTAGGCGCGCGCTCCCTGGTCCCCGGTGGCGGCCGCCGCGATCCCCGGCCAGTGGGCCGCGCCGAAGAGCACCGGATGCCCCCGTGCGCCGTCGTAGGCCGCCGAGGCCAGCGAGCTGTCGCCCTCGTACGCGGCGAGTACCCGGCTCACCGCCGCGGGACCGATCCCGGGCTGGTCGACCAGGCTCACCAGGGCCGCGCGCACCCCCGTATCCCCGAGCGAACCGAGCCCGGCGCGCAGCGAGGAGCCCATGCCGTCGGCCCAGACCGGGTTGTCGACCAGCACGCAGCCGGCCAGGTCGGCGCGCTCGCGCACGTCGTCCGCCCGGGCTCCCAGGACGACGTGGATCCGTCCGCATCCGGCCGCCCGCAGCACGCCCACCGCGTGCTCCACCAGGGGGCGCCCCCGGTGCTCCAGCAACGCCTTGGGCCTCCCGCCGAGCCGTCTGCCGCCGCCGGCGGCGAGCAGCAACCCGGCGATCTCCTCACGAGGGTTTCGATGGTCCTGGGTGTCCATGCGTCCTGCATACCTGACGCGGTCCGCCGCGGACGGTTTCCTTGGGCTGAATTTCGGTCCGCGCGGTGGCGCTCCCGCACGGCGTGGCGTTAACTGACCCGCGCACGAGGGCGTGCGAGGGGGAGGGCTGTGTTGCGGAGCTTGGGGCAGAGGCCAGTGACCGGCAGCGACGAGGATCCGAGGGTGGCGGAACTGCGGACCGCGGTGTCCCGCCTGCGCCGCGAACTCGCCGCGCATCCTGCGGAGTTCCCCGACCGCGGCATAGCCGAGGACGAACTGGCCGCCCTGGCCGCGATGGCCTGCGGCGGCCCGCCGGAGACCCCGCGGCTGCGCAGGTCCCTGTTACTGATCGCCGGGGCGATCGGCTCGGTCAGCGCGCTGGCCCGGGGGCTGTCGGAGGTACGGGACGCGGTTGACCTGTTCGGGCAGTCACCCGGGGGCTGACCACCGCGGCCGCCTACGACACCCTCGGCGCGACGTGCGCCCGCACCCGCCGTCCCGGTCCACGGATCGCCGCACACATCCACGCCGCGCTCGGGGACGTGGGGACGTCATCGACGTCGGAGCCGGCACCGGCTCGTACGAGCCGCCGGGAACCGTCCTTGCGGTCGAACCGAGCCAGGTCGTGATCGCCCGGCGCCCGCCGGGCTCCCCGCTCGCCGTGCGGGCGGTCGCGGAACGGCTCCGGCTGCGGGACGGCGCCGCCGATGGCGTCATGGCGGTGCTGACCGTCCACCACCGGACCGCCTGGCGGCCGGAATCGCGGAACTGCGCGGGGTCGCCCGCCGCGGCACCGTGGTGCCGACCTGGGACAAGCGCGTGTTCCGCGAGCGGTTCTGGCTGGTCAGGGACTTCCTTCCGGAGGCGGCCGCCCTCGACGGCACCCGGGCCGTGCCCACCGACCGGCTCGCCCGGCTGCTCGCCGGTGCGCGCCAGAACCGGTGCGGGTCCGGCGCGACTGCGCCGACGGCTTCGCCGCCGCGTGCCGGCGCCGCCCGTACGCCTGTCTCGACCCTCGGGTCCGCACCGGGATCTCCCTGCTCGCCCAGCCCGGCCACGAGACCGTCGCGCCCGGTCCGGCCCGGCTCGCGGACGACCTGGAGACGGGACGCCGGCACGCCCGGTACGCCGATCCGCTCGCGCTGGACAGCATCGACCTCGGGTACCGGCTGCTGGTGACCGACCTCTGACCCGCGCGAGCGGAGTGCTCGGGCGGAGTGCTCAGGCCCCCGAGCTCGCCAGTGCCTGGGACAGCTCCGCCGCCACCTGCTGCAGCACCGGCACGATCTTCTCCGTCGCCGCCTCGGTGACCCGCCCCGCCGGTCCGGAGATGGAGATCGCGGCCGCGGTGGGGGAGTCCGGGACGGACACCGCGAGGCAGCGCACCCCGATCTCCTGCTCGTTGTCGTCCACGGCGAATCCCATCCGCCGGACGTCCTCCAGCGCGGCCAGGAAGCCGTCGGGCGTCGTGATGGTCTTCTCCGTCGCGGCCGGCATGCCGGTACGGGACAGCAGTGCGCGCACCTCTTCGTCGGGCACGCCCGCCAGCAGCGCCTTGCCCACACCCGTGGAGTGCGGCAGCACCCGGCGCCCGACCTCGGTGAACATGCGCATCGAGTGCTTGGATGGCACCTGGGCCACGTACACGATCTCGTCGCCGTCCAGCAGCGCCATGTTCGCCGTCTCCCCGGTCACCTCGACCAGCCGGGCCAGGTACGGCCGTGCCCAGGTGCCGAGCAGCCGGGAAGCCGACTCCCCGAGCCGGATCAGGCGGGGGCCGAGCGCGTATCGCCGATTGGGCTGCTGGCGTACGTAGCCGCAGGCCACCAGGGTGCGCATCAGCCGGTGGATGGTGGGCAGCGGCAGCCCGCTGGTGGCGGACAGCTCGCTCAGGCCGACCTCGCCTCCCGCGTCCGCCATCCGCTCGAGCAGATCGAAGGCGCGCTCCAGGGACTGGACCCCGCCGCCGGCAGAGGTCTTGGCGGAGTCGTTGGTGCTGGCGCTGGACGTCGGCACGGCGCGTTCCTTTCGGGGCTGGCAGGAAGGGCAGAAGCCTACCCGGCAGCCGGTTGACTGCCCGCTTGTACGTAGCTACGTTCTGCTTGCTGGAATTCTAATTCCACTTTGTGGAAACGTCCAGAGTGACGGCCCATGCCGCACTGCTCAGAAGTGTGCCCCTTGACGGCGGGGGAGCGGGAGTGAAGACTCCTTCAACAGAACGTTGAATTCCGTTACGTGGGTGTAAATCCCGTTTCCTGGACGTAAGACGGCGGCAGAGAGAGGGGTTCGGGTGTCCGACGCTGAACTGGTGCTGCGCTCGAGGCGCGTCATCACTCCGGAAGGGACGCGGGCCGCCACGGTCACCGTGTCCGCCGGCACCATCACGGCCGTACTGCCGTACGACGCCGAGGTCCCGGCCACGGCACGCCTGGAGGACCTCGGCGACCACGTCCTGCTGCCCGGCCTGGTCGACACCCACGTGCACGTCAACGACCCGGGCCGCACCGAGTGGGAGGGCTTCTGGACCGCCACGCGCGCGGCCGCGGCCGGCGGCATCACCACGCTCGTCGACATGCCCCTCAACTCCCTGCCGCCGACCACCACGGTCGCGAACCTGCGGGTCAAGCAGCAGGTCGCCGCCGACAAGGCGCACATCGACGTCGGCTTCTGGGGCGGCGCCCTGCCCGACAACGTCAAGGACCTGCGCCCGCTGCACGACTCCGGGGTCTTCGGCTTCAAGGCGTTCCTGTCGCCGTCGGGCGTGGACGAGTTCCCGCACCTCGACCAGGAACAGCTCGCCCAGTCCCTGGCGGAGATCGCCGGCTTCGACGGCCTGCTGATCGTGCACGCCGAGGACCCGCACCACCTGGCCGCCGCGCCGCAGCACGGCGGCCCCCGGTACGCCGACTTCCTCGCGTCCCGGCCGCGCGACGCCGAGGACACCGCCATCGCGAACCTCATAGCGCAGGCCAGGCGGCTCGACGCGCGCGTGCACGTGCTGCACCTGTCCTCCAGCGACGCGCTGCCGCTCATCGCGGCCGCCCGCGCCGACGGCGTGCGCATCACCGCGGAGACCTGCCCGCACTACCTCACCCTGACCGCCGAGGAAGTCCCGGACGGCGCCAGCGAGTTCAAGTGCTGCCCGCCGATCCGCGAGGCGGCCAACCAGGACCTGCTCTGGCAGGCGCTGGCCGACGGCACGATCGACTGCGTCGTCACCGACCACTCGCCCTCCACGGCCGACCTGAAGACCGACGACTTCGCCACCGCCTGGGGCGGCATCTCCGGCCTCCAGCTCAGCCTGTCGGCCGTGTGGACCGAGGCCCGCGAGCGCGGCCACGGCCTCGAGGACGTCGTCCGCTGGATGTCCACGCGGACGGCCGCGCTGGTCGGCCTCGACGCGCGCAAGGGCGGCATCGCGCCCGGCCGCGACGCCGACTTCGCCGTCCTCGCCCCCGACGAGACCTTCACCGTCGACCCCGCAGGCCTCCAGCACCGCAACCGGGTCACCGCGTATGCCGGCAGGACCCTGTACGGCGTCGTGAAGTCCACCTGGCTGCGCGGTGAGCGCATCGTCGCGGACGGCGAGTTCACCGACCCGAAGGGCACCCTGCTCACCCGCTCCCACTGAGCCACTCCCCGCACCCGCACCCGGCCGACTCCCGAAAGGAACCCCTGATCACCGTGACGGCGCAGCAACACGCCAGTTGGGCCAGTTTCACCGGCGACGCGAACCCCTACGGAGGCGGCGACCCGTACGCGGACTACCGCACCGCCGACTTCCCCTTCACCCAGTACGCCAACCTGGCCGACCGGCAGCTCGGCGCCGGGGTCGTCGCCGCCAACGACGAGTTCTTCGCCGAGCGCGAGAACCTGCTGGTGCCCGAGCGGGCCGAGTTCGACCCCGAGCACTTCGGCCACAAGGGCAAGATCATGGACGGCTGGGAGACCCGCCGCCGGCGCGGCGTCTCCGCCGAGCACCCCTGGCCGACGCAGGAGGACCACGACTGGGCACTGGTCCGCCTCGGCGCGCCCGGTGTGATCCGCGGGATCGTCGTCGACACCGCCCACTTCCGCGGCAACTACCCGCAGGCGGTCTCGGTCGAGGCCACCTCGGTGCCGGGCTCCCCGTCCCCGGAGGAACTGCTGGGCGACGACGTGAAGTGGACGCCGCTGGTGCCGCGCACGGCGGTCGGCGGCCACGCGGCGAACGGCTTCGCCGTCTCCGTCGAGCAGCGCTTCACGCACCTGCGGCTCAACCAGCACCCCGACGGCGGCATCGCCCGGCTGCGGGTGTACGGCGAGGTCGTCCAGGACCCGGAGTGGCTGGCGGCGCTCGGCGCCTTCGACGTGGTCGCCCTGGAGAACGGCGGCCAGGTCGAGGACGCCTCCAACCTCTTCTACTCCCCGGCCACCAACACCATCCAGCCCGGCCGGTCCCGCAAGATGGACGACGGCTGGGAGACGCGCCGCCGCCGCGACCGGGGCAACGACTGGATCCGCTACCGGCTCGCCGCCCAGTCCCAGATCCGCGCGATCGAGATCGACACGGCCTACCTGAAGGGGAACAGCGCCGGCTGGGCGTCGGTGTCGGTGCGGGATGGGGACGAGGGCGACTGGGTCGAGATCCTCCCGCGCACCCGCCTCCAGCCCGACACCAACCACCGCTTCGTGCTGCCGCAGCCGGCCGTCGGCACGCACGCGCGCGTGGACATCTACCCCGACGGCGGCATCTCCCGCCTCCGCCTCCACGGCACCCTGACGGACCAGGGCGCGACGCGACTGTCCTCCCGCCACCAGGAACTGGGCGCCTGAGCTCCGCTACCGTGAACACCCCGCCGGCAACGGGGTGTTCACGGGGAGGCGTGATGGCGGTACTGCTCTACTACCCGTTGGTGAAACCACCGACGGAGATCCTGCATCAGGCTCTGCTGTACTGGGACGGCATCGCCACGGTCGTGCCCCGCGCACCCGAGGTCTACGAGGCCGCCGTTTCCCCCGAGCTGAGGGAACTGAGGGACCGGGCCCTCTACACGCCGCTCCGCTTAGACCGGAACTCCATGGACCTGCTGGGAGACCCGGATCATGGCCGGGTCTCCCGCGGCTCCCTCACGTCCGAGGTGCTGCGTGAGGAACTGCGGCGCCTGGCCCGGTACCCGGCGAGGTCCGAGCTGTCGTGGCCGCCGGACGCCTTCATCTATGGATCGAAGCTGAGTTACTGGTTGGAGCGGGAACTGCTGAGTCTCCGTCTCGCCCGGCCATGCGGAACGGGCTACTCGAGCCTCGCCGTTCCGAAGCAGATCCAGCAGTTGATCATCGGCGTCCTGGCTCGGGACCTCGCCGTCGGCGGTCCCGTCTCCTATGTTCCGTACACCGACCATCAGGACGCGTATGCGTGGGGCCTGCGCGCCCCTGCCGAACGTCGGCTTCTCGGGTACGAGGCGGAACTCGGCGGGCTCCTGCCGATTCCCGCCCCAGGCACTGCCACCGCCGACGTCCTCGCCTTCCGCGAGCGGTACGCCGACGAACGCCACCGCCTCATGCGCGCCCTCCACCGCTTGCTCGGCGACCTGCGTCGCGACTACGAGCACCCCGCCGACGTCCTCGCCCAGCTGCGCCGCGAGATCGATCAGTCCGTCGCGGACTACCGCGCGGCCGCGAAGGGCAGCCGTATGGCCTGGGTGGAACGGTCGGTGATGGTGACAGTAGCCCTCGCGGCGGCCGCCGGAAGCGTGGTGCAGCCCGGTCTCACCTGGGCCCTGGGGGTGGTGGGCGGATACGCGCTGAACGTGGCCACCCGCGAGATCCGCCCGCTGGCGCGAGTCCGTGAGGGCCACGACTTCAGCTACCTGCACCGAGTCCGCGAGTCGCTCACCTGACCGTTACGCGGCGTGGCCTCCGTCGACCGCGAACTCCGCGCCCGTGACGTACGCCGCGTCGGGACCCGCGAGGTACGCCACCATCGCGGCCACTTCGTCGGCGGCCCCGAAGCGCCCGAGCGCCGTCATCGCCGCCTGCGCGGCCGCGTAGGGGCCGTCGGCCGGATTCATGTCCGTGTCCGTCGGCCCGGGATGCACGATGTTCGCGGTGACCCCCCTTTCCCCCAGCTCCCGCGCCAGCGCCTTGGTCAGCCCCACCAGTGCCGCCTTGCTCATCGCGTACAGCGTCCCGCCCGCCGCCGGCACCCGCTGCGTCATACACGTACCGATCGTGACGATCCGCCCGCCGGCCCCCATCCGCGCGGCCGCCGCCCGGGAGGCCAGGAACACCCCGCGCACGTTCACCGCGAGCACCCGGTCGACGTCCTCCAGGGTGAGCGAGGGCAGCGGGCCCAGCAGACCCACGCCCGCGTTGTTCACCAGCACGTCGAGCCCGCCGTACAGTTCCGCCGTACGCTCCACCGCGCCCGCCGCCTCCCCGGGATCCGCGGAGTCGGCGCGCAGGGCCACCGCCCGGCGTCCCAGTGCCTCCACGGCCCGTACGACCTCCTCGGCCGCCTCCTTGCCTCGCACATACGTCACCGCCACATCCGCACCCGCGCGCGCGAGCCGCAGGGCCACCGCCGCGCCGATGCCCCGGCTGCCGCCGGTCACCAGAGCCGTCCTGCCGTCAAGAGTTCCGTGAGCTGTCATGCCTCCATCCCAGCGGCCGCGAAGGCCGTCCGCCGGCGGCGAACGGACACCGAATCCGGCCGCGGCCGGAACTCTTCGCTCCACCTCCCGCGTTCTCCCCCCGTGACCCTTCAGCAAGAGATCGTCGGCAACGCCATGCAGATGGCGGTCGTCAACCTGCACCCCGGCCAGACCGTGTACTGCGAGGCGGGGAAGTTCCTGTTCAAGACGACGAACGTGACCATGGAGACCCGCCTGTCCGGCCCGTCGGGCAACGGCAACGGCAACGGAGGTCAGCAGAGCGGCGGTGGCGGCATGGGCGGCATGCTGCGCCAGGCCATGGGCACCGCCATGCAGGTCGGCCAGCGCATGCTGGCCGGCGAGTCGCTGGCGTTCCAGTACTTCAGCGCCCAGGGCGGCCAGGGCACGGTCGGTTTCGCGGGCGTGCTGCCCGGCGAGATGCGCGCCCTGGAACTGGACGGCACACGCGCGTGGTTCGCCGAGAAGGACGCCTTCGTGGCCGCCGAGTCCACCGTCGACTTCGGCATCGCCTTCCAGGGCGGCCGCACCGGCATGAGCGGCGGCGAGGGCTTCGTCCTGGAGAAGTTCACCGGGCACGGCACGGTGATCATCGCGGGCGCGGGCAACTTCATCGACCTGAACCCGGCGGACTTCGGCGGCCGTATCGAGGTGGACACCGGCTGTGTGGTCGCCTTCGAGGAGGGCATCCAGTACGGCGTCCAGCGCGTCGGCGGCCTCAACCGGCAGGGCATCATGAACGCCGTGTTCGGGGGCGAGGGCCTGTCCCTGGCCACCCTGGAGGGAAACGGCCGCGTCATCCTGCAGTCCCTCACCATCGAGAGCCTCGCCAACGCTCTGAAGAAGGCCCAGGGCGGCGACAAGCAGGGCCCGACCGGCGGACTGTTCTCGACGAACGTCGGCTGAACCGATGAGTTCCGGGGCCGGGCGGGGTCTGAGGTGAGGACAGCAGAATCCCGCACCCGGAAGAAGGCACCCGTCATGGGCAAGCTCGTCTCCACCATCTTCGTCAGCCTCGACGGCGTGTACCAGGCGCCCGGCGGCCCCCAGGAGGACACCAGCGGCGGCTTCGAGCAGGGCGGCTGGAGCTTCCCGTTCGGCGACGACGACTTCGGCCGGTTCGTCACCGAGGTCTTCGACGGCGCGGGCGCCTTCCTGCTCGGCCGCCGTACGTACGAGATCTTCGCCTCCTACTGGCCGAAGAAGACCGACCCGGCAGACCCGATCGCGTCCAGGCTGAACGCGCTCCCGAAGTACGTCGTCTCCTCCACCCTCGGAATCCCGGAGTGGTCCGGCACCACCGTCGTCTCGGGCGACCTCGCCAAGGAGGTGGCGGCCCTGAAGGAGCGCACGGACGGCGAACTCCAGATCCACGGCAGCGGCGCCCTGCTCCGCTCGCTCGTAGACCTGCGGCTCCTGGACACCCTGCACCTGGTGACCTTCCCGGTAGTCCTCGGCTCCGGCCGCCGTCTCTTCGTGGAGGGCGCGGTCCCCACCCGCTTCGCCCACCGGTCCGGACGCGTGACCGGCTCGGGCGTCTCCATCCAGACGTACGACCTGGCGGGCCGCCCCGAGTACGGCTCGTACTGACGCCCGGGCGGCGCCCGGTCCCACCCTCCGGGACGAGCCTGGCCGAAGATCGTCGCCGCCGGTACGGTGATCGCTCCCCGCGCGAGCCGCCGACGTCTCCGCACCCCCTTCGGAGACCGGGAGAGCCGCCCCCATGTCGTCGATCGCCGTACCGGGTGCGACCGTCGCGTCCCGCCGCGCCTGGCACACCGACCTGCCCGTCCTGCTCGTCGCGGTGTGCTGGGGCGCCAGCTACCTCGCCGCGAAGGACATCACCACCGCCCGCACGGTGCTCGCCGTCCTGGTGCTGCGGTTCGCGCTCGTGCTGCCCGCGCTGGCCGTCGCCGGCCGGCGGTCCCTGCGCGCCCTGACCGGCGCCCAGTGGCGTGGCGCGGCCCTGCTGGGGCTGATCCTGAGCGGCGTCTTCCTGCTGGAGACGTACGGCGTGGTGCACACCTCGGCGACGAACGCGGGCCTCGTCATCAGCCTCACCATGATCTTCACGCCGCTCGCCGAGGCGGCGGTCACCCGCACCCGGCCCACGTTCCCCTTCCTCGGCGCGGCGGCCCTATCGGTGCTCGGTGTCGCCCTGCTCACCCAGGGCGGCGGCTTCACCCGTCCCTCCCTCGGTGACCTGCTGATGCTGCTCGCCGCCCTGGCGCGCACCCTGCACGTCCTCGTCATGTCCCGGCTACGGTCCGTGCGGGGCGCCGACGCGCTGCCGCTCACCACCGTCCAACTGGGCACCGCGGTCGCCGTCTTCGCGGCCCTGTCGAGCGGGACCGGAGCGACGCCATGGGCGACCGCGGTGGACTTCGGAGCGCGGGAGTGGGCAGGGCTGCTCTTCCTGTCGGTCCTGTGCACCCTGTTCGCCTTCTTCGTACAGATGTGGGCGGTGCGCCGTACCTCACCCTCCCGGGTCGGCCTGCTGCTCGGCACCGAACCGCTGTGGGCCGCGGCGGCCGGCATAGCGCTGGGCGGGGAACGGCTCGGCGCGCTCGGCCTCGCGGGCGGCGCACTGGTCCTTGTGGGCACCGCGTGGGGACGCCGGGCGGCAGGTTAACTTCCCGAAAACTCATCGGACTTGACGGGAAAATCTTCAACTTTGTCGTTGACATGCCAACGTCTACGCGCGTCATCATGGGGGCCATGAGATTCCCCCCACGCATCACTCGTATCGGCGCCGCGGGCGCCCTCCTGTCCGCCCTGCTCGTGGGCGGCACCGTCTCCGCCGGCACGGCGGACGCCGCGGCCGCGTCGGTCGGCAGCATCTGCTACGGCGACCTGCCCTCACAGGCGTACGACACCCTGGACCTCATCGACCAGGGCGGCCCCTTCCCGTACTCGCAGGACGGCACCGTCTTCTCGAACCGTGAAGGCGTCCTGCCCAAGCAGTCGTCCGGCTACTACCACGAGTACACGGTGAAGACCCCCGGCTCCTCCACGCGCGGTGCCCGGCGCATCGTGACGGGCAAGGAGTACGAGGAGGACTACTACACCGCCGACCACTACGCCACGTTCGACCTGATCGACTTCGGCTGCTGATCCGGCCGGACGGGTCCGAGGGGACGGTGCGACCCGCCGGAGGTCCGGTCCGCGCTCATCCGGACCTCCGGCTCTCCGCGGCGGCGAACAGCGCGAACGCGAGCACCACGAGCGCGACGCTCGCGTAGACCTCGTAGCCGTCGAGGAAGCCGAGCCGCTGCACGCGACCCACGTTCCAGTGGGTGAACTCGTGCACCAGGCCCAGCACACCCTGCACCAGTGCGACGAACCCGAGAACCTCCAGCACCTGTTTCATGGCACGACTCTCGCCCCGCGGCTTCCCCCCACGCATCGGCCGCGGGGCGAGTTCCGTGCGCCTGACGACTGACGCCGGCCCCGAGCAGGAGCGCCGAAAGTCCACGGCGGTGCGACTTTGGTCGAGGATCCCGGGCGCGAGGCCGACGCCTGAGCCGTTCCTGCGTAGATTTGTCGACCGTGAGCAGTGACGAGCCCACGCGGGCGCCGCAGGAGCCGCCGGGCCGCCGGTGGCTGTTCCCCTCCGCCCTCCTGCACGAGCTGGACCCGGACGCGGGTCCCCCGGGCCGACGGCCGCGGCGCACCGCGCGCGACTGGGTCGTCGACTTCTCGTGTTTCCTGCCGGCCGTCGTCCTCGGCCTGGCGGCCGCGCGGTCCCTGACCGACGAACCCGGCCTGCCGCACTCCCTGGCCGTCCTCGACCAGGTCCTGGGCGCCCTCTCCTGCGCGGCGCTCTGGCTGCGCCGCCGGTGGCCGGTCGGGCTCGCCTGGGCGATGGTCCCGGTCGGGCTCCTGTCCAACACCTCGGGCGGCGCGGCGCTGATCGTCGTCTTCACCCTCGCCGTGCACCGGCCCTTCCGGTACGTGGCGTGGATCGGCGGCATCGACCTCGCCCTGCTCCCGCTCTTCTACTGGCTCCGGCCCGACCCCGACCTGCCGTACGCCGGAGTCGTCGCGTTCACCGCGCTGCTCACCGTCTCCGTCATCGGCTGGGGCATGTTCGTCCGCTCCAAGCGGCAGCTCATGCTGAGCCTGCGCGACCGCGCCCGGCGCGCTGAGACCGAGGCTCGGCTGCGCGCCGAGCAGGCCCAGCGGCTCGCCCGAGAGGCCATCGCCCGGGAGATGCACGACGTGCTCGCCCACCGGCTCACCCTGCTCAGCGTGCACGCCGGAGCCCTGGAGTTCCGGCCGGACGCGCCCGGGGAGGAGATCGCGCGGGCGGCCGGGATCATCCGGGAGAGCGCCCACGAGGCGCTGCAGGACCTGCGGGAGATCATCGGCGTGCTGCGGACCGGGGAGCCCGACGACGCGGCCGGGGGCCGGCCGCAGCCGACACTGGTCGCCCTGGACGCGCTCGTCACCGAGTGCCGCGAGGCGGGCATGAAGGTCACCCTCGACCACCGCCTCGCCGACCCGGCCGCCGTCCCCGCCTCCGTCGGACGCACCGCCTACCGCATCGCCCAGGAGGCCCTGACCAACGCCCGCAAACACGCTCCGGGCGCGGAGGTCGCCCTCCGGGTCACCGGCGGCCCCGGAGCCGGCCTGACGGTCACGGCCCGCAACCCGGCTCCCGAGGCCGAGGCCCCGCACATGCCCGGGTCCGGCCAGGGCCTGATCGGCCTGACCGAACGCGCGACCCTGGCCGGCGGCCACCTGGAGCACGGGGCGACGGCGGACGGCGGGTTCGAGGTGCGGGCGTGGCTGCCGTGGGCCGGGAACTGAACGGCCGGGCGGGACGGCCGGGTGCCGTCCGCTGTGGCCGACGGCCGCCCGTCGCCGCGCCTCCACGTGATTACGTGACTCCATGACTGCGACTGCGATCAGGCTCCTCCTCGTCGACGACGACCCTCTGGTGCGTGCCGGGCTCGCGCTGATGATGGGTGGGGCCGGGGACATCGAGATCGTCGGTGAGGCCGCCGACGGGGACGAGGTCGAGGACGCGGTCGAGCGGACCCGGCCGGACGTCGTGCTCATGGACATCCGGATGCCGTCGGTGGACGGACTGACGGCCACCCGGCGGCTGAGGGCCCGGGCCAACGCACCGGAGGTCGTGGTGCTCACCACCTTCCACGCCGACGAGCAGGTGCTGCACGCCCTGCGCGCGGGTGCCGCCGGGTTCGTCCTGAAGGACACCCCGCCCGCCGCGATCGTCGACGCGGTGCGCCGGGTCGCCGCCGGGGAACCGGTGCTGTCGCCCGCCGTCACCCGCCAGTTGATGCGGCACGCGGCCGGCACCGCCGCCGACTCCCGCCGGGCACGCGCGCGTGAGCGGCTCGCCGAGCTCAACGACCGCGAGCGGGAGGTCGCCGTCGCCGTCGGCCGGGGCCTCGCCAACGCCCGGATCGCCACCGAGCTGTTCATGAGCGTGGCCACCGTCAAGACGCACGTCTCCCGCATCCTCGCCAAACTGGACCTGAACAACCGGGTCCAGGTCGCGTTGCTGGCGTACGACGCGGGACTTCTGGACGACGGGCACTGAGCGGGGACCCCGCGCGTTGATCCGGGTACCGGGAGAAGCCCGGCGGCCTCGGGGGAGTCCGGAAGGGGTGCGATGGACAGGCAACACGTGGTCGATCTGGGGGAGTTCGGGGACGCGTTCCGCCGGGATCCGCATCCGGTGTACGCACGCCTGCGCGAGCGGGGCCCCGTGCACCGGGTCCGGCTGCCGGGAGCGGACGAGAACTACGAGACCTGGCTGGTCGTCGGGTACGAGGAGGCGCGCGCGGCCCTCGCCGACCCCCGGTTGGCCAAGGACGGCGACAAGATCGGCGTGACGTTCCTGGACCAGGACATGATCGGCAAGCATCTGCTGGCCACCGACCCGCCCCAGCACACCCGCCTGCGCGGTCTCGTGACCCGCGCGTTCACGATGCGCCGGGTGGAACAGCTGCGCCCGCGGATCCAGCAGATCACCGACGCACTGCTGGACGAGATGCTGCCGCGCGGCCACGCCGACCTCATCGAGTCGCTCGCCTACCCGCTGCCCCTCACCGTCATCTGCGAACTCCTCGGCGTCCCGGACATGGACCGCGCGGAGTTCCGGAAGATGTCCACCGAGGTGGTCGCACCCACCGACGCGGACACGGAGTACGAGGCGGTCGTCCGCCTGGGCGGGTACCTCACCGAGCTGATCGAGGACAAGCGGTGCGCCGGACCGACCGACGACCTGCTCAGCGACCTGATCCGCACCACCGCCGAGGACGGCGACCGGCTCTCCCCGCAGGAACTGCGCGGCATGGCCTTCCTGCTGCTCATCGCCGGCCACGAGACCACGGTCAACCTCGTCGGCAACGGCGTCCTCGCCCTCCTGACCCACCCCGGGCAACTGGCCGCGCTGCGGGCCGACCCGAGCCTCCTGGACGGCGCCGTGGAGGAGATGCTGCGCTACGACGGCCCGGTGGAGAGCGCCACGTTCCGGTACGCCGCCGAGCCCCTGGAGATCGGCGGCACGGCCATCGAGCAGGGCGAGCACGTGGTGATCGGCCTCACCGCCGCCCAGCGCGACGGCGACCGTTACAGCGATCCGCACCGGTTCGACATCCGCCGCGACACCCGCGGCCACCTCGCCTTCGGCCACGGCATCCACTTCTGCCTGGGCGCACCCCTGGCCCGTCTGGAGGGCCGTATCGCCGTCGGCACCCTCCTGGAGCGCGCCCCCGGCCTGGCGCTCGACGGCTCACCGGGCGAGTGGCTGCCGGGCCTGCTGATGCGGGGGATGCGCAGCCTTCCGGTGCGCTGGTAAGCGGCACGGGTCCAGCCCCGCACAGGCTGGACCCCGTCCGGGGCCTGCGCCTACGGAGGCTGGACCCCGCCGGGGCCTGCCCCTGCCACGGCTGATCCCTGTCCGGGGCCTGCGCCTGCGACGGCTGGTCACCGCCCGGGACCACCGCCTACGACGGCTGAACCCTGTCCGCGGCCTTCCCCTAGGAAGGCTGGACCCCGTCCGAGGCCTGCGCCTACTGCGGCTGGACACCGCCCGGGACCACCGCCTAAGGAGGCTGGCCGCTGTCCGCGGCCTTCCCCTATGAAGGCTGGACCGCATCCGAGGCCTCCGCCTATGGCGGCTGAACACCGCCCGGGCCTCTCCTGCGACGGCTGGATCCGACCTCGGCTCTCCCTCCACGACGGCTGGATCCGGCTCCGGCCGTCCCTCCACGACGGCTGGATCCGGCCCCGGCGCTCCGTCTACGACGGCTGGATCCGGCCCTGGATCTCCGCCAGCCGTACCGGCCGTCGCTCGCGGCGGGACACCTCGCAGGCCTCGGCGATCCGCAGCGCCTGCAGGGCCTCGCGGCCGTCGCACGGGTTGGGCCGCCCACCGTTCAGCACCTCGACGAAGGCGCACAGCTCGGCCTCGTAGGCGGGTCCGAACCGCTCCAGGAAGCTGGTCCACGGCTTGTCCGCCGCGGGCGGCCCGGTCGGCTCGGTGGACGCCACCGGCGTCCGGTCGTCCAGGCCCACCACGACGGTGTCCCGCTCCCCGGCCAGCTCCATGCGGACGTCGTAGCCCGCGCCGTTCAGCCGGGTCGCCGTCGCCGTGGCAAGCGTGCCGTCGTCCAGCGTGAGCAGGGCGGCGCCGGTGTCGACGTCGCCCGCCTCGCGGAACATGGCGGGCCCGGCGTCCGAGCCGGTCGCGTACACGTCCACCACCTCACGGCCCGTCACCCAGCGCAGCACGTCGAAGTCGTGGATCAGGGTGTCCCGGAACAGCCCGCCCGACAGCGGCAGCCACTCCGGCGGGGGAGGGGACTGGTCGGAGGTGGTCGCCCGCACGGTGTGCAGCCGCCCGAGCCGTCCCGAGCGCACCGCCTCCCGGGCACCCGCGTAGCCGGTGTCGAAGCGCCGCTGGAAGCCCATCTGGAGAACCGTTCCGGCGGCTTCCACCTCGGCGAGCGCCTGAAGCGTGCCCGGCAGGTCGAGGGCGATCGGCTTCTCGCAGAAGACCGGCAGGCCCGAGCGTGCTGCCCGACCGATCAGTTCGGCGTGCGCCGCCGTCGCCGTGGTGATCACCACGGCGTCCACGCCCCACTTGAAGATCTCGTCCACTCCCGGTGCCGCCGTCTCGCCCAGGCGGTGTGCCAGCTCCTGGGCCCGCGCCGGTTCCGCGTCCGTCAGGATCAGCGATCCGACCTCACGGTGGCGGCTCAGAGTGTTCGCATGAATGGTGCCGATGCGGCCCGTACCGATGACCCCGATGCGCATGGAAACAAAGTGAGGGCCGACCCCGTACGCTGTCAATGCAAATGTCCGGACAACCTGTCTACACAACTTCCCGTCAACCATGCACGCGGCTACGCTCGGGCCCGTGCCGAAACCAGATGTGGACCCGACCGTGTCACTCGACCTCCGTGTGGACCGTAGCTCCCCGGTGCCGTTGTACTTCCAGCTCTCCCAGCAGTTGGAGGCCGCCATCGAGCACGGCAGTCTCACGCCCGGCAGCCTGCTGGGCAACGAGATCGAGCTGGCCGCGCGGCTCGGCCTGTCCCGGCCCACGGTCCGCCAGGCCATCCAGTCCCTCGTGGACAAGGGTCTTCTCGTCCGCCGCCGCGGTGTGGGCACCCAGGTCGTGCACAGCCAGGTCAAGCGCCCCCTGGAGCTGAGCAGCCTCTACGACGACCTGGAGGCGGCCGGCCAGCGCCCCGCCACCAAGGTCCTCGTCAACACGGTCGTGCCCGCCTCCGCCGAGGTCGCCGCCGCGCTCGGTGTCGCCGAGGACGGTGACGTCCACCGCATCGAGCGGCTGCGCCTCGCGCACGGCGAACCGATGGCCTACCTGATCAACCACCTGCCGCCCGGCCTGCTCGACCTGGACACCCGCCAGCTGGAGGCCACCGGCCTGTACCGGCTGATGCGCTCCGCCGGGATCACCCTGCACAGCGCGCGCCAGTCCATCGGCGCCCGTGGCGCCACGGCCGCCGAGGCCGAGCGGCTCGCCGAGGCGGAGGGCGCCCCGCTGCTCACCATGCAGCGCACCACCTTCGACGACACCGGCCGCGCGGTGGAGTTCGGCGACCACACCTACCGCCCGACGCGCTACTCCTTCGAGTTCCAGCTGCTCGTGCGCCCCTGAGGATCGCCGCCGGTTCGTCGCAATGTCCGGACAATGCGACCGCCGGCCGCTCCCCGGTCATGTCATGCGTGTTCCCTGTGTTCGATACTGAAGTGTTTGGGGCTGGTGAGACCGCCGCCGGGACACACCGACGGTGAGATCGCCCGCCCCTCGCGCACGTCGGAGCACAGTCGGCAACACGGCAAGAAGGGCACGGCCTCGTGGCACGGTTTCGGACCTGGGTAGGCATCGCGGTGGCGGGGGCGCTGAGCGTCTCCCTCGCCGCCTGCAGCAGCACCGGCGGCAAGCGGGCCGAGGACGCCCGCGAGGCCGCCGCCGCCCAGGGCAGGGCGGCGGTGAACACCCCCCGCTGGACCTTCGCGATGATCACTCACTCGGGAGACGGCGACACCTTCTGGGACATCGTGCAGAGCGGCGCCAAGCAGGCCGCCGTCAAGGACAACATCAACTTCCTCTACTCGCACGACGACGAGGCCCAGCAGCAGGCGCAGCTGGTGGACGCGGCGGTCGACAAGAAGGTCGACGGGATCATCGTCACCCTCGCCAAGCCCGACGCCCTCAAGGCCGCCGTGGCCCGCGCCGAGAAGGCCGGCATCCCGGTGGTCACGGTGAACTCCGGCTCCGAGGAGTCCAAGGCCTTCGGCGCCCTCACCCACATCGGCCAGGACGAGACGATCGCCGGCGAGGCCGTCGGCGACGAGCTGAACAGGCGCGGGAAGAAGAAGGCCCTGTGCGTGCTGCACGAACAGGGCAACGTCGGCCACGAGCAGCGCTGCGACGGCGTCGCCAGGACCTTCCACGGCACGCTGCAGAAGCTCTACGTCAACGGCACCAACATGCCCGACGTCCAGTCCGCGATCGAGGCGAAGCTGCAGGCCGACAAGTCCGTCGACGCCGTCGTCACCCTCGGTGCGCCCTACGCCGACACCGCCGTGAAGGCCAAGGGGGACGCGGGCAGCGGGGCCGAGATCGACACCTTCGACCTCAACGCCAAGGTCGCGGCCTCGCTGAAGAACGGCACCCTCGGCTTCGCCGTGGACCAGCAGCCGTACCTCCAGGGCTACCAGGCCGTCGATCTGCTGTGGCTGTACAAGTACAACGGCGATGTCCTCGGCGGCGGCAAGCCGGTCCTCACCGGCCCGCAGATCATCACCAAGGACCAGGCGGCCGCGCTGGCGGACTACACCGAGCGGGGCACCCGATGACCGCGATCACGGACGAGAAACCGCTCGATGAAAGGATTCTGCAGACCTCGCCGCTGCGGAAGCTGCTCGCCCGGCCCGAGCTGGGCTCGGTGGTCGGCGCGCTGGCCGTCTTCGTCGTCTTCGCCGTGGCCGCCGACGGCTTCCTGCGCGCCGCCAGCCTCAGCACGGTCCTGTACGCCTCCTCGACCATCGGCATCATGGCCGTACCGGTCGCGTTGCTGATGATCGGCGGCGAGTTCGACCTGTCGGCCGGAGTCCTCGTGACGTCCTCCGCGCTGGTCTCCTCGATGTTCAGCTACCAGATGACGGCCAACACCTGGGTCGGCGTGGGTGTCTCGCTGCTGGTCACCCTCGCCGTCGGCGCCTTCAACGGCTTCGTGCTCACCCGCACGAAACTGCCCAGCTTCATCGTCACCCTGGGCACCTTCCTGATGCTGACCGGCATGAACCTCGGCTTCACCAAGCTGATCGACGGCACGGTCTCCACCAAGACCATCGCCGACATGGAGGGCTTCCCGAGCGCCCACGCCGTCTTCGCCTCGACCCTCACCGTCCGCGGCGTCGACCTCAAGGTCACCGTCCTGTGGTGGCTCGCCCTGGTCGCCCTGGCCTCCTGGATCCTGCTGCGCACCCGCGCCGGCAACTGGATCTTCGCGGTCGGCGGCAACCAGGACGCGGCCCGCGCGGTCGGCGTCCCGGTCACCAGGACCAAGATCGGCCTCTACACGGGCGTGGCGTTCGGTGCCTGGATCTCCGGCCAGCACCTGCTCTTCTCCTTCGACGCCGTCCAGTCCGGCGAGGGCGTCGGCAACGAGCTGATCTACATCATCGCGGCCGTCATCGGCGGCTGCCTGATCACCGGCGGCTACGGCAGCGCGGTCGGCTCGGCCGTCGGCGCGCTCCTGTTCGGCATGACCAGCAAGGGCATCGTCTTCGCCGAGTGGAACCCCGACTGGTTCAAGTTCTTCCTCGGAGCGATGCTGCTCCTCGCGACCCTGCTCAACGCCTGGGTCCGCAAGCGCGCGGAGGCGAACAAGTGACTCTCGTGAAGCTGGCCGACGTCAGCAAGCACTACGGCAGCGTCCGCGCCCTCGAAGGCGTCTCGCTGGAGGTCGACCCCGGCAGGATCACCTGCGTCCTCGGTGACAACGGAGCCGGCAAGTCCACCCTGATCAAGATCATCGCGGGCCTGCACCGGCACGACGGCGGCACCCTGAGCATCGAGGGTGAGGAGACGACCCTGGCGTCCCCGCGGGAGGCCCTGGACCGCGGTATCGCCACGGTCTACCAGGACCTGGCGGTGGTCCCCCTCATGCCGGTGTGGCGCAACTTCTTCCTCGGCTCCGAGCCCCGCAAGGGCAAGGGACCCTTCAAGCGCCTGGACATCGACTTCATGCGCGAGACGACCCGGGCCGGACTCCTGCGCATGGGCATCGACCTCCGCGACGTCGACCAGCCCATCGGCACCCTCTCCGGCGGCGAACGCCAGTGCGTGGCGATCGCCAGGGCGGTCCACTTCGGCGCCAAGGTCCTGGTCCTGGACGAGCCGACGGCGGCACTGGGCGTGAAGCAGTCCGGCGTGGTCCTGAAGTACGTGGCGGCAGCCCGCGACGAGGGCCTGGGTGTCGTCCTGATCACCCACAACCCGCACCACGCGTACCTGGTCGGCGACAGATTCGTACTCCTGCGCCGCGGCACGATGGTGGGCAATCACACACGGGACGACATCACCCTGGACGAGCTGACGAAGCAGATGGCGGGCGGAGCCGACCTGGACGCTCTGGTCCACGAACTGGAGCGAACCTGAGGGACGCCGGGCCGTGTCGGCCCGCGGCTCCACCGCGTGGGCGCGACAAGCCACTGGGCGCCCGCACCCGGCACGGATCGCACACCCTCCTCTCCTGCCCCGCACCGCACCCACCCCCGCGGTGAGGCAGAATCGACAAACGATGAGCACCTATCGCGACCTCACCGCACCCATCGGCTCCCGCCGAGCCCCAGTGCTCCGTACGGTCGGCACCAGGGAGCGCCGGTCACATCTGACCGCCCCCCGTGTCCCCACCGTCGGCATCGACATCGGCGGCACCAAGGTCATGGCCGGCGTCGTGGACGCGGACGGCAACATCCTGGAGAAGCTCCGCGCGGAGACCCCGGACAAGTCCAAGAGCCCCAAGGTCGTCGAGGACACCATCGTCGAACTGGTCCTGGACCTCTCCGACCGGCACGACGTGCACGCGGTCGGCATCGGCGCCGCCGGCTGGGTCGACGCCGACCGCAACCGCGTCCTGTTCGCACCCCACCTGTCCTGGCGCAACGAGCCGCTCCGCGACCGCCTCGCCGGCCGGCTGTCCGTGCCGGTCCTCGTGGACAACGACGCCAACACCGCCGCCTGGGCGGAGTGGCGGTTCGGTGCGGGCCGTGGCGAGGACCACCTGGTCATGATCACGCTGGGCACCGGCATCGGTGGCGCGATCCTGGAGGACGGCCAGGTCAAGCGCGGCAAGTTCGGCGTCGCGGGTGAGTTCGGTCATATGCAGGTCGTGCCCGGCGGCCACCGCTGCCCCTGCGGCAATCGCGGCTGCTGGGAGCAGTACAGCTCCGGCAACGCGCTGGTGCGCGAGGCCAAGGAGCTGGCCGCGGCCGACTCGCCCGTCGCCTACGGGATCATCGAGCACGTCAAGGGCAGCATCAATGACATCACCGGCCCGATGATCACCGAGCTGGCCCGCGAGGGCGACGCCATGTGCGTGGAGCTGCTCCAGGACATCGGCCAGTGGCTCGGCGTCGGCATCGCGAACCTGGCCGCCGCCCTCGACCCGTCCTGCTTCGTCATCGGCGGCGGCGTCAGCGCCGCTGACGACCTGCTCATCGGCCCCGCCCGGGACGCCTTCAAGCGCCACCTCACCGGCCGCGGCTACCGCCCCGAGGCCCGCATCACCCGCGCCCAGCTCGGCCCCGAGGCCGGCATGGTCGGCGCCGCAGATCTGGCCCGGCTGGTCGCCCGGCGGTTCCGGCGCGCCAAGCGGCGCCGGGTGGAGCGGTACGAGCGCTACGAGCGGTACGCCCAGGCCCGCCGAGACCGGGACACCGCATGACCGCGTCGCTTCCCCATCAGGCCGCGCCCCCGGACGAGCCGCGCCGGCCGGCCGAGGACCCGCGCCACAAGGCCAAGCGCAGGGCGCTGACCCTGCTGCTCATCGGGCTGCTCATCGGCGTCCCGGCGGGCTACCTGGTGATCTCCGCCAACCAGAGCCGCAACAGCGGCAAGGACAAGGAGGCGAAGTACTCGGCGACCGGCCTCGCCCCGGGCTGGCCGTCCAAGGTGCAGCGGCGCCTCTACCGGGTGGCCGTCCCGCACCCCGCCGACTACATCGCCTACTACGAGACCAACAACTGGAAGACCAGCCGCCTGTACGTGCAGTTCCGCACCAACAGCGCCGGTCTGGACAGCTTCCTCGGCGCCATTGGCCTGCGCCGGGACGAGCTGAAGAAGGACGACATCACCATCGGCGCCCGCGACCGGAAGGTCTCCGGCTGGAACTTCACCGGCCCCGGCCCCTGGTCCGGGCTCACCCACAAGCAGAAGAACCCGGCGCCCACCCAGGACGTGGTCGTCAACATGTCCGACCCGAACTATCCGATGGTGTACGTCGTCTCCCGCACGGTTCCGTGACCGGGGCCGCGGCCGGTCGCCGGAGCCGATTGTCAGACCCCGCCCGTAGAGTCGAAGACGTCTGATCCGAGGCGACGGGCGGGAGGTGGCAGGACGTATGAGCGGCGGCACGGCGGCGGTGGCCGAGCGCACGGGAGGTTCCCCGGAGGCCGGTAGCCCGGTTCCGGTGCGCCTCGCGTCCGTCTACCTGCCCGCGCCACTCCCGCGCGAGGGCCGTATCGCCTTCTGGGATCCCGACGGCGGCCCGCTGCCGGACGGCCGCGGCACCGACGAGCTGACCGTCGTACGACGCCATGGGGCGGGCGTGCGCCGCCGGCAGGTGCCCGCGCTGACCCTGCCGCTCGCCGAGGCCCTGCCGCTGCTGGTCGGCGCCCGCCGCGACCCGGCCGCCCACCCGTCCACGGCCTGCTGGGGCGCCGCCGCGCTGCACGCGCTGCGGCTCGTCGCCCGCGGCCGCCTGCTGCCCGGACTGACCCCGAGCGGCCACGACGCCTGGCGGGCCGGCCCGCTGGAACCCGACGACATCGCCCATCTGCGCGCGGTGGCCGCCGCCCTGCCCCCGGAGGGCCACGCCGTGCCGCTGCCGGACCCCGGCCCGCTCCAACTGCCCGAGCCGGAGGCCCTGATCCGCTCCTTCCTGGACGCGGTCGCCGACACCCTGCCCCGCACCCCGGCCGCCCCCCTCACCTCCGGCCGTCCCTTCGCCGCCCGCCAGGCCCAGGCGCTGCCAGCCGCCCACGACTGGGCCGCGGAGGTCGCCGCCGGCATGGACGCGGGCGTCCGGATCTCACTGCGCCTCGACCTGTCCGCCTACGACGTCTTCGACGCCGGCGCCGCCGAAGGCGCGCGCGCCGCGGGGGCGGCGATCGTCCAGGTGCACAGCCTCGCCGACCCGACCCTGGTGGCCGACGCGGCCGCGCTGTGGGCGGGGGAGGCGGACGCGGCCTTCGGGCCACGCGCGCGCGTGGACGCCGCCCTCGCCGTACGGCGCGCGGCCCGGGTGTGGCCGCCCCTGGACCGGCTCGCCGAGCAGGAGGTCCCGGACGTCCTCGCGCTCACCGAGGAGGAGCTGGGGGACCTGCTCGGCGTGGCGGCCGGCCGGCTCGCCGCCGCCGGGGTGGCCGTGCACTGGCCCCGGGACCTGGCGCGCGACCTCACCGCCGCCGCGGTGGTCCGGCCCGCGCCCGGCTCGGCGACCGACGGCACCGGGTTCTTCGAGAGCGAGGACCTGCTGCGGTTCCGCTGGCAGCTGGCGCTCGGCGGGGACCCGCTCAGCGAGGCCGAGATGGACACGCTCGCCGAGGCCCACCGGCCGGTCGTACGGCTCCGCGACCGCTGGGTGCTGGTCGACCCGGCCCTGGTCCGCAAGGCCCGCAAGCGGGAACTGGGCCTGCTCGACCCGGTCGACGCCCTGTCCGTCGCGCTCACCGGCACCGCCGAGGTCGACGGCGAGACCGTCGAGGCCGTCCCCGTCGGCGCGCTGGCCGCGCTGCGCGACCGCCTGACGGACGGCCCGCGTCCGGCCGAGCCGCCCGCCGGCCTCGCCGCCACCCTCCGCGACTACCAGCTCCGCGGCCTGGCCTGGCTCGACCTGATGACATCCCTCGGACTCGGCGGCTGCCTCGCCGACGACATGGGCCTCGGCAAGACGATCACCCTCATCGCGCTGCACCTGAAGCGAGCCCGCACCGAGCCCACGCTCGTGGTGTGTCCGGCGTCGCTGCTGGGCAACTGGCAGCGGGAGATCACCCGGTTCGCACCCGGGGTCCCGGTCCGCCGCTTCCACGGCCCCGACCGCACCCTGGAGGACCTGTCCGCAGGGGGCTTCGTCCTCACCACGTACGGCACGATGCGCTCCACGGCGGGCCTGCTCGCCGAGCGGCCCTGGGGCATGGTCGTCGCCGACGAGGCCCAGCACGTGAAGAACCCGTACTCCGCGACCGCCAAGGCTCTGCGCACCATCCCGGCCCCCGCGCGCGTCGCCCTCACCGGAACCCCGGTGGAGAACAACCTCTCCGAACTGTGGGCCCTGCTCGACTGGACCACCCCCGGACTCCTCGGTCCCCTGAAGTCCTTCCGCGCCCGGCACGCGCGCGCGGTGGAGAACGGCGAGGACCAACAGGCGGTGGAGCGCCTGGCCCGGCTGGTACGGCCGTTCCTGCTGCGCCGCAAGAAGTCCGACCCCGGCATCGTCCCCGAGCTGCCCCCCAAGACGGAGACCGACCACCCGGTCCCGCTCACCCGGGAACAGGCCGCGTTGTACGAAGCCGTGGTGCGCGAGTCGATGCTGGCCATCGAGACCGCGGGGGGCATCGCCCGCCGGGGTCTGGTCCTGAAGCTGCTCGGCGCCCTGAAGCAGATCTGCGACCACCCGGCGCTGTATCTGAAGGAGGACCCGCGGGCCGACCGGCTCGCCGCCCGCTCCGGCAAACTCGCCCTCCTGGACGAGCTGTTGGACACCCTGCTCGCCGAGGACGGCTCCGCCCTCGTCTTCACGCAGTACGTCGGCATGGCCCGCCTCATCACCGCCCACCTGTCCACCCGGGCGATCCCCGTCGACCTCCTGCACGGCGGCACACCGGTGCCGGAGCGCGAGCGCATGGTCGACCGCTTCCAGAACGGCGAGACCCCCGTCCTGGTGCTCTCGCTGAAGGCGGCCGGCACGGGACTGAACCTCACCCGCGCGGGCCATGTCGTCCACTTCGACCGCTGGTGGAACCCGGCCGTCGAGGAACAGGCCACCGACCGCGCCTACCGCATCGGCCAGACCCAGCCCGTCCAGGTCCACCGCCTGGTCACCGAGGGCACGGTCGAGGACCGCATCGCCGAGATGCTGGAGTCCAAGCGCGCCCTGGCCGACGCCATTCTGGGGTCCGGCGAGGCGGCACTGACCGAACTGACCGACCGTGAACTGTCCGACCTGGTCTCGCTGCGGAGGACGTCGTGACCGCCGGGGAACAGCGGCCGGGCGACGCCGCCCGGCGTGCCTTGCGCGCGGCACGCGAGCGGGCGGAGGCCGAGCGGGAGGGGACCGAGCGGGGAGAGCCCTGGGAGGCGCCCGAGCGGGCGTCCGGGGAGACCGGCACCGGGGGACCGAGGCCGGCGGATGCCGTGCGCGCCGCCCTCCGGTCGGCCGTGCCCGCCCGGCGGGACGAGGGCACCACGACGGACGGGAGCGGCGACGGCGGCAGGAGCGGCGATGTCGGCGAAGCCGGCAGGCGCGGAGACTTCGGCGAGGGCGGTGACGGCGGCAGGTACGGCGGTACCGGTGACGGCGGCAGGACTGGCGAGTTCGGCGAGGGCATTGGGGGCGGCAGGAGCGGCGAGTGCAGCGACGGCGGCAGGAGCGGTGTCGGCGGCGGGACCGGCGACTCCCACGGAGCCGCTGTCGGGGAGGAGTCCGGCGGCCGCGGTGACCGGGACGTGCCGGAGGCCGCCCGCACCGCGCGGCCCGCGGGGCGACCGGCCGACGCGGCCAGAGAAGCGCTCCGCTCCGCCCGCCGTGAGGCGCTGCGTGCCGAGGCCGTGGAGGCGGGCTCCCGGCGCGGGCCGCGGACACCGGGGCGGCCCGCCGTCACCCGGCCCGGCCCCGAGCGCACCGGAGACGAGGCGCGGACCGTACGTGTCCAGGCCGCTCACGACATGCGGCAGTTCCTGACGAACGCCTTCCGCATGCCCTCCTGGGCCGACGCCCCGGAGGAGACGGACGACACCGGCACGGACGACACCGGCACGGACGACACCGGCACGGACGCCCCCGATGGCGACACCGGCGTCGCCGGGCACCCGTCCGCGGCCGATCCCACGCCGGAGCCCGAGCGGCCGACCCCGGGCGCCCACCACGGTGCCCCCGAGCCCCGCCCCTCGGCCCCGGCACCCGCGCTGCTCCCCGTCACCATGGCCACCCCGCACCGCGACACCGAACTGCGCCGCACCTTCCCGGCGTTCCCGCCCCGGCCGGCGTCTCCGCAAGACCCGGCGTTCGCCGAGACCTGGTGGGGCAACGCCTGGATCGACGCGCTGGAGCGGGGCGCGCTGGACATCAAGCGGCTGGCCCGCGGCCGGGGTTACGCGGACCAGGGGAACGTGGACGCGATCACCGTGACCCCGGGGACGGTGCTGGCGTACGTGCGCGGCAGCCGACCGCGCCCGTACCGGGTCCAGGTGCGGCTGCGCACGCTGGAGGACGAGGACTGGGAGCGGTTCCTGGACAGCGCGGCCGACCGGCCGGGGCACATCGCGGCACTGCTGGACAAGGAGCTGCCCCAGTCCCTCGCCGACTGCGGTGTCCCCCTGCTGCCCGGGCCGGGGGACCTCGCCCCGCGCTGCAGCTGCCCCGACTCCGGCTACCCCTGCAAGCACGCGGCCGCCCTCTGCTACCAGACGGCACGCCTGCTCGACGCCGACCCGTTCGTACTGCTCCTGCTGCGCGGCCGGGGCGAGAAGGACCTGCTCGACGCGCTGTCCCGGCGCAGCGCCGCCCGCGCGGCGCGCGCCGCCCAGGAGGGAACACCGCGGACCCTGCCCGGCGTGCGCGCCGCGACCGCGCTCGCCCCACGCCGACTCCCGCCGCTGCCGTCCCCCTTGGCGGTGCCGCCGCATCCCGAGCAGCCCCCGGTGTACCCGGCGGCGCCCGGCGGTCCCGACCCCTTCGCGCTGGACCAGCTGGCGACCGACGCGGCCGCCCGCGCGCACGCGATGCTCGCCACCGGCCGTGACCCGGTCGGCGAACTGACCCTCTGGCAGGACGCCGTACGCCTCGCCGCCGCCCGGCCCGGCTCCGGACTGACCGCGACCACCCGCGCCCTGTACGCCACGCTCGCCGAGGCCGCCGGCCGCAGCCCGGCCGATCTGGCCCGCGCGGTGGCCGCCTGGCGGCAGGGGGGACTCGAGGGGCTGGCCGTGCTGGAGGAGCCGTGGGACCCGCCGGCCGGCCGTTTCGACCGGGCCCGCCCGCTGCTGCTCGCCGCCGACCTCCCGGCGTTCCGCCCCTGGCGCAACCACCTCACCCATCCCCGCGGCCACGTCCAGCTGCGCCTGGGCCGCGACGGCCTGTGGTACGCCTACGAGTCGGAGCCGGGCCACGACGACTGGTGGCCGCGGGGCACACCGGACCTGGACCCGGTGGGCGCGCTGACGGGACTGGGCACGCCCGACGACCTCTGAGCAAGGGCCGCGGCCGGCACGTTCTCATCCTGTCTCCGAGCCGAACCACTCGGAGAGCAGGGACGCGGTGCGGGTGGGGTCGGTGTGCAGCAAGGGGGTGGATGCCGAGAGACTCGGCGGGCGGCAGGTTGATCGCGCGGTCGTCCACGAACACGCAGCGCCGCGCGGCGAGTCCGGTGCGGCCGACGGTGCGGCGGTAGATCTCCGGGTCGGGCTTGCGCACGCCTTCCCGCTCCGAGAGAACGACGACGTCGAACAGGTCGTGCTGTGGCCGATCGGGGCCCGGGCGAGCGGTTTCCGGGAGCGGTGCAGAACGCCTGCCCGAGCAGCCGACCCGCCGCACGAGGGCACTCCCCGGTGCGAAATACTCTCCCGATGAGTTCACGCACTTCCCCGATCAGCCAGCGGATCACGATACGGAGGGCCGTCGCGCGGGATGCCAAACGGCTTACGCGGCTCGTGCGTGGCTCAGGCGCCTACGAGGGCAAGTACGCAGCCGCAGTCGCGGGCTACCGGGTCGGCCCTGATTACATCGAGGCCCACCGCGCCTTCGTGGCCGTCGATGCCGACGAGCACGGAGGCCGGGTCCTCGGGTTCTACTCGCTCGTCCTCGCGCCACCGGAGCTCGACCTGCTGTTCGTCGCCGACGAAGTGCAAGGACGGGGTATTGGACGGCTACTCGTCGCGCACATGCAGTCCGAGGCCCGTGCCGCCGGGATCGACCGTCTCAGGGTCGTGTCGCACCTTCCCGCCGAGGACTTCTACCACCGCGTCGGTGCGGTGCGGACCGGGACCGCGTTCGCGAACCCGCCCGCCGTGCCGTGGGACCGTCCCGAATTCGAGTTTCGCATCCCTTCGGAGTGACGCGGTGTGCCGGTTGGCGGGGCACCGGCTTCGCCTGCGTGGTGGCCGGCATGCAGGAGCCGCTGGACGCCGCGCGCTCCGTGTGAGCCGTCTCCTCTGCCCTGGCGTGGTGATCGCCTGCGCCGCCGGCCTCCCCGTTACCGTCTTCGTAGACCTGCAACAGGGCTACCGGTGAGTTCGGGGTCCATGCCGTTGGTGTAGCCGCCGGTGCCGAGGTGGGGCTGCATGGTGGCGTGGACGTCTCGTAGCCGGGTGAGTCTGCGGTCGATGTGTTTCGGAGTCGTAGTGGCCCCGCCGCCCGGGAGGTTGAACAGCGGGTCGGTGTGGACAATCGCTCCCATTTCCTGGGCGAACTTCTGCAGGATGCCTCGCTCACCACCACGGATGTCGCGGATGCCGCGGGCCAGGTGCGGTCCGGGCTCTTCGACCGGGGCAACAGCGGGGTCATCGGCGTGCGCTGCCCCGGGGCCGAACCGCGGAGGAGGCGTCGTCCTGCCCAGCTTCCCCCCGCAGCCAGTTGAAGGCCGGACCGGCGAGGTTGCTGCCGGCGCCCCCGGCAGCGCCGAACAGCAGGTCCCACGGGGTGGTGGGCTGGCAGTGTGCTTCGTTGACGGCCCAGGAGAATCCGGCTCCCACGACGGCGTTGATGGCGGAGGAGGTGGCGAGGGCGCGGCCTCCGCTGAGGCCGAGAGCGCGGACGGCGGCGTTTCCTGCTCGATGAGCTGAATCAGCGCCTGACCCGGCTCGTCGAACGCCACGCCCCGCCACTGCCCATACCGGTGTGGGCATCGGCCGGGACAGCGCCGTCACTCTCCTGATCACCATGGGAGACAACCCCGAGCGGCTGAACACCGAGGTGTCCTGCGCCGCTTTGTGCGGAGTCAGTCCCATCGAGTACTCCTCGGGCCGCCGGAGCTCGCGTCGGCTCAACCATGGCGGCGACCGCCAGGCCGACGCCACCCTGTACCGCATCGTGTTCACCCGGCTGCGCTTCAATTCCCTTACCCAGGCGTACTACCAACGCCGCACTCAGGAGGGCAAGACCCGACGTGAGATCATTCGATGCCTCGGGCGATATGCCGCCCGGGAGGTCTTCAACCTGGTCAGGCCGGTATCCAGCGCCCCAGTCATAGGGGCGTCCGTGAGAGATGAGAGGGTCTGACGGGTGAGCGAGACACCACCGAACACCCTGCAATACCGCTTTGACGGGCCAGAGGACGCCCCTGTCCTGATGCTCGGTCCCTCCCTGGGTACCACATGGCACAGGTTGTAGAGACCGTCCAGGGGCGTCTACATCAGTGCAGCGCGGGCATGAAATGGCAGGTCAGCGCCTCCTGGTCCGTAAGGGGCTGCCCAGTTGGTGATCGCGGCGTGATAGGCGAGTGATACGGCGAGGCCCCGCCGGGCCCCCTCCTGACGGGACCTCTGCGCGGAGCCGTGAGGCGACGAAGCCGCATCGGAATGCTCCGGTGCGGCTTTGTCGTGAGATCAGCTGCGCTGGCCGCACGATGCGGCCGGCACCTCATGCGGTCCGTGTCCTGTCTCGCTTCCAGGGTGCGCCTACTTTGCGATTGCACTCGCCGGGAGGATCCATGTATTCACCAGGCGAAGCTGAATGCCAGCCCTTCCCCGACCCGCTCTCTCCGCTAGTCCCAGGCGCTCAGGGTCATCTGGAGCCTCCCGTCATGCGGATCGTGTTCGGGGAGAACATGCCGAGGGAGATCCTGAATGTGGCGCTGTAGGCGGCCACGGTCTTTGTCTTGTCCACGACCGGGACGAGGTCGGCGTTGTCGAACAGGGCGGTCTCGGCGTTGTTCCACAGGGGGCAGCCGGCCGCACCCGGAAGGGCGGCGGCCTTCGCCGTCAGGCGGTTGTAGGCCGTGTACCTGAGGTGGGCGAAGTTGTTGCCGTCGGGTGTGAAGGGGCCGGCGATCAGACCGGTCAGCGGAGAGGGCAGGGTGACACCGAGCGGGGCCCAGTTCAGGTCCCGGTTCTGTTCGACGTCCTCGACCTGGAAGTAGGCGGCGTCGGAGACGGCGCGCAGCCTCACGTCCACACCGACCTGCTTCCAGGCGTGTGCCAGGTACTCGGCCGCGGCCGCCATGGTCTCGCCCCCGGAGGAGGAGTAGATGAAGCGGATCGTCAGCTTCATTCCGTCCTTGACCCGGGTCGCACCCGGCGAGGGCTGCTTCCAACCGGCGGCGTCGAGCTGCTCGGCGGCCGCGTGGGGGTCGTAGCGGGGCAAGTGGCCGGTGACGGTGTCGCCGCGGCAGGGCCGGGGCTGGGTGACCAGTCCGGTGGGCGGCCGTCCGGTGCCGCTTGTCACCACGGCGCCCAGGTCAGTCAGGTTGCCGCGAGCAGGGCCTTGCGCACGGCAGGATCGCTGCGCGGGTGGCCGGGGCCCTCGTGGAAGAAGAACTCGTGGGTGCCGTCCTGCTGGTCGGTCGCGGTCAGACCCGGCACGTTCTGAACGCGCGCCCGGTCCGGGCCTGCGACCTGTAATGGCGGCCTCGTCCGCTGGCGGTCGGTGTCCAACTCGGACAAGGCGTCCTGTCAGGTTGAGGTCTTCGATTGGCTCTCGCGGCTTTGTGCGCGCAGTTGCTCGTTGATGCGCTGGGCTTCTTCGAGCTGGTCTTCAAGGACGACGATGCGGCAGGCGGCCTCGATGGGGGTGCCCTGGTCGACGAGTTCGCGGGCGCGGGCCGCGATGCGCAGTTGGTAGCGGGAGTAGCGGCGGTGGCCGCCTTCGGAGCGCAGGGGGGTGATCAGGCGGTGTTCACCGAGGGAGCGGAGGAAGGCGGGGGTGGTGCCGAGTATCTCGGCTGCCCGGCCCATGGTGTAAGCCGGGTAGTTGTCGTCGTCGAGGTTGTCGACGGGACGGGATGCGGCAGGGGGCATAAACCTCTTCTTTCGGCGGACGCGTCGGGGGGGGGGGGGGGGGGGGTTTTCCCCCCCCGCCCCCCCCTTCCCCCCCCCCCCCCCCCCTCCCTTTTGCCC
>NZ_JBWKFL010000001.1:324038-337836 GCF_056434305.1 Streptomyces sp. NPDC044061 | reverse complement strand
TTGTCGCGGGCGCGGTTGTGGACGGAAGGGGGGGGGGAAGGGGGAACAAACCTGGTTTTCCGGAGGGCGTGTAGGGGGGCGTGGGTGCCGTGCGGGCACCCGGGCCCCGAGCTTTCAACACCATCTACCGGCTGACTGTGCCGGGTTTTTGTGTCCGCAGGTTCCGCCTGGGAGGGCGGGGCTGCAGGGATCGTGAATGCGTGACCGGGGACCACCTTCCAATCCGGGGCCTGCGATACCCGGGCGAACTTCCTTCCTCACCCGGGCGATCCTGATGGCGTCTCGCTCCTTTACCTTCGGTTACTCGGTCGTACTGCTGGATACCGCGGGTACCGCTCGCGGCCTTTGCGGGCCGCGTCCTGCTTGCAGGCAGTTCGTGTCTGCCGTGCCCTCTTGGACTTCCTGGGTACGCCACAACGGTAACTCCGCGACGAACCAATGTCTACTGCGACCGCGACAGATTTTCTCCAGGAGTGACGATTGGACTCCTGCCGCATTTACACCCGAAAGAGTGCTGTCCCGGGGTTGCCTCCCGGCTCGGCGCGGGCACACGCCGAGAAGCACAACCGATCCAGGACGGGGTGACAGCGCATGACCGACATGGAGACGACACGCACGCAGGGCGTCGAAGGCCCGGATCCGCCTCCGGCCTCCGAGACGGCGGAAACCCTCGTTCTCGTGGTCTCCGAACTCGCCACCAACGCCCTGCGCCGCGGCGGCGGCCGCTATATCCTCCGCTCGGCGCCACCGCCGGCGCGGTGCACGTCGCCGTCACCGACCTCAGCCCGTCACCCCTGCGGGAACGCGCCCTGACCTGGGCGGTGGCGCCGGCGAGTTCGGGTGGCCCATGATCCGCCGCCTCACCAGCGAGGTGACTCCTGGCCCCGGGCGAGGCAAAACCATCCATGCCCGCCTGCCACGGTGACAGCGCCGCCAAGGGGCAACCGTGGCTTACTGAAGTTGATCTCTTGAAGAACGGCAGGCAACGGCCAGTCGGCAGGAGCCGGCCACGTGTGTTCCGACGTCGCACATGGAGCTGTACATCGGATGTCAGTCGGGGGCGGCATCTGTGGCTCTCGCGGAGTCCGTGAGGGCGTCGAGCCGGGCGGCGAGGCCGGGGTGGGTGGTGGCCAGGTGGGGGCGGGTAGCGCCCAGGGGGCGGATGAGGGCGGCGGGGTCGTCGTCGGCGAGGGCCGCGTTCAGCTGCCTGAGCGGGGAACGCGCGGCGGCCGGAAGGTCGGTGAGGGCGGTGATCTGGCCGGCGATGCGGCGCAGGTCGGCGGCGTTGCGGCGGGCCCAGGTGGCGGCGCCGCGTTCGGCGGCGCGGTGTTCGCGGGTGGCCTGGACGCGTTGTTCGCCGGTGGTGCCTGCGGGGCCGGGCCGGCCCCGCAGGTAGCGGCGCTCGGCGGCCTGGCGGCTGGCGACGCCGAGGGGGTGCGCGAGGTCGGCCCAGCTGGCGCCTGCGTGGCGGGCGGTCTCGATCAGGCCGGTTTCCCATCCGGCGAGTTGCTCGCGCACCTGTCGCAGCAGTAGCAGGGAGGCCAGGGCCTGCTCAGGGCCGGCGTCGGGGACATCGGGGAGGCCGGGGGCCTCGTGCCGGGCTGTGCGCAGGGCGTCGTCTATGGCGTGCAGGGCCGCCGCGGCGGCCAGAAATGATGCCGGGCTCTGCGCGCCGGCGCTGGAAGAGGCCGGCTGGTCGGCTGCTGTCACGGGCACCTCCCTCGGGCTGTCATCTTTCCGACGACGCTCTTGTTTGTCATCCATTGGATGACATGTTACAACGGTTTCAGCGAAGCGCATTGGCAGCAACTGCCCGAACCTTCTGGAGGTGTTTTCGATGTTGATGCGCACCGACCCCTTCCGTGAGCTCGACCGGCTGGCCCAGCAGCTGATGGGCCCGGGCACCTGGTCACGGCCGTCCGCGATGGCGATGGACGCCTACCGCGAGGGTCACGAGTACGTGGTGGCCTTCGACCTCCCCGGTGTCAGCGCGGACGCGATCGACATCGACGTCGAACGCAACATGCTGACCGTCAAGGCCGAACGCCGGCCCGTGGCCAAGGGCGACGACGTGCAGATGGAACTCTCCGAGCGGCCGCTGGGCGTCTTCTCCCGCCAGATCGTGCTCGCGGACACCCTGGACACCGAGCAGATCAAGGCCGACTACGACGCCGGGGTGCTCACCCTGCGCATCCCGATCGCCGAGCGCGCCAAGCCCCGCAAGATCTCCATCGGCGTCGGATCCGACCGCAAGGAGATCTCCGGCTGAGCCGGACGACGCGGGCCGAACGGCGGCGGAGGACGGGCACCTGATCTCCCCCTCACCCCGTCCTCCGTCTCCACGGGACGGACTCGAAGAAGGGCGGCGATGGACGTGACCCTGCGACGGGAAGCGTTCCTGGAACATGTGAGGGAACGCGGCGAGTACGGCACCCTGCAGGAGGCCGAGCGCGCGGCCCGCGTGGTGCTCCCCCTGCTCGGCGCACACCTGGTCGGCGAGGTCCGCGCCGAGCTGGCCGCGCGTCTGCCGGAAGACTTCGCCCTGATCCTCCTCAACCCGCTGCAGAGCAGAGAGCCCCTGCCACCGGAGCGGTTCCTGCGCGCGACCGCCGCCTGGATCGAAGGGGCCACCGAGCAGACCGCCGCCTGGGACGTCAGCGCCGTCCTCAGCACGGTCGCCGACGCGGCCGGCGACGACCTGCTGGGCCAGATACTGCTCCAGCTCCCCGCCGGCTACGACCTCCTCTTCGGCCACCCCCAGCCCGCCTGACCACCCACACCTCGGTGCCCCCGCACAGGCACCACGACCTTCGGCAACAGAAAGGGCAACGACCACAGTGATGACCGACCGGCGTGCACCACTCCAGCACACGCCCGTGATGACGTACGAGCAGCTGCTGGAGAAGGTCCGCTACGAAGGCGCCTACCCCACCCGGGAAAGAGCCGAGGAAGCCGTCCGTCTCGTCCTCCAAGGACTCGGACGCCAGCTGACGGGCGACGAACGCGTCGAACTCGCCGCCCGCCTCCCCTTCGAAGCCGCAACGATCCTCACCGCGCAGATCCCCGACACGCAGCCCCTGACCGGCTGGGCCTTCGTAAAAAGCCTCGCCGCCCGCACCGGCGCCACCCTGGGCACCACCCGCTGGGACACCGGATCCGTCCTCTGCGTCGTCGCAGCCCTGGCCGGCCCCGACCTCCTCACCCGCATCCTGCATCAACTGCCCTCCGGCTACGCCCTGTTGTTCGGCCGCGCCGAACTCACCCAAGCTGCATAGACAGGCCGTGTCCGCCCGGCGCCGGGGCGTGATGGTGACGGTTCCCGGAACTGGCGGGCCTGTTTGCCTCCGTGCCCGCCGAGACGGTGGTCATCGACACCTCCAATTACTACCCGCACCTCAACGGCCGCATCGAGGCGGTGGACAGGGGCCAGGTGGAATGCCTGTGGGTTGCCGAGCAGCTGGGGCGGCCCGTGGTCAAGGCGTGGAAGGCCCCTGGCCGAAACCCAGCGGACCAAGGGCGTTCCGGCAGGTACCCCGGGCCGCATCGCCATTCCGGTCGACGCAGATTCGGATGAGGCACGGCGTGTGGCCATGCGTCTCGTGGATGAAACCGGCTTCGACCCTTACGATGCGGGCGTGTTGTCCGCAGCAGCCGATGGGCCCCGCCCACTGCACCAAACTGACCCTCGACGAGCTGTCGGCGGCCCTCGAGGAGGACATGCTGCCCACCGTGCGCTGCCAAGATGGCGGCGGCCGAGGAGGTCTTGGCCGCCCTGCCTGACATCGAGCCGGCCGGGGCCAACCATGACGGTGAGATCGAGCAGCTGGACGGGGTCAGCGTCGTGCACCGCTTCGTCGACGCCCCCGGCGACAGCCGGCAAGTGCGCTGGCACCTGGTCGAATGCGGTCCCGCCGACGGCGAGATCGTGGTCTTCCTGCATGGCGTCCCCGACTCATGGTGGCAGTGGCACCACGCCCTGGAGGCCCTGGGCAGCACGTACCGATGCATCGCCATCGACCTCAAGGGATACGGCCAGTCCGACAAGCGCACCGGCGACTACCGGCAGGAAGGAGTCGCCACCCAGCTCAAGGCCCTCCTCGACGTGCTCGGCGTCGACCGGTTCAGTCTGATCACGCACGACCGCGGCACCCCGGTCGGTGACCACCTGGTGGCCCAGATGGGCGAGCGCGTCATTCGCTACGGCCGTGGCCAGCAGCACCTGTGGCATCTCCACCCCGACCTCCACCCCCAGGAGGCCATGTTCACCGGCCCCGACGCCCGGACCATCCTCACCGACGCCGGCCGCCTGGTCACCGTCGCCTACACCGGTCTCACCGAGCGCCCCGTCGCTCAGAGCGACCTGGTGCGCACCATCCAGGAGTTCAGCTACCCCGGCATCGCGGCCGCCGTGCCGCGCTACTTCCACTCCTCCTCCTTCGACCAGGAGTGGATCGACCGCCGCACCCGTCTGATCAGCTCCTGGACCTGCCCGGTGCTGCTTCTACAGGGCAGCGGCGACCCGCTCCAGCCGCGCGAGTTCTACGAGGACCCCGAGGTCCTCGCGAAACTGCCCGCCGGCAGCGGGCTGCACCTCTTCGACTCCGGGCGCTTCTGGCCCTTCGAGGCCCCCGAGGAGATGATCGAGGTGTTCCGCTCGTTCCTTAGCCAGCCAGCCTGATCGCAGTCCCGAGACTCGGCGGACACCCCGCCCCGGCCCCGCCGGCCGGGGCGCGCCTTACCTGTCCGCCGCCTCACCCCCGCGGTGACATGATCCCTTTGGCAGGCACACCGCGGCACCCATTCCGAGGAGGAGTGATGACCGCCGACGACTGGGTGCTGCGGCTGCGCACCCTCGCCCCCCACGAGCAGCAGAGTCCGCCGGCCTGCTCACCGCAGACACTGGCCGCCGCAGCAGCCGACCTGGGGCCCGGCCCCGTTCAATGGGCTGTGGACACGGCCGCTGCCATGACTCAGCAGGTCATCGAGCGTGTCCCCGAGCACGGCGGCGGACCAGGCCCCTACGTCAGCCTGCGCCGGGCCATCGAAGCCTCCGTCCTCGCCACCGTCACCGCTCTGCATCACGACCGCGTTCCGACCAGGGCCGACGTCCCACCAGAGACCCTGGACAGACCGCGAGTTCGCCCGACGCAGCATCCCGCTCGACCGGGTCCTGCGCGGCATCAGAGTCGGACACGCCCAGCTCGCCCGCGAACTGGCCGCCGCCATCGAACGCGAAGCGCCGCCCGGCGACCAGCTCGCCGAGACACAACGCGTCAACGAACGACTGTTCGAGTACGTCGACTTCCACGCCTCCGTCATGGCCGAGGAGTACATCTCCGAACGGGACCGCTGGAGCCAGACCAAAGCCGCAGCCCGCCGCGCGCTCCTGGACCGCATCCTGGCCGACGCACCCGCAGGCGAGCTGGAAGAAGCGGAGACCCTGCTCGGCTACCCGATCCACCGCCACCACCTCGCCTGCATCCTGTGGCCCGCAACGGGCAATCCGCCCGACACATCCGAGGCCGCACTACGCGCGGCAGTCGCCGACATCGCCCACACCATCGCAGACGCCACCACCCTGACCGTTCCCGCCGAAGCCGAGATCACCTGGCTGTGGATCGGCCTGCCCAGCACACCCACCAGCGCACTCATCGACAAGATCAAGGCGACGCTGACCTCGCATCCCGACGTCCGTGCCGCCATCGGCATGCCGGCCTACGGCCTCACCGGCATGCGCCAAAGCCACCTGTGCGCCCGCGAAGCAGGACGCCTCGCCCTTCTCACCGGCAGCACCATCTGCGACTACCGCACCGTACGCATGGCAGCCCTGATCACCGCCGACCAGGAGAAGGCCCGCTGGCTCGTCGAAAGCACCCTCGGTCCCCTTGCCGCCGACGACCCGCGCACCGCCGAACTCCGCGAGACCCTCCAGTGCTACCTGGCCAACGGCCGCAGCCTGCTCACCACCGCCGAACGCCTCCACATCGCCCGCAACACCGTCGCCTACCGCGTCAAGAGCGCCGAGGCCAGACTCGGCCGGACCACGGGCACCGACGAACTCGAACTCCGCACGGCACTGGAAGTGACCAGGCACCTCGGTCCGGGCCCCTGGCGAGCCAACGACGTCAGCCCATCCCTCCCGCAGTCGGCGCTCGAGCGGTAGCGGTTACTTTGCGGCGTGGGTCAGAGATAGAGACCGGACCAAGGAGATCGTCACAGCAGCGCGGGCGTATTGTCCGTATATGGGTGACATGCGATCTGGCTGGTGTAGGGCCCCGCTCCCACGGCCGGTGGCGTGTGGTCGCCGGTACTGCCGGGCGGCGCACCGGCAGGCGGCCTCGCGTGCGGGCCGCTGCTGGAGTGAGGCGGCCCTAGCGTGGGAGAGGCCGGCCGAGGCCGGGGAGGACCTGGTCTTTCAGGCGCAGGCCGTCACCCTTCAGGTTCACGAACTGCCGTGGCCGGGCACGCGCGCGGGGTGGCACTCTGCCACGGTGGCGCGTATGCAGGGTCTGGCTGGGGAACTGGTCCGGGAGGCGGTAGGGGCGGACCGGCAGGCAGGGGCCAGCCGGGCCCGGATCGGCGCGGGTCTGGGCATCAGTGCTGAGGCCGCCGGCAGCCGCTTCGGCCGCAGTCGTGGCGCCCATGCATCCGTCGCCGGGACTGGATGAACGCCATGCGGCAGTCCGCTGGCCACAGGCCCGATTCTGAGGAGCGGCTGGATTCGGTCCTGGCCGATGTGGTGCGGCAAACCGGCGCGTCGATTGCCATGCTGTACCTGCTGCAGCCCGGAGAGCAGGTGCTGCGGTTGGCACTACTGTCCGGCGTCTCCCGGCAGATCGCCGCCCCGTGGACCCGCATTCCCCTGGATGCTCCGATCCCCATCGCGGATGCGATGCGGCAGCGGCGTCTGGTGTGGCTGGGCGGCCAGGAAGAGATGGCCCGCCGCTACCCCCGCCTCGGGATCGTGCTGCCGTACGACTTCATGCTCGCGGCGGCCCCTTTCACCAGCGGCGCCTCGGTGTGGGGCGGTATCGTGCTGCTGTGGCCCATCTGGCACCCGCCGCAGCTCACCGGGGAGGAACGCCAGGCCGTCACCGTCTGCTGCCGACACGCGGCGGGCCTTCTTGAGCAAGCCGCCCAGCACGGCCGTCCGCTGCGAGCCCCCGAGGAGCCTCGGCTCCTCGCCGCGCAACTCAGAGAGTCCGACCCCGCTCAGGCCATGGCTGCGCTCGGCTTCGCCGAACGCCTTCCCGTGGGCTGCTGCGCCCTCGACATCGAGGGCCGTCTCACCTTCATCAACCCCGCCGCTGCCGACCTCGTGGACGCCGGCGCCGCGTCCCTGGTGGGCAAGCGGCCGTGGGAAGTGCTGCTGTGGCTGAATAGGCCCCTCTTCGAAGATCGCTACCGGGCGGCGCTGATCAGCCGCCAGAGCACCTCCTTCACCGCTGTGCGCCCCCCGAGCACACCGCTGCTGTTCCGTCTGTACCCTGGCGACAGCGGCATCAGTATCCAAATCGCCCCCGCCAGACAGCCGGCCACCACCGGCCCGGGAAAAGAAATCCGGGCTCCGAGCGAACCGGTGAGCGCGACGGCCCTGTACCTCCTGACGCACCTCGCGGCCGCTCTCACCGAAGCCACGGGCGTACGCGACGTGGCCGAACGACTCGCCGACCAGATCGTGCCCGCCTTCGGCCCCCAGCGCCTGATCCTGATGACCCAGGAGGAAGGCCGACTGCACATCGTCGGCCACCGTGGCTACCGCCCCGATTTCGTCCACCCCTTCGACGGCACCTCCTTGACCTCCGCAACCCCCGTCGCGCATGTCCTGACCAGTGGCGACGCTGCCTTCTTCCCTGCCTTCGCCGACTTCCGGCGTGCCTATCCCGACGCCCCCCGCTACGAGAAGACCAACGCCTGGGCCTTCCTGCCTCTGACCGTCTCCGGGCGCCCCATCGGCTCTCTCGTCCTCACCTACGACCAGCCCCGCCCCTTCCCCCCGGCAGAACGCGCCATCCTCACCTCACTTGCCGGACTGATCGCGCAGGCCCTGGACCGCGCCCGCCTCTACGACGCCAAACACGCCCTGGCCCGCAGCCTGCAGCGTGGCCTTCTGCCTCAGGCCCTGCCCACGATCGGAGGACTGGAGGTCGCCGCCCGCTACCTCCCTGCCGGGCACGGCGTGGACGTCGGCGGCGACTTCTACGACCTCATCCGCTGTGACGACACCACCGCGACCGCGGCGATCGGCGACGTCCAGGGCCACGACACCACCGCCGCCGCCCTCATGGGACAGGTCCGCACCGCAGTCCACGCCCACGCCAGTGACGGAACGCCCCCCGGCGACGTCCTCGCCCGCACCAACCGCCTACTGACCGACCTCGACCCGGGGCTGTTCACCAGCTGCCTGATCGCCCACCTCGATGTCGTTCGCCACCGCGTTCGGCTGGCCAACGCCGGACATCCCCCGCCGCTGCTGTGCCATCCCGACGGTCGCACCGAAGTCCTCCGCCTGCCGCCCGGCCTGCTGCTCGGCATCGACCCTGCCACCGACTACAGCACCACCGAAATCCCGCTGGAGCCGGGCTGCGTCCTCGCCCTGTACACCGACGGACTTGTGGAAACTCCCGGAACCGACATCGACCACACCACCCACGAGCTGGCCCAGCACCTCGCCCAGGCCCCGGGCCGGGACCTGGACGACCTCGCCGACACCCTCATCCACCACGCCAAACGGGGCGTCGCCCGCCATGACGACATCGCCCTCATGCTCATCCGCCCGACGCGGAACGGCGTGTGACGCCCATCGCCACAGCGGGCGGCCTGATCGTGGCCCAGGGGTCGCCGCCTGCGCAGGGGCCCAGCGCAGGGTGCATGGGAGCTGTGACTTCATGATCAACAGCCAGTTCATCAAGCTCGGCCCGCGGCATGCCGAAAAGATCGTAGATTTGATGCAAATGCCCCCGTCGTCCGTAGCGGCCGATGTGACACGCCCGCGAGCTGGTTGGTGAGAAACTCCGCCGGGCGACCGGCTCCACCACGTTGTGTCATCCCTTTTCCTGCCTCATACAGGCGTAGGTTCGACTGAACTCTGGGTTATTCGTTGTGAGCGGGGAAGCGTTCCTGGTGCGCGAGCGTGCCAGCCCGGTATCTGGCGACCTGGCCGTAGGCGCGGACGGGCCGTGTCGTCATGCAGCGACGGCCTCGGCGCGACGGTTGGGAAGCGTTGTGGATGGTGTCTCCTCGGTCGAGACCACGCGGTCGGGCCACTGCCTGGTGGCCCAGGTCAGGGGGGAGATGGATCACGTCGCGCAGCCGAATCTCCAGGCGCGGGTACCCGTGATCAGCCCGAGCATCCCACCATGGGCGGGCGGGGTCTGTTCGCTTTGCCACACATAGGCGTCGCGTTGCACGATGCCGGGCATTGTTGCGGGCAAAATGCCAGGTGGTACCCACCATCGAGAATGCTGCGGAAGCCGTGGTGGAAATGGAGAACGCGCACGGACCCGAACTGCTGAAGGTCGTTTCCACTGCCACCGACGGAATCAGGGTGGTGACCGCGATCGGCGAGATCGACCACACCAGCGCCGACCCCCTCATCCAGGCGTTGGGCCTTGGCGGTCTCGGCGACTGGCCCCGCGTCGTCGTCGACCTGCGGCACGTGACCTTCATCGACTCCAGCGACATCAACATCCTGTTGGCTGCCCGCCGCCACCTCACCCAGGTAGAAGGCTGGCTGCGCCTCGCCGGCATCCCGGACTCCGTGCTGCGCACCCTGCAGATCGTCGGCGTCGACGCTGTCATTCCCTGCTACCCCTGCCTCCGCGAGGCCATCGCCTGACACAGCCGCCCGCAGTCCGGCGCGGCGGAATGGGAACCGGTGTCGCCCCGCGCGAAGGCGTGTGCGGTACCCGGCTGGGATGCGTAGCTTCACTGGGGGCGGGCAAGAAGTGGCCGCTGGAACTTCTGTCCATCGCGTGAGGACCGCCCCGGATGACCTCTCTGCCCACCCGCCCCTCCCAGCCCGACCCACGCAACGGCGAGGCGCATCAGAAGATGGCGGCCCGTGACGGGCAGGTGGCAAGACTAGGCGCACCCCGCAGGCTGTCCTTGCGGGAGCTGCAGGAAAAGCAGCAGAGTTCCGGCGCCGCTGATGGCGGCGCCTGTCGCGATGTCCCCGTACTTCGGCGGGCCGGATGCTTTTGTGGGGCGGGCGTTCAGTAGGTGGGGCCGTAGGGGCTCCAGTGCCCGAGGAAGGGTTTCAGGTCGTCGGCCCGTGGGTTGGGGATGTCGGGCAGCCGGGGGGGTGTGTTCAGTGGATCGAGGCGCTTCACGGTGGCTGCTGCCCAGCTGATCCATGCTTCGGCTTCGGTTCTGGTCTGCCCCGGTGGCATGGCCTCGACGCGTGTGCGTACCGCGCTCACGTACTCGGTCAGTCGAGTGGCATGACGCCATGCTGCTTCCTGGGTCTCAAGGTGCTTGACGCGGTACGCCTCGGCGTACCGGATGCGGGCCTGTTCCATGGCGGCTTCCCAGCGGATGCGTTTCTGGCGTGCCGCTTCGGCCTCGTCCTGGCGTCTGCGTTCGGCGGCTTGGCCGCGAAGCGTTACCTCCTGTGCGATCTCGGCGAGCTGCTCTTCGAGGGTGCGGCCGGGGGCGTCGGCCCATTCGCTCGCCCGGTGTGGCTGGCCGCCGCTGAGGATGAAGCGGAGGCGTTCGGACGGGGTGTAGTCGAAGCGGGGGATTCTGACCCAGGAGTGCTTCTTGGCGTCGGCGAGTTCCTTCTCGGTGGCGACGTGCTCGGTCCGGTCCTGTTCCTGGAGGACGAGAAACCCCACGGGCTGGCCCTGTGCGGTGATGGTGAAGTGAGGATGCGCCCTGCGGCGGCGATGAGACGGTGGTGCGTAGCCGGTCTGCCCGGCCGAGCAGGTGTGTCCTTCGGCCTCGGCGGCGGTGATCAGTGCCTGGATGAGCCGGAGAGCGCGTCCTTGGACGGGCCTGGTCAGGCCGAGCGGCTGGCGTTCGTTCTGCATGGCCCGGACCACGGCGTGCGGCCGAGTGAGTCGGGCGGGCACGGGGACGGGTTCGAGGACGGCAAGGCGCCAGGCGGGGATGTCGACGAGCTTGATCTCGTACCCGTCACGGGCCCAGCTTCCGTAAAGCTCCTTCGTCTCTGGAATCCTTCCGGATCTGCGTGCGGCGGCGACGCGGGACGGCCACTTCTCCAAGTCGGGACCGCTGCCGTCCTTGACGATCCTGCCGCCTGCCTCCGCGAGCTCCTGTAACAGCTGCTCCGTGAGCGTCACACGAGGCTGTGAGGGAGGGCTTGGCTTCCGCACGGCGGCCTGAGTTGCCTGCCCTCGGGGGGACCGGGGGCGTGGAGTGGCGGCCTGAGTTTTCCGCGGGCGTGAATTGTGGGGAGGGTACGTGCCGTGCGCCAGGTAGTGCCGGCCGGCGCTAGTCAGGGCGACGCTCCACTGCCCGCTCTTCCGGGAGACCGTCACCAGGCCACGGTTGTGCAGTGCCTGACAGGTGGTCTTGTAGGAGTTGGCCTCCCATACGCCGGCAGGGCACCCGGCTTCCACCCACTGCAACACCGAGAGCTGCCGCTCATTGACCCGCCGTTCCAATGGTCCGCCTTCGACTCGAAGTGACGTACGACGGCGGCATGGTGCCAGGTCTGTTCGTCGGCGACGGGCGCTTCGAGTCGATTCGCTCGAACGAGCGGGCTGACGGGGCGTGAGCCGGTAAGACGGAGAATAGTAGGCAGGTGCTGTCCTGCGGCGGGGGCTTCCGAGCGGGGCCAGCGGACTGCTCATCGACGTCCTCGGTGGCGCTGCCAACGACCGGCCCCAGGCGTGACCACCTTCTTCCACCGGGCTGCCGCCGGCGTCGTGCAGTACCAAACCTAGAGGCACCAGTTCACGGACCCCACCCCCGTCGACCGCAGACTCACGTGGCTGCGCGACACCCACGCCACCATGCAGACCCATCTCGGAACCAGCGGCTATACCAACGGCATGGACCCGGAACTCACCGTCGACGGATTTGTCGCCCTTCTCTGGCGGACATGGCTATCCGGTTGAGACATGCGCGCCAAGTTGTCTGGTCCCTGGCTCGGCCTTCCATCACAAGGCAGTCACTGACCATGAAGGATCCGGCAAGGACCGGGCGGTCCGTCATTGCCGGTCACGAGTGGGCTGGGAGTCAACTCGTTCTCAGCCTGCTCCGGCCGCGTTGGGCACGGGTTCGGGCGAAGCCATCCGACTGTGGTCGGGAGGGGCCGAGGCGCCGGGGTCGATGGGACGGTTGCGCGAGCCGTCCCGAGACGGGGGGTCTGACTCATGAGATTTATGACCGACGTGTCCAGTCACAGGCTTGTCGACTGCCGTTGCGGGATGCTGCCTGCCGCCGAGCCACAGGGCGTGTCCCTATAGGGGCCTTGCCGACTTCAGGCGCCATCACGGTTCAGACCGCCCGAGCAGGCCGGTGCCATCCATCCAGCAGTACGTCACCACGTGGGAGGCGAATTATTATGCCGAGCCGACAGCGCAACACCTCCTCGAGCACGGATCCTCCGGTTCGGCGCGAGGTCGTCCTGGGCGTGGACACGCACGGAGAGGTGCATGTCGCCGCCGTGATCTCCCCGCTCGGGAAGATCTTGGCGACCGAGTCCTTTCCAGCAACGGCGGCCGGCTACCGGCAGTTGCTCGTGTGGGCCCGTAAGCGGGGGACGGTACGCCGGGCCGGTGTGGAGGGCACCGGCACCTTCGGCGCGGGCCTGTCCCGCTACCTGCTTGCGCAGCAGGTGCAGGTCTTTGAAGTGAACCGGCCGGACCGCTCGGCCCGCTGGCTGCTCGGGAAGTCGGACCCGCTCGACGCGCAGGCCGCCGCTCGAGCTGTGCTCAGCGGTCGCGCCCGGGCCCGGGCCAAGTCCGGCGACGGTCCCGTGCACAGCGCCCGGATCTACAAACTCGCCAAGGACTCCGCGGTCAAGGCCCGTACCCAGGCGATCAACCAGCTCAAGGCCGTCCTGGTCATCGCCGACCCCGTCCTGCGGGAGCCGCTGTCCAGCTTGGGCAATGCCGAGCTGTTCCGTACCTGCGCGCGCCTCGCCCCGCCCGACGGTGGGGGAGACGAGGACGCGGTGGCCCAGGCCACCCACCTGACGTTGCGCATGCTCGCCGAGCGCATCCAGCAGCTCACCGCTCAGATTGACGAGCTGAAACAACGCCTGACCCGGCTCGTTGAACGCCAAGCCCCACAGCTGCTCGAACCGGTGGGCATCGGTCCGGACAGCGCCGTCACGCTCCTGATCACCATGGGAGACAACCCCGAGCGACTGAACACCGAGGCGTCCTTTGCTGCCCTTTGCGGAGTCAGCCCCATCGAGTACTCCTCGGGCCGTCGGAGCACGCGCCGGCTCAACTACGGCGGCGACCGCCAGGCGAATGCGGCCCTGCACCGCATCGTCTTCACCCGCCTGCGCCACGACCCGCGCACCCAGGCGTACTACGAACGCCGCACTCAGGAAGGCAAGACCCGACGCGAGATCATCCGATGCCTCAAACGATATGCAGCCCGTGAGGTCTTTAACCTGGTCAGACCGGTTTCCCGCGCCCCCGCGTTATAGGGGCGTCGGTGATAGGGCGAGGCTGCGCCGGGGAGCACGCTGGCGGGGCCTCTGCCGGGAGCCACGAGAAAAAGACCCAAAGAGAGGATCCGGGGGGGGTTCGTCCCGTTGGTCCCCCGTGCCTTCCCCTCCGGAGCGGTAGGCTTCTTATGGAGGTCGTGTTCCTGT
>NZ_JBWKFL010000001.1:304936-324028 GCF_056434305.1 Streptomyces sp. NPDC044061 | reverse complement strand
TCTTCCCCCCCCCACCCCCCCCCCACCCCCCCCCCCCCCCCCTCCCCCCCCTCCCCCCCCCCCCCCCCCCTCCACTGTGCTTGCACGCATGACGCGCTAGGCTCCTGATGCAGTTCGTGTTCCTGTGATGCGCTCGGGGGCGCTGGATTTGCAATCGCAGCCACCAAGACGGGGATCTGTGAGACGACGCTGCTCAGCCGGGAACCCGGGCGGATTCTGTCGTGTGGGGGCCCTGATCGGGCGGGACCAGTGGTCAGGGCTGATGCGTTCTCAGCCAGCGAGATGAACTGATCGCGTGTGTACGCGTCGCTACGGACGGTTTGCCCGGTTCGCCATTGAGCGGTGTGCATCGTGAAGTCACAGGTCACGGGTCTGGTGTGAATGGCGAGTTGGGTACTCGTGGCGGTCGGCGGCCGATGACCATGGTGTAGATCATCGGGCAGGTCCGGCTCTGGCGGGATGCCGGGTTCGGCTGCGCCCACGACCGGCCCCGCCTACGATCCGTCAGCAGGTCGGCACGCCGTGAGAACGTGGGAGGGCGCGGGGGATGCAGGAGCGGCAGCGGATCACCGCCCGCCGGAGCGAACTGGACGCTCTCGCCGAAAAGTTGGGCAAGCAACTCCAGGAGGCAGGCCGAGCGGCACGAACTGGCGATCGCGGAGCGGAGTGTTGAACCGCCTGGCCGAGCAGGCCCGGGCCGACGCCGGGCTGTCGCTCCGGCATCGGCGAAGGTGGCCGGGCGGGCAGTCCTGCTCATCCCGCACCGCGGCGACGCGGCCGACGAGGGCGGGCTGCCCGGCGACTACCGCAAGATCCTGGCGATCGTGCGGGAGGCGGACGGCCCGGTGCAGGTCAGGGCGGTCGGCGAGCGGCTGGGGCTGGACGCCTCGGTACACGGCAAGCTGGAACCTGGGCGAAGATGACCAAGCTCGCCGCCCGGGGCTGGCTGCACAAGCGGGGCGACGGGCGGTTCACGACACGTCCGTAGGCGCGCGGGGCGGGCCCGTAACTGACGGGCCCCCGACGGCAATGGGGATCGCCCTCCTGCTAGAGCACTAATGGCCGCTGAAGAAGTCGGTGAGGGCGGCGGCGATGGCCTCGGGCTGCTCCTCGGGGATGTAGTGACCGGCGTCGGGCACGATGACGCCGGTGACGTTCTCGGCCCACGGGCTGATGGAAGCCGCCATATCCGGGATCGAGCCGTGGCTGCTGGAGATTCCGAGGACGGGCGCGGTCAGTCGCCGTTGCTCGAGTGCCGCGCGGTTCTTGCGCGCGGACTCGGCGGCGTCGCGGTAGTAGGCGAGGCCGGCGGCAAGGCCGCCATCGAGGGCGAGGGACGCGCCGTAGTGGTCGAGCTCTGCTTCCTCGAACGCGTCGGGCGCGAGGGACTTGGTCTTCAGGAACCAGCTGATGTACTCCCGCTCGCGGCCGGCTATCAGCGTCTCGGGAAGATCGGGCACCACGTGGAACGCGAAGTGCCAGGTCTTGAACGCCAGAGTCGGGTCGAGAGGGATCGCTTCCGGCATGGTGATACCGGGAATTCCGGCGTCGAGCAGCGCGACCCCGTGCAGTCGGCTCTCGTAGTTCAGGGCGAGGGAGAAGGCGACCCAGGCGCCGATGTCGTGCCCGGCGAGCCAGTAGTCCCGCACGCCGAGAGCGTTCACGGCGGCCTGGATGTGCGCGGCGACCGTGTGCGTGTCGTAGCTGAGCTCCGGATGCTCGGAATTGCCTTGGCCCGGCCGGTCGATCGCTATGACCCGGAACCGATCGGCGAGAGCAGGCATGACCTTTCGCCAGGCCCACCACGTCTGCGGGAACCCGGTGAGCAGGACGACGACCGGTCCGTCCGGCCGACCGCCTTCGACGGCGTGCAGGCGGACGCCGTCGGCGTCGACCCAGCGGTGCGTGAATCCGGCCAGGTCATGCAGGGGCAGGGCGGGGACGGGGTTGGTCATGGGAATCCTCCATCGAGGCGGGTGGAGCGTGATTCGACGCTAGCACGTCTTGAACTGATCAGTCCAAGATGGGAGGATGGGCCGCATGGCAGGCAAGAAGCAGTTCGACATGGACACGGTGCTCGACGCCGCGATGAACCAGTTCTGGCGCTCCGGCTACGCCGACACCTCGCTCGACGACCTGTCCCGGGCGACCGGCCTGAACCGCAGCTCGATCTACTCCTCGCTCGGCGACAAGGACGCGCTCTTCCTTCGCTGCCTGGATCGCTACGCCACGCGCTACGGCGACAAGTTCGACGCCGCCCTCTCGTGCGCGGCCGAGGACCCCGTCGCCGCCGTCCGTGCGTTCTTCGACGTCACCCTGGGGCGCATCGCCGACCCCGCCGTGCCCGACGGATGCCTGATGGCCCAGTCGGTCATGGCGAGTCCGGCGCTGAGCCCGAGCGTCGCAGAGCATGTCAAAGAGTTGTTCGGCCTACAGCGCCCGCGCCTGCGCACCGCGCTGAAGGCTGGCGGAATGTCCGACGAGAACGCCGAGGACTTCGCCGTACACGTAGCGGCCGTGAACCAGTCTCTCGCGGTGATGGGTAGGGCCGGGTCGAGCCCGGAGCAACTCCGGGCGATCGTCGGTGTGACCGTCGACGCGCTCGCGCGGGCGCTTCACTCTCCTGATCACCATGGGAGACAACCCCGAGTGACAGAACACTGAGGCGTCCTTTGCTGCCCTTTGCGGAGTCAGCCCCGTCGAGTACTCCTCTGGCCGACGGAGCACGCGCCGGCTCAACTACGGCGGCGATCGGCAGGCGAACGCTGCCCTGCACCGCATCGTGTTCACTCGGCTGCGCCACGAGCCTCGTATTCAGGCGTACTACGAACGCCGCACCCAAGAGGGCAAGACCCGACGTGAGATCATCCGATGCCTCAAGCGATATGCCGCCCGCGAGGTCTTCAACCTGGTCAGGATGGCCTCCACCGATCCCGCGTTATAGGGGCGTCTGACCGTCGCCGCAGCTGATACCGAGACCTGCTGAGGTGGGCCAGGGCGTCGGGTACAGTGCGCCGGGCCGGAGTTGAAGGCACCGGTTTCTTCGGAGCTGCCCTGTCCCGCTACCTGCTGGCCCAAGGCGTGGATGTTTTCGATGTGAACCGGTTCGACCGGGCCGACCGCCGTCGGCGCGGCAAGTCGGGCCCGCTCGATGCGGGCAGTACCGTCGCCTCAACCGGGGCGGCGACCGGCAAGCGAACGCGGCCCTGCACCGGATCGTGCAGACCCGCCTGCGCGTCGACCCGCGCACCCGGGAGTACTACGAACGCCGCAGCAAGGAGGGCAAGACCCGGCGCGAGATAGTCCGAAGCCTCAAGCGCTACGCGGCCCCGGGAGGTCTTCCACCTGGACAAAAACCTGTGCAGTCGCAACCCTCGTTATAGGGGCAGTGGGTGCCCAGACGGGCCTTTCCTGCCGACCGCCACCGCGGTGGCGCCGGACGGGCATGGCCATCGCAATCGCCTCCTTCTTCCTTCTCGTGATCTCATCGTCCGCCATTCGTCATGCGAGCCATGCGGACTCCTTATGACGTATGCGTGGGGAGACGTCCGAGTGGCCCGCGACAGCCGGCGTGCCCGTGGTGCCGGGTACGGCCGAGTGCCCCAGGTGCCGGTGCACGAAGTGGATGGCCATCGCGCCCTCACCGGCCGCAGAGGCCACCCGCTTCACCGAGCCGCTGCGGACGTCCCCTACCGCGAAGACCCCGGGCAGGCTGGCCTCCAGGGTCATGCACGAGCGCCCGCGGCCGTGCCACACCTCGGGGTAGGCGCAGGCTTCCTGGGCCTCCGGCCCGGTGAGGACGAAGCCGCGGGAGTCGAGGGCGATGATGCCTGCGAGCCACTCGGTGTGAGGTTCGGCGCCGGTGAAGACGAACAGGCTCCGTACCGGGAGCCGGCGGTGCCCGCCCGTGCGGTTGTCGACCACGTCGAGTTCCTCCAGCACTTCCTGGCCGATGACCTCGGTGACCTCGGTGTGCAGCATGACCTCCACCCGCGGATGGCGCTCGACCTGGTCGACCAGGTAGCGGGACATGTTGGCCTCAAGGCTGGCTCCTCGGACCAGCAGGTGCACCTTCGGCGCGTACCCGGCGAGGAACAGCACCGCCTGGCCCGCCGAGTTGCCTCCGCCGACGACGGCCACCGGGTCGGTGCGGCACTGCTGGGCCTCGTAGACGGTCGCCGAGTAGTGCACGCTCGTGCCCTCCAGGCGTTCGATGCCGGGCACCTGGAGCCGGCGGTAGTGGGCACCCATGGCCAGGACGACGGCGCGGGCGGCGATCTCGCTGCCGTCGGCGAACGCCACCACGTAGTGGTCCTCGTCCTTGGGACGGAGACCGGTCGCCTCCAGCGGAAGGCTGATCCCGGCGCCGAACTTGTCGGCCTGGAGCACGGCGCGTTCGGTGAGTTCGGCGCCGGAGATGCCGGACGGGAAGCCGAGCAGATTCTCGATGCGGGACGACGTGCCGGCCTGGCCACCGGTGGCCATCGCCTCCACCACCGTGGTGCTCAGGCCCTCGGAGGCGGCGTACACCGCGGCAGCGAGGCCGGCGGGTCCGGAGCCTACGATGAGGACGTCGCCGTGACGGTTTCCGGCGGGTAGTGACGGCAGGCCGATGAGCCGGGCCAGTTCCGCGTTGCTGGGGTTGCGCAACAGGGTGGTGTCCCGCCAGATGACGAGTGGTGTCTCCTCCGGGCCGACGCCGAAGCGGCGCAGCAGCTCCTCGGCCTCCTCGTCGGTCTCCAGGTCGATCCAGCGGTGCGGCAGCCGGTTGCGGACGGCGAACTCGCGCAGCCGTCTGGTGTCGGGCGAGTAGCGCGAGCCGATGATGCGGAAGCCGGCGCCCTGTCCGACGAGCAGCGCGCGACGGCACAGGCAGGCGCGCAGCACGATGTCCCCGATGGTGGAGTCCTGGGACACCAGGTGGCGCAACTGGTCCAAGGAGACGACGAGGACCTCGCCCGGCTCCCTGACGACAGCGGTGTAGAAGGCCACTTGTCCGTGCAGCAGGCCGAGTTCGCCGATGAAGCGACCGGGGCCGTGCACGCGCAGCACGTGCTCCTCCGGAGTGCCGTAGTCCTCGACGACGGCGACGGTACCGCTGAGGACGACGAAGAACGTCTCGCAGCGCTCCCCCTCCCGGATCAGCACGTCGTTCGGAGCCATGTTCCGGCGTTGCCCGTGCTCCGCCAGACGTGCTGTCTGGTCCTCCGTGAGGCGCGGGTACGCGCCGTAGATGTCCGGGGTCTCCCAGAAGGCGGCCTCGTCCGCTTTCTCCGGCACCGGTTCTTCGCCCGGCGGCGACTGGTCGCCGGACATCAGACGAACGCCTCGTGAACGTAGCACCAGCGCCATTCCTCGCCGGGCTGGAACGACTGCACGATCGGATGGGCGTCGGCAGCTGCGTGCTTGCGCGCGTGCTTGTTCGGCGAGGAGTCGCAGCAGCCGACGTGCCCGCAGGTCAGGCAGAGCCTCAGGTGGACCCACGGGGCGCCGAGCATCAGACACTCCTGACACCCTTCTGGGGTCAGCGGCTGGACCGGCCGGACGAGCGCGAGGTGGGGGTCTGCGTGCAGGGTCATCCGGATCACCCTTTCCGGGCGGTGATCGACTGTTCCACCCATTGGCGCAGAGCGGGGGCGGGCGCCGCCCCCGCCTGCCGGGCGACTGTCTCGCCCTGGTCGAGGATCAGCAGTGTCGGTACGGCTTGGACCTCGAAACGCTGCGCCAGTCGCGGGTTCTTGTCGACGTCGACCTTGACGAGTTTGATGCGGCCGGCGAGATCGGTGGCGACCTTCTCCAGTGCGGGGCTGACCATGCGGCAGGGGCCGCACCAGGTGGCCCACAGGTCGACCACGACGGGGACGTCGGCCCGCTCGGCGACCTCGGTGAAGTCGTCGTCGCCCGCGTCCACCATCCACGGCAGGGGCTGCTTGCAGTGGCCGCACTTGGGGCGGCCCTCCGCGGCCACGGGCACCCGGTTGGTGCGCCCGCAGTGGGGACATCCGACGGTCGTCGCCTGCGTCGTGCTCATGCCGCCCGCGCCCCTTCGACCTTCTCGGGCTGGTCGTAGGTGACCACCAGCTCTCCGTGTTCGGCGTCGACGCGGACCGTCGCCCCGTCCTGGACGTCACCGCGCAGAAGGGCGCGCCCGACCATCGTCTCGACCTCGTGGGAGATGTAGCGGCGCAGCGGCCGGGCCCCGTACACCGGGTCGTAGCCCTGGTGGGCGATCACCTCCCGAGCCGCTTCGGTGAGTTCGACGGTGATGCGGCGTTCGGCGAGCCGGCGGCGCAGCTCGTCGAACTGCAGCTCCACGATCCGCTCGATCTGCCGCTCACCGAGCGGCTTGAACAGCACGATGTCGTCGACGCGGTTGAGGAACTCCGGGCGGAAGTGCCCGCGCAGCTCGCCCATCACCAGGGCGCGTGCGTCCGGCTTGATCTCGCCCTCGGCGGTGGCGCCGTCGAGGAGGTGCTCGGAGCCGATGTTGGAGGTCATGATGATCACGGTGTTGCGGAAGTCGACGGTGCGGCCCTGGGAGTCGGTGATGCGGCCGTCGTCGAGGACCTGCAGCAGGGTGTTGAAGACATCGGTGTGCGCCTTCTCGATCTCGTCGAACAGCACCACCGAGTACGGCTTGCGGCGTACGGCCTCGGTGAGCTGGCCGCCTTCCTCGTAGCCGACGTATCCGGGTGGTGCGCCCATGAGCCGGCTGACAGTGTGCCGCTCCTGGTACTCGCTCATGTCGAGGCGGACCATGTTCTCCTCGGAGTCGAACAGGGCCGCCGCGAGGGTCTTGGCCAGCTCGGTCTTCCCGACGCCGGTAGGGCCGAGGAAGATGAACGAGCCGATGGGGCGGCGCGGGTCGCGGATACCGGAGCGGGCGCGGATGATGGCGTCGGCGACGAGTCTGACGGCCTCGTCCTGGCCGATGACGCGCTCGCGCAGGATCTCGTCGAGGCGCAGCAGTTTCTCGCGTTCGCCCTCCTGGAGACGGGCGACGGGGATGCCGGTCCAGGCTGCGACGATCTCGGCTATCTCCTCCTCGGTGACGACCTCGCGCAGCAGCCGGTTCTGCCCCTGCTTGGCGGCAAGTTGCTCCTCCTCGGCCTTCAGCCGGCGCTCCAGGTCCTGGAGGCGGCCGTAGCGGAGTTCGGCGGCGCGGTTGAGGTCGTAGGCGCGTTCGGCCTCCTCCGCCTCGTGGCGGACCTGCTCGAGTTCCTGGCGCAGTTCCTGCACGCGGCGGATGGCCTGCCGTTCGGCCTCCCACTGGGCGTGTTTGGCGTCGGCCTCGCCGCGCAGGTCGGCCAGTTCTCTGCGCAGCTCCTCCAGACGGGCTTTGCTGGCGGCGTCGGTCTCCTTGGACAGGGCCGCCTCCTCGATCTCCAGGCGGGTGACGCGGCGGGTGATCTCGTCGAGTTCGGCGGGCATCGAGTCGATCTCGGTACGCAGCCGGGCGCACGCCTCGTCGACGAGGTCGATGGCCTTGTCGGGCAGGAACCGGTCGGTGATGTAGCGGTGGCTGAGGGTGGCCGCGGAGACCAGTGCGGTGTCCTGGATCTTCACGCCGTGGAAGACCTCCAGACGTTCGCGCAGTCCGCGCAGGATGGAGATGGTGTCCTCCACGCTCGGCTCGTCGACCAGCACCTGCTGGAAGCGGCGTTCGAGGGCGGCGTCCTTCTCGATGTGCTTGCGGTACTCGTCGAGGGTGGTGGCGCCGATCATGTGGAGTTCGCCGCGGGCGAGCATCGGCTTGAGCATGTTGCCCGCGTCCATGGCCCCTTCGGCGGCACCCGCGCCTACGACGGTGTGGAGTTCGTCGACGAAGAGCAGGATGCGCCCCTGGGCGGCCTTCACCTCGGACAGCACGGCCTTGAGGCGTTCCTCGAACTCGCCGCGGTACTTGGCGCCGGCGACCAGGGAGCCCATGTCGAGAGCGAACACCGTCTTGTCGCGCAGGCCCTCGGGGACGTCGCCGCGAACGATGCGCTGGGCCAGGCCCTCGACGATGGCGGTCTTGCCGACGCCGGGATCGCCGATGAGGACGGGGTTGTTCTTGGTCTTGCGGCTGAGGATCTGGGTGACGCGGCGGATCTCCGCATCCCGGCCGATGACCGGGTCCAGCCGCCCGGACCGAGCCTCGAGGACCAGGTCGCGGCCGTACTTCTCCAGAGCCTCATAGGCCACTTCAGGGTTGGCGGAGGTGACGCGCTGGTTGCCGCGGACCTGGGTGAGCGCGCTCAGGAACGAATCCCGGGTCACACCGTGCTCCTTGAGCAGGCGTCCGGCGGCGGTCGCCGACCCCTCCTCGGCCAGGGCGAGCAGGAGGTGCTCCACGGACACGTACTCGTCCTTGAGGCGTTTGGCCTCCCGCTCGGCGGCATCGAGCAGCCGGGACAGGCGCTGAGTGACGAAGACCTGGCCGGGGGCCGCGCCGGGACCGGTGACCTTCGGGCGGCGGGAAAGTTCCTCGCGCACGGCCGCGCGCAGCTCCTTCGGCTCGGTGCCGGCCTGTTGCAGCAACCGCGGGATCAGACCGTCCTCCTGATCGAGAAGCGCGAGCAGCAGGTGTTCCCCGTCGACCTCGGTGTGCCCCATGCCGACGGCCGCGCTCTGGGCCTCCTGGAGGGCTTCCTGCGACTTCTGGGTGAGACGGTTCATGTCCATGGGGGTGTTTCACTCCTCGTGCCGCGGCCGCGCAGGGCGGCTTCGAGCAGGCTGATGCGGTCGAGCAGGTCGAGCACCAGGCCGATGGATGCGTAGTTGAGGCAGAGTCCGGTGCGCAGCCGCTGGATACGGGCGAGAACCGCCGGGGCCGTGGGGTCGAACACCAGTCGCCCAGCGGAGTCGCGTTCGGCGTCGATCAGGCCGAGGGTGACGAACCGGCGGATCAGATCGGGGTGGAGGCCCGAGCGAAGGGCCACGGCGGCCAGGGAGAGCCTGGGGACGGGCACGAGCGCGTACCGGACAGCCGTCGAGGCGGTGAGATCGGCGCCCGTTCGTACCGGACGGGCGCCCGCGCCGGCCCGGCCGATGCCTCCCGCTCCCGCGGGTCGGTCGTTCATCGCGTCCTCCTGGGGTCGAACGAGGAAGTGGCGGCGAGCTCCTCGAACAGTTCGCGCTCCCGGTCGCCGAGGGCGGGAGGCACCATGACGCGAAGTTCGGCGTACAGGTCGCCGTTCGCGCCCCGCGGGTTCGGCATGCCCTCGCCGCGCAGCCGCAGCCGCCGGCCGCTGGACGAGCCCGCGGGCACCGTGACCTTCGCCGTGCCGCCGCCGGGCGTGGGCACCGGCACGGTCGCACCCAGGGCCGCCTCCCACGGAGCGACCGGGACCTGGACGTGCACGTCACGGCCGTCCAGCCGGAACCGGGGGTGGGGCTGGATACGCGCCCGCAGGTACAGGTCGCCCGCGGCTGCGTCGCCACTGCCCTGGCCACCCTCACCCGCCAGCCGGATGCGCTGCCCGTCGGTGACGCCCGGCGGCACGTCGACCTCGTACCGCCGCGGCTGCCCGGTGGGGCCGGCGAGTGTGACGGTGCGGCGGCCGCCTCGGTACGCCTCCTCGACGGTGAGCGGCAGTTCGGCCTCCTGGTCCGCTCCGGGGACGCCGCCTCGGGCGGCGCCGGCTCCGAACATGGAGCCGAGCAGGTCCTCGATGTCGATGCCCTCCGCTCCGAAGTCGTCGCCGAAGCCGGTGGTGTACCGGACGCGAGGGCCGGCCGCGCCTGCGGTCCTGCGACCGCGGAAGCCGCCGCCCGCTCCGGCCGCGACCCGTTCGTCGAAGTCCTCGGGGATCTTGCGGAAGTCCTCGCCGAAGCGGTCGTAGCGGGCCCGGGTCTTGGGATCGGACAGGACGCTGTATGCCTCGTTGAGGTCCTTGAAGCGTTCCTCCGCCCCGGGGTCCTTGTTGACGTCGGGGTGGTACTTACGGGCGAGTTTGCGATATGCCTGCTGGATCTCGTCCTGGCTCGCGGTCCGCGGCACGCCCAGCACCTCGTAGAAATCCCGTGCCATCGCCGGTCACTCCCGCTTGGCGACGGTCACGGCGGCCGGCCTGAGCTGCCGCTCGCCGTCCCCGTAGCCGGGGCGCAGCACCTCGACGACCGTGCCCGGTGGGGCGTCGGGGTCCTGGACGACACCGACCACCTCGTGCCGGGCCGGGTCGAAGGCGACACCGCTCTCCGCGTGCCGCGGGTAGCCGAGCAGTTCGAGGACGTTCACCGCCTGGTCGCGTACGGCTCGGACGCCCTCCACGATCGCGCCCGGATCCGCGCCGGCGTGGGTCAGGGCGAGTTCGAGGTTGTCGAGGACGGGCAGGAAGGCGGCCGCAGTGCGGGACCGCTCGACCGCCCGTTCGCGCTCCAGCTCCCTGGCGTGACGCTTGCGAAGGTTGTCGAGGTCGGCGAGCGCGCGCCGCCAGCGGTCCTCCAGTTCCTGGATCGCGGTCGTGTACTCGTCCTCGGCAGGCGCGGGGCCGGCAGCATCGGGCCCCGGTTCGCCGTTCGCCGCTTCGGGCCGGGGCGGGCCCGGTTGGGGCAAGTCCCCGCGAGGAACTGGTCCGGCGCCTTCCGGGACCCGTGCGCCCGGATCCGACGCGGCCCGGTCGGGTTCCTGGGGGTGGGTGGGCATGGCGCGCCTCAGCCCTTGTCGAACTCGGCGTCGATGACATCATCGTCACCGCCACCGTCACTCGTGGGACCGCCGGTGGCAGTGTCCTGGCCGGGACCGCCGCCCGGGGCGGCGCCCTGATGGGCCGATAGCCCGGCGAGCACCTGCTGGAGTTCGGAGGTCAGGGGCCGCACGCGCTCCACGCCCGCCTCCTCCTTGACCGCCGCCCGGGCGTCGGACACGAGCATCTCGGCGCGTGCCTTCTCGTGCGCGGGCGCTGCGTCGCCCAGTTCGGCGAGGCGCTTCTCGACCTGGTACGCGACGGCGTCGAGTTCGTTGCGGGCGTCGACGGCCTCGCGGAGCGTCTGGTCCTGGCCCCGGTTGCGCTCGGCCTCCTGGACCATGCGTTCGACCTCACTGCGGTCCAGGTTGGAGCTCTCGCTGATGGTGATGCCCTGTTCCTTGCCGGTGTCCCGGTCGCGGGCCTTGACGTTGAGGATGCCGTTGGCGTCGATGTCGAAGGTGACCTCGATCTGTGGTTCGCCCCGCGGCGCCGGACGGATGTCGGTGAGCTGGAACCGGCCCAGCACCCGGTTGTCGGCGGCCCGCTCGCGCTCGCCCTGGAGGACCACCACATCGACGGCCGGCTGGTTGTCCTCCGCGGTGGAGAAGGTCTCGCTGCGGCGCACCGGAATGGTGGTGTTTCGCTCGATGATCTTCGTCATCACTCCGCCGCGCGTCTCCACGCCCAGCGACAGGGGTGTGACGTCGAGCAGCAGGACGTCCTTGACCTCGCCCTTGAGCACCCCGGCCTGGATCGCGGCGCCCAGGGCCACGACCTCGTCGGGGTTGACGCTCATGTTGGGATCCTTGCCGCCGGTCAGCCGGCGGACCAGAGTCTGGACGGCGGGGATGCGGGTGGAACCGCCGACGAGGATGACCTCGTCGATGTCGTTCTCGCCGACCTTCGCGTCGGCCATCGCCTGCTGCACCGGTCCGAGGCAACGCTCCACCAGGTCGCCGGTGATCTGCTCGAAAGTGGACCGCATGATCGAGTCGGTGAGGTGCTTGGGGCCCGCTGCGTCGGCGGTGATGAACGGCAGACTGACCTGCGTCTGCGTCACCGAACTGAGCTCGGTCTTGGCCTTCTCCGCCGCCTCGAACAGTCGTTGCAGCGCCTGCGGGTCCTTGCGCAGGTCGATGCCGTTCTCCTTCTGGAAGTCGTCCGCGAGGTAGTCCACCAGACGCCGGTCGAAGTCGTCGCCGCCCAGGTGGCTGTCACCGGCGGTGGAGCGCACCTCCACCACGCCGTCGCCGACGTCGAGGATGCTCACGTCGAAGGTGCCGCCGCCCAGGTCGAAGACGAGGACGGTCTCGTGCTCCTTCTTGTCCATGCCGTACGCGAGGGCGGCCGCCGTCGGCTCGTTGATGATCCGCAGCACCTCCAGTCCGGCGATCCGTCCGGCGTCCTTGGTGGCGGTGCGCTGAGCGTCGTTGAAGTAGGCGGGCACTGTGATGACCGCCTCCGTGACCCGCTCCCCCAGCTGCTTGGACGCGTCGTCGGCGAGTTTGCGCAGCACCTGTGCGCTGATCTCCTCAGGCGCGTACAGCTTGTCGCGCACCTTGAAGCGGGCCGCCCCGCCGTCGCCCTCGACGACGTCGTACGCCACCGCCCTGGCCTCGTCGGAGATCTCGTCGAAGTGCCGGCCGATGAACCGCTTGGCCGAGTAGATGGTGCCCTTGGGGTTGAGGATCGCCTGGCGCCGGGCCAGCTGGCCCACCAGACGTTCCCCGGTGTCGGTGAAGGCCACCACGGACGGTGTCGTGCGGTTGCCCTCGCTGTTGGGCACGACGGACGGCTCGCCGCCCTCCCACACAGCGATCACCGAGTTGGTGGTGCCCAGGTCGATGCCCACTGCCTTGGCCATGAGGAACTCCTCCCGGTGCAGCGCCTGCGTCGACTCTCCGGATCACGTTCGTTCAGACAGAGGTGGGACTCCGCCGGTTTTCCGCCGGTGCGCACGGAGGGTCTCGAGCACTCCCCAGGGTGACGAACCGGGTGGCTCCACGCCTGCGCCTGGCGAGTCAGGAATGCACCGCTCCGGTGGCCCCACGAGTACGAGAGAAAGAGCCCACACGTCTCGGGTAGCCGGCCCGGGACCGGGTACGCGAAAGCCGCTCACCTCCGAAGGACGGAGTGATCTCCCATGGTCGGCAGTCGGGCGTACAGCCTGTACCACCACTACTCCGACCGGAAGGGCGGCCTTCCGCGGGACAGCGCCCGGCGGCACCCCACGGCCGCGCCGAGGGGGCCCCGCCTGTCCGGTCGCACCCAAGCCGCCCATGCCCTCCGCGAACTGGCCGCGCTCTCCCGCGCCCAGTTCGACGCTCCGGACGAAGGCGCGATCCTGCGCCTGGCCATGGACCACATAGTCGCCGCGGGGCCATACAGAGCCGAGGCCGGATACCTCAAGGTGGGCGGCGAACTGGTCCCCAGCCCGAGGAACGGGCAGGCGCATGCCTTGGCCGTGGGTCGGAGGGTGCGGCACCTGGCCGGGCAGGACGGCAAGGTGACCGTAGTCGGCAGGCCGTGGGGCCAAGCCCTGGGGCTACGCGGACCTGGGGTACTCCACGGCTACCTCGTGGTCACGTCCTGCTCCCGGCCCACCAAGGCCGAGCAATCCCTGCTCGCCATGCTCGTCCGGCACACCGCTGCTGCACTGTCGGTCGCCGTCGCGCACCGCCGCCAACGCGCGGACGCGCTGGAGCTGCACCGGCTGAGGGAAGAACGCACAGCCCTCCAGCGGCAGCTGATCTCTGTGGTGGCTGAGCTGGGCTACGAGCGAGCCGTTCACGCTCTCATGGCCGACGTCGCTGCCTCAGGTGGCGGCGAGGAAGCTGTCACCCGCGCACTGCACGGACTCACTGGACTTCCCGCTCTGGTCGAAGACCGCTTCGGACGGCTGAGGTCCTGGACCGGCCCCAGCCGCCCCGTCCCCTATCCCGAACCGAACCCCGTATGCCAGGACGAAATGCTGCACGCCGTCGCCCGTCAGGCCGGGCCGGTGCGGATAGGGGACCGGCTGATCACCCTGATCCGTCCGCACGGCGAGATCCTCGGCGTGCTGGCCCTGGTCGATGCCCGGGACGAGGCCGACGAGCACACCGTGCTCGCGCTGGAACACGCTGCCGCATCGCTCGCCATGGAAATGACGCACCTGCGCAATCTGGCCGAAGTGGAGCTGAGGCTGCACCGCGAGCTGGTAGACGACCTCCTGGCAGGGACGAACGAGGCGAGCGCCTACGCCCGGTCCGAGGCAGTCGGATACGACCTGCACCGAAGTCACTACGTCGTCGTGGTGCAGTGGTCGAACCGGACCGCCGACGATTCCTTCGCACAGACCGTGGGGAGGGCAGCCTCTGCCGTGGGCATGCGCTCGCTGCTGACCCGACGCTCCGACCACGTCGTCCTGGTCGCCGACGACAGGCCGCACGCCCGCGCGCTGTACGAGGCGCTCGCCCGGGAGACCGGAACAAGGTCCGGAACGATCGGGGTGAGCACCCCATCCGACTCCCTGAACGACATCCCCCACCACTACCAGGAGGCGCAGCGCGCCCTGGACGTGCGCCGCCACTCCCACGAGCGCTACGGCACGACGTTCTTCGACGAGCTCGGCCTCTACCGCATCCTGGGACCCGGCAACGATTACCAGGAACTGGAGACGTTCGTCCACGAGTGGCTCGGGCAGCTCATCGACTACGACTCCCAGCACCACGCGGCCATGGTGGAGACCCTGTCCCGGTACTTCGACTGCGGCGGCAACTACGACGAGACCGCCGACTCCCTCGCGATCCACCGCAGCACGCTGCGCTATCGGCTCCAGCGCATCCGCGACATCAGCGGCCACGACCTCGCGAACGTCGAGGACCGGCTGAACCTCCAGGTGGCGACCCGAGTGTGGAAGATCGTGCTGGGCGGACCGGGCTGATGCCTCACTGGAGCTTCTGCGCGATCGGTGTCAATAGCAGTTGGGCGGGCTGCCCCGCTACGGCGCTGCAGCGGGTGGGTGGCCCTTCCTCGGAATGATCCAGCGAGGTCGCATCGCGCCAGAAGACAGGACTTGGTTCATCACCGCCATCGCTATGATCCGCGGAGCCTTCGGCACCAGCCTCGGAGGGGCCGCGAAGGTGTCCGACGCCGCCTGTGGACGACGCCAGTGGGACCGTCAGCGGATGCTGCGGCAGGTGTCACGGCCGGAGCGAGGCGAACGCAGCGGGCCGGACACCACCGACGGGTGACGTCCGGGCCCCGGCCCGGGCGTCACAGGGCGATGACGTGGAGGTCGACCAGGTCGAGCAGCGCCCGCAGAGCCGAGCTGGGCCGCCGGGTCGACGACGTGCCCAGATGCATGCTCCAGCGGAGCGTGGTGTCGTGGACGTCCAGGGCGTGCAGCCCGGGGGTGCGGGCAACGGCGAACGCGGGCAGGAAGGCGATGCCCAGACCGTGCCGGACCAGTGCCGCTCCCATGTCGATGTCGGGCACTTCCAGTGCTACCCGGCGTACGACGCCCGCCACCGCGAACGCTCGGTCGACCACCTCGCGGTTGCCGTAGCCCGGCGGGAAGTCCACGAAGGGCTCCCCCGCGAGGTCCGCAAGCGCCACCTTTCCCCGCTGCGCGAGCGGATGGGCGGCGTCCACCACCAGGACGAGCGGCACGGTGGCCAGTTCCCGTGCATCGATCCCGGCGGGCTTGCGTTCGGGCAGCGACAGGAAGGCCACGTCGAGGTCCCCGCTGAGCAGCGCGTGCGCCAGTCCCGCCGAGCCGGACGTCGCCAGCCGCAGCCGGACGTCGATCGCCGGATGCCGCGCGTGCAGCTGCCCGAGGAGCGCAGGCAGGTCCACCACCTCGACCGAGGCCATGGCGCCCACGTTCACCGTGCCGCGCAGCGTGTCCTGTGCGGCGCGCACGGCGTCCTGGGCGGCCTGGGCGGCGTTCAGGGTGGCCCGAGCCTCCGGCAGCAACGCGGCGCCCGCCCCGGTGAGCCGGACCTGCTGCGAAGTGCGCTCGAACAGCGCGCAGCCGAGCTCGCGCTCCAGGGAGCGGATCGCGGCGGACACCCCGGACTGCACCACGTGCAGCCGACGGGCGGCACGCGTGAAACTCAGCTCCTCGGCGACCGCGATGAAGTGCTCCAGCTGACGTAGCTCCACACGAGAAGTATCACTCGCGTTGCTGGAGCTCAGCAAAAACATTCGTTGGCACTGATTCTTGCTGATGAGGAGGATGGAAAGCGCCATCCACTTCCACCCGAGGAGGGGTACCACTGCCTGCCGTTCCGACGCCGCTGAGCCGTCCCACAGCCGGCGCTCCCGGCGACCCGACCCACCGGGTCCCAGCACCCGCTCCCGCCGACCTGCCGCCCCGCGCTGCCGCCCGGCGCCGTGCCTCACACACGACCGGCTTCTGGTTCGTGGCGGTGGCCTTCACCGTGCTGATGGCCTTCGGCACCGCGCCGACCCCGCTGTGGCCGCTGTACGAGGCCCGGGACCACTTCGGTGCGACCACGGTCACGGTGGCGTACGCCTCGATGGTCGTGGGCGCAGCAGCCGCCTTCCTCGGGCTGGGACACCTGTCGGACCGGCTCGGCCGGCGGCGCATCATCGTCCCGGCGCTGCTCGTCGGCATCGTCGCGTCGGTCGTACTGATCGTGTGGCGGGACCTGCCGGGGCTGATAGCGGGCAGGATCCTGAACGGTGTCGGACTGGGGCTGATGGCCTCGACCGCGACGACGTACCTGCACGACCTCCACCACGAGGCTCGTCCGGAACGGACGGGTTCCGTGCTGCCCGGCATCGTGGCCACCGCCGCCAACCTCGGCGGCCTGGCCTCGGGGCCCCTGGTCGCCGGAGCCGCCGCCGAGTGGCTTCCCACACCCCTGATCACCACCCAGGCGATCTTCACGCTCGCCATGACAGTGTGCCTGGCGCTGGTGCTGTGCACCCCGGAGACCGTGGACCTGGAGTTGCCCGCGGCCCAACTGCCCAGCAGGTTCGTCCTGCGCCCCGGCGGCCGGCGGGCGTTCGGCGCGGCCGGCGCGCTGGGCGCCTTCGCCTTCGCGATCCTCGGCCTGATCTCATCCCTCGGGGCGAGCGTGCTCCACGGCACCCTGCACACCGACTCGCACCTCGTGGTCGGCCTCGCGGCCTTCCTCATGTTCGGCTCCGCGGCGGCGTCCCAGCTGGCGCTGGGACGCCTCCCACTGCCCCGGCTCCTGACCGTGGGGGCAGTGGCCTTCCCCGTCGGCCTGGTCCTGTGCGCCGTCGCCCTCTACCACCCGGCTCTCTGGCTCTACCTGGTCGCCGTGTCCCTGTCGGGAGCCGGCTCCGGACTCCTGTTCAAGGGAGGCGTCGAACGTGCCGTTTCCGTGGCCGAGCCCGCCTCACGCGCGGGGGTCCTCGCCGTCTTCTTCGTCGTCGCGTACCTGGGAATGGGCCTGCCCTCCGTCCTGTTCAGCATCGCCCTGCGGCACTTCGCCGTGCAGACCGCGATGATCGGCTTCGCGGCGGTCCTCTCCTGTGGCGCCGTTGTGTCAGTGGTCGTCGCGTTGCGCGACCGCGCACCCGGTCCCGGCAAGGTCTCGGCGCAGTCCGCTCGCCCCTCCTGACCTCACACTCCGGCACATCCGACACCTTTCGTCTGGGAGGCGCGGACCTGGGCACCCGGTGCGGGCTCGCGTGACGCGGATCCGCGGCAGACGGGAGGCCCGAGATGTCTGCGGAATCGGCCAGAACGATCGCGCTCCCCTCCGGTGAGGAGATCGCGGCGCTGGGGCAGGGCACCTGGTACCTGGGCGAGGACCCGGCCCGGCGTGAACAGGAGATCGCCGCGCTGCGGCTGGGCGTGGACCTGGGCATGACCGTCGTCGACACGGCGGAGATGTACGGCGACGGCGCAGCCGAGGAACTCGTCGGGGAGGCCCTCCGGGGGCACCGGGAGGAGGTCTTCCTCGTCAGCAAGGTGCTGCCCGGGCACGCCGACCGGAAAGGCACCGTCGCCGCCTGCGAGGGCAGCCTGCGGCGGCTCCGAACGGAACGGCTGGACCTCTGCCTGCTGCACTGGCGGGGCCGGTTGCCACTCGAGGAGACCCTTGCGGGATTCACCGACCTGATGGAGGCGGAAAAGATCCGTTACTGGGGCGTGAGCAATCTGGACGTCACCGACATGGCCGAACTGACCACACTCCCCAATGGCGACGCCGCGTCCGACCAGGTGCTGTACAACCTCTCCCGGCGCGGCATCGAGTGGAATCTGCTCCCCTGGTGCCGCGAGGCCGGGGTGACGGTCATGGCCTACTCCCCGATCGAGCAGGGGCGGCTACTGAAGGGCGACGCTTTGGGTGCCGTGGCCCGGGCCCTCGCAGCCACGCCGGCCCAGGTGGCACTCGCCTGGGTGCTGGAACAGGGGGTGGCCGCGATCCCGCGTTCCGGATCACCCGACCACGTTCGGGAGAACCGCGGCGCGCTGGACCTCCACCTTCCCACCGAGGCGCTCGACGCCCTCGACGAGGCGTTCCCGCCGCCCAACGGGCCCACGCCCCTGGAGATGCTCTGAAGGAGTTGACAGGGTGGCGCGCCCTCCGCTCGTCGTCGGAATGGGGGCTCGCTGCGCACCCCGTCGCACGTGCTGACGCCGAGCAGGTAGGCGGTGGCGACCACCGAGATGAGGGCCTGTTCGGCCCGTCGGCGCTCCTCCAGAAACCAGTGCGGGAAGTAACTGCCCTGGCGCAGCTTGGGGATGGCCGGCTCGATCGTCCCGGCCCTCGTGTCCACTCGGCGGGCGATAGCCGTTGCGGGGTTTGACGCGTTCGTCGCTGACCTGCCCGAATTCGGCATTGCAGAGCATCGGTCTCAGCGGACATGAGCGCGTGGCGCCCTGTGCGCTCCGCGTCCCGGGCGCACCAGGTCCGCAGCTCACGTCCGCAGGGCCCGCCCGCCGGGTGCGATCACGTGGGACCTGAGCGTCGACTCCACGGTCTGCCGCGCCCACCAGCATGCGGCTGGGGCCCGCAAACAGGGCGATCTGCAAGGCGATTGGCATCGTCGTCACGCTCGCCCGTCTGCGCGCGGAGAACGACCGGGACGCCCTACGCGAGATCTCCCAGCACAGCGACATCAAGATGCGACACGTTGCCGAACTCATTGTGGAACGACCCCAGACGTGACACCCCGCGAGCGATATCCGCCACAAGCTGGAACGCAGCATGGCGACGCGCGCGACCCTGCGCCCCGAACCGGCTGACCGGTGCTCAGCCCCTCGCGCTGTCGTCAGGAGCGCGCGAGCCGGGCCGCGAGATAGGGCGCGGTGGCGCTGGGGGGGGGGGGGGGGGGAGGGGGGGGGGGGGGGCGCAGGAAAACACACCCCCCCCCACTGCCGCCCCCCCCAAACCAGGGAGGGAACCACTACGCCACGGTGGTCGTGTTT